>SLMV01000075.1 GCA_007133365.1 Clostridia bacterium
GGAGTCGGTTCATGGCGTTGCCCTATCACCTTTATATTTCCGCCACGCAAGTCCCCGGCATGCCGAGCGATCGGATCTGGGGGGCCGCCCTGACGTTGCTTGTGATGGTGTTGGCCTTAAACGCCTTGGCGGGTTTCCTACGTCGCCGGATTTGATCGAAAGGAGCGAGGAATGCAAACGAATGATGTGGTCATGCAGATCAATCAACTGAATCTTGCCTACGGTGCCTTCGAAGTCCTTCGGGACATAACCCTTGGGATCAAATCACATCGGGTAACGGCCATCATCGGTCCTTCCGGATCCGGAAAATCGAGTCTTATTCGCTGCTTGAATCGGATGGTGGACTTGGTACCGTCAAGCCGGATATCGGGTGAGATCTATTTTGAAAATAACGATATTCTTTCGTCGCAGTGTGATGTGGTCCAATTGCGACAAAGGGTGGGAATGGTGTTTCAAAAACCCAATCCATTTCCCCGCTCGATTTACGATAATATTGCCTATGGCCCTCGGCTTCGAGGGGTGCGAAGACCAGAAGAACTCGACCACATTGTGGAATCGGCACTGCGCGATGCCGCCTTGTGGCAGGAAGTTCATGACCGGCTGAACACGTCGGCCCTTGATCTTTCCGGAGGCCAACAGCAACGGCTTTGCATCGCGAGGTGTCAGGCCGTCAAACCCCGGGTTCTTTTGATGGATGAACCCTGTAGCGCGCTTGATCCCGCTTCAACCGCAAGTGTGGAAGATCTGATCACGGGGTTACGCGAAAATGTCAGCATCGTTTTGGTGACCCATAATCTTCAGCAAGCCGCTCGCATCTCGGATTACACCGTCTTCTTATTAGATGGACAGCTGGTGGAGCACGGCCCCACTCAAGAACTTTTTACCCGCGCAGAAGACCAGCGGACCGATGACTATGTCACGGGGCGCTTTGGATAGGAAGGGAGACGATACCAGTGGCACGAACACATATGCCGCGCCGCGCCCTCGACCGGGGATTGTCGGACTTGGGGACCAAGACGCTGGCCTTGGGAAAAAACGTGACGCAGATGCTCGAACAGTCCGTAAATGCTCTAAAATCACGCGCCATTGAGCAAGCCGAAATGATCATTATCCAGGACCAGGATATCGACCGGGATGCCCTTGAATTAGAAACAGCAGCAGAGGTGCTAATCGCCCGTCATCAACCGGTGGCTTCGGATCTTCGGCGCGTCATTAGTACGATGCGGATCGCCGTGGACCTCGAGCGCATTGCGGATCTCGCGGTCAATATTGCCCGAATTACCGTCGATTTGGGCGATGAACCCTTATTAAAACCGCTGATTGATATTCCCCGCATGGCGACGATAACGCAGGAGATGGTCCAAGAAAGCATGATCGCCTTCGTCGAGGAAGATTTGAACCGGGCGCGTCGCGTTTATCACCGCGATGAGGAAGTGGATGGATTGTATCTCCAGATACTTCGGGAACTTCTGTCCTATATGTTGCAAGATCCTCGCACCATTCAGCGCGCCATCGCGCTGTTGTTCGTGGCCCGCCATCTGGAGCGGGTGGGGGATCATGCAACCAATATTGCGGAGACGGTGACCTACCTGCTCACCGGCGAGCGCACCATCGGTGAGGTCGAAGCGAAAGAATAACAAAGGGCATGGAGTCGTCGCTTCGGCTGACGGCGGTGGCGCTCGCCTTGACTAGTAACCCAAACTAAGGTCGACCTGCCACTTTAGCGGTTCCCCGCGCTTCCAGCGCGCCATATTCTCTCGAAATCGCCGAGCCGCCTTTTCAGGCCCTCGGGATTGGCGTCCGGCAATGTGCGGGGTAATAATAACGTTCGGGAAATCCCAGAGGGACGAATCGGCGGACAAGGGCTCCGATTCGAAAACGTCGAGACCGGCGCCGCCTAGATGACCGTTTGCCAAAGCTTGAACCAAGGCGGATTCGTCAACGATAGCACCGCGCGCGATATTAACCAAAAAGGCGCCCCGGGGGAGCTGTTCCAGGGCATCGGCATTGATTAGCCCCCTCGTTGCCTCGGTTAGGGGGCAACATATCGCCAGAAAATCACAACGCGCGAGCATATCGAACAAATTCTCCAGTTGATATTGGGTATCCAAATCCGGGTGCGGCTGAGCGCTTCGCCGAACCCCGATTACCGTCATTCCAAATGCCTTTGCGCGCAAGGCAACGGCCGTTCCGATGCCACCGACGCCGAGAATTCCCAGGGTTTGACCGGCCAGCTCCCGAGCCTGGGCGTTTCGCTCCCAACACCGGGCCTGCTGTTGACGAAGGTACTTTGGTAATTCTCGGGAGAAGGCCAGTATCATGGCCAAAACATGATCCCCGATGGTATCGGCGTGAAGGCCCTGGCTGTTGGTCAAAACAATTTTCCGAGCCGCCAGTTTTGAAAGCGGAAGGCTATCGACGCCGGCCGAATCAATATGCACCCACTGAAGTGATGTTGCCGCTTGTAATAATTCGCGGTCGATTAAGCCGAAAACGATATCGGCATCGGGGATTCGTTCGAGGGTCATCGCCCGAGTTTCTCCGATAATCAATTCAGCTTCTGGAAGGGCCGTTCTCAATTCATCAAGGTGGTCGAATTGACGCTGATCGGCAATGAGGACGCGGGGACGTTTTTTCAAGGTCAGGCTCCTTTCGGAATCGGTCCATAAAAAACACCGAAAATGATAACGTACGGTTTATGCCGGGCATGCACCCGAACTGGCAGGTTGCGGGCGAAAACGTCAACCTCTCAATTTCAAAGAAGCGATCGGACACTGGCATCGTGTCTTTGGTTCGCAAAGACAGCATCTACAAAATTAATTCGAGCGAATCCGGCCAAACCCTCTTGTCTTCGCCATTTTGGGGCCGTTATGAAAGAATGATAATTAATGATGGTTAAGGAGGCGATCCCATCTTGAAAATCGGAGCGCATCTTTCCACCCGAGGCTCGTTCCCTCGGGTGGCGCGACGTGCCCACGAGTTGGGCCTAAATTGCTTACAATCGTTTTCGCGAAATCCGCGTGGAGGCCGACAACGCCTGCTCAAACCGGACGAAATCGTATCCTGGAATGCGGCACGACGCGCACACAATATTGAAATGGTCTGTTTGCATGGGCCCTACACTTTGAATTTGGCGTCAAACCGTGAGGAAGTCCGGGACTATAGCATTGAAACTCTTGCGGGGGACCTTCGCCGCTCGGCTCAGCTCGATGTCCCGTATTTGATTATTCATCCCGGAGCCC
Source organism: Clostridia bacterium (assembly GCA_007133365.1). GTDB lineage: Bacteria > Bacillota > Sulfobacillia > SLMV01 > SLMV01 > SLMV01. The sequence continues at coordinate 3,243 of SLMV01000075.1, forward strand.
ACACGGGTGCCGGGCTCGAGGTGGGCGTTGAAAGGATTGCATACGGACTCAACCGCGCCATGAAGGACGCCCGTCCGGCCCTAAAGGCAGGGGTGCGATTGCTTTTGGAGTTGATGTCCGGTGCGGGCTCGGAAATCGGGAGCACGCCTAGGGAACTCGCCATGATCCGGGATCGATTAGATGATGCCGATTCGGTCGGGATTTGTGTTGACACCTGTCACAGCTTTGTCCGCGGCTATCCACTTCATACATCGACGGGTTTAGCGGAGTATATTCAGGAACTGGATTGTGCTCTCGGCCTGGAATCGGTCAAAATCATCCATTTGAACGACGCCCGGGCGCCTTTTAACAGCCGAAAGGACGGGCATGAAAAGCTGGGAGACGGGCATTTGGGTGAGGAGGCCCTTACCCGAATCATCAACCACCCGGCGCTGCGGGAACACCCCTTTATCCTCGAGGTCCCGGTTGAGGATGAATGCGAATACAAAGTTCAGGCCGATTGGGCACGTGCTCGGCGAGATGCAATTAACGAGAAGGATCGTTGAAGTCGAGTCACCCATCGAATGGGGTTCATTTAAAGTACAATGGGTGAATCGCCGAAAACCCCATAAATCCCGACGGGGAAGGGCACGACTGACCCATTATATTGTTTCTTTGTACCTGCTATGCTATACTACCGGTGAGGTCGTCACGAAATCATGAGATTTCGTCAGCAGGAGTGGGTCATCGCCCACTCTTTTGTCTGTTAACCACTTTATCGAATTGCCGATTGAGATTATGTAGGAGGACAAGCGTGAGCAGTCATTTTCATCAAGAAGAAGCAATTATGGTACTTGCCGAGCCCATTGCCCGTGCAGAAGGGTATCAGATTGTCGAGGTCCGTTATCACACTCAGTCGGACCGACCTCGGATTCGCGTGGTGCTCTATAAATCGGGTGGGATCACGATAGCAGACTGCAGTCATTTCAGCGAATTATTGGGTGCCCGGCTCGACCTAGAGGAGGAGCGGCTGCCCGATGGTTATTATCTGGAAGTCTCCTCACCAGGTGCGGATCGAACCCTCAAGACCCAACGGGAGTTTGAGATTTTCGCCGGTCGCGAGATTGAAGTTAAGACCTATGCCCCGGTGGAGGGACAAAAAGAATTTGTCGGGCAACTAAAAGAACGACGCGAGGACGCGATCGTTATCGAAGTCAACGGCGTATCACAGGAAATCCCCCGGCAGATGGTGGCTCGCACGAAGCTTCATTTCCAGCCTTAATCGTCCGGGACTTTGGGCGCACCCGGAACCGACCAAAGAATCAAATCCTTGATCGTAAACGGGCTCGCTCAAGAGAGGGGGCATAGTATGAATTTGGAGTTTATGAACGCATTAGATGAGCTCCGCAAGCAACACGGCGTCGATAAAGAAACCTTAATTGAAGCGATTGAATCCGCGGTCAAATCCGCCTACCGACGAAATTTTGGCTCCGGCCAAGATGTGGAAGTCTCGGTCGATCGAGACTCGGGTTCTATCCGGATGACCGTCTATCGGGAAGTAGTGGAGACCGTGACGGATGACAAACGGGAAATCGACCTCGAGGACGCCAGACGCGTCGATCCCGATTACGAGATTGGTGATCGCGTACCGTATGAAGTGGCACCGGAGCGATTCGCCCGAATCGCCGCCCAAACGGCCAAACAGGTGATCACCCAGCGGGTTCGTGAGGCGGAGCGAGATCGGATCTACGAAAACTTTATCGAAAAAGAAGGCGACATGATTACGGGTTTGGTCCAGCGTGTCCACCACGGGACCGTGTTCATTGACCTAGGCGTCACCGAGGCCCTTCTTGAACCCAATGAGCAAATCCCAGGGGAGCGTATCCGAGAAGGGGATCGTATTAAACTCTACATTGCCGAAGTTAGCAAAACGACCAAGGGACCTCAAATCGTCTTGTCGCGAACGCATCCCTATTTGGTTAAGCGACTATTGGAGCTTGAGGTACCTGAGGTGTATGAAGGCGACGTGGAGATTGTGAATATCGTTCGAGAAGCCGGCGCACGGACCAAGGTTGCGGTGCGTTCTTCAGAACCCAACCTCGATCCGGTCGGAGCATGCGTTGGGCAACGCGGGGCCCGCATTCAAAACGTCGTTCGCGAAATACGCGGCGAAAAAGTTGATGTGGTCCGTTGGTCACCGTTGGAAGAAGAGTTTGTGGCGAATTCGTTGAGCCCGGCCAAGGTAACGCGGGTGCTGCTCGAGGAAGAGAAGCGAGTCGCCCACGTGATCGTTCCCGATGATCAACTATCCCTCGCCATTGGGAAGGCGGGACAAAATGCGCGTCTGGCCGCCAAGTTGACCGGCTGGAAGGTTGACATCGAAAGCGAGGCCGACGCCCGCGAGCGAGGACTTGAAGATGCCGGCGTAACCGTTCGGACAGGCGGTAGCGATTTACGCGTTCCCGAGTTTCTGCTTCGCCGTGAGGAAGACGATGACGATCGGCCGAGTATTCTGATCGATCGTCTGACCGATGAAGCAAAGAAGGAAAACGCGGCATCGGACCGTTCAGTTTTCGAAGAAGTCCCTACGGAGGCATCGGATGAGACCGAAGCGGCCCAAGAGGCCGAACCGGAGACGGAAGCCGAAGAGGCCGAAGAGAATGAAGAATCGGAAGTCGATAAACGAGCCGAGTGATGAATTGGGCGATTCCGATTGGAGGGGGCGACGATGGCCCGACGCAAAATACCTTTGCGACGCTGTATCGGATGTGGGCAACGACAACCGAAGCAATCGATGATTCGGGTTGTAAAATCACCAGATGACACCCTTTCGGTCGATGCCAGCGGAAAGAAATCGGGTCGTGGGTGCTATCTGTGTCCGGACGCCGCTTGTTTAACGGCCGTTTTTTCGGGAGACAAACTGGCGCGGGCATTGCGGATGGGCACCATCGATCATCAAATGAAAGCGACGCTTAAGCAAGAGCTCGTGGAGCTGATAGAAAATGATGTAGATGAAGCGCGGAGGTGAGCAGATTTGGCCCGAAGTAAAAGGGTATACGAAGTTGCAAAAGAGTTGGGGATTAAAAGCAAAGAAGTTCTAACGATCCTGCAAGATCAATTGGAATTAGATGTGACGAATCATATGTCCGCTATCAATAATCAAGTGGCCGAGCGGGTACGTCGGATCGTCAAGGGAACCACCGAATCGGAACAAAAGACAAAACCGCCAGCCGAACCATCATCTAGGGTCGAAAAGGCCACGACGAAAAGGCCCTCGGCACCCGATGATGAATCTGACCTCGAAGAGCCGGCGGGCAAAGAACCAGTTCGTCGCCGAAAGACGCTCAAGGACGATTCACCGACACCCCCGAAACGAAAGGCAAAAGAAGAACCGGAGGAGACGGAACCACGTTCCATTACACTTAGCGGTCCGCTTACGGTGGGCAAACTAGCCGAAACCTTGGGGATCGAAGCCATTAAATTGATGCAGCATTTAATTAGCCAGGGTATTATGGCCAGTATCAACCAGGAGTTAGATCTAGAAAGTGCCGCGAGTGTGGCCCGAGATCTTGGTTATAAGGTGGACCTTCAAGTGGATGCGGAAGAAGAGGAAGCAATTCGCCATCCGAGTCGCCGGATTGTTGGCGAATTGATCGAGCCGGATGATCCAGATCGCGCCCAAACGCGGGCCCCGGTGGTCACGGTGATGGGGCATGTTGATCATGGAAAGACCACGCTTTTGGATACCATCCGAAAGAGTTCGGTCATCGAGAGTGAAATGGGAGGCATTACGCAGCATATCGGTGCCTCGACGATTTACCATGATGGCAAACCCATCGTGTTCTTGGATACCCCCGGACACGAAGCCTTTACCACCATGCGCGCTCGAGGAGCCCAAGTGACCGATATTGTTGTCCTGGTTGTCGCGGCGGATGACGGGGTCATGCCGCAAACCAAAGAAGCGATCGACCATGCGCAAGCGGCTGGAGTGCCGATCATGGTCGCCGTAAACAAAATTGATGTGCCCAATGCCCAACCGGATCGCATTCGGCAAGAGTTAACCGCTTTCGAGTTGGTTCCGGAAGAATGGGGCGGCGATACGATCTATGTCAATCTTTCGGCGCTTCACGGTGATAACGTGGAAGAGTTGCTCGAGATGATCAATCTCGTCGCGGAAATCGAAGAATTGACCGGCGATCCCGAAAAACGGGCCCACGGGATTATTATCGAAAGCGAACTCGACAAGGGACGCGGACCGGTGGCTACCGTCCTCATCCAGGGCGGCACGCTCCATCGAGGCGATCCCTTTGTAGCCGGCGCTTACGGCGGCCGGGTTCGCGCTATGTTTAATGATCACGGAGATCCAGTAGACGAAGCCGGACCTTCGATGCCGGTGGCGGTGCTGGGCCTAAACGGCGTACCAGAGGCCGGCGATCTTCTCGTGGCAATGCCGTCTGATTCCGACGCCAAAAGCCTGGCCTCGGACCTTCAGGAAAAGGAACGTCTCAAGGATCTTCAATTGGCGGCACCGGTATCTCTGGAAGATTTCCATTCGGAGTTTGATAAAGATCTCAACATTATCTTAAAAGCCGATGTCCATGGATCGTTGGATGCTTGTCAACAGGCGTTGGAGCGAATCAGTAATGAAGAAGTATCGGTCCGGGTCCTCCACGGAGGCGTTGGGGCCATTACCGAATCCGATGTCATGCTGGCGTCCGCCTCCGAAGGAGTCATTTTGGGCTTTAACGTGCGTCCAACCGGAAAGGCGCAACAATCCGCCGATCAGCTGGGCGTTGACATTCGCTCCTATCGCGTCATTTACGAGCTGCTAAATGACGTGGAAAAGGCGATTACCGGCATGCTTTCCCCCAAATATCGGGAAGTGGTTATTGGTCGAGCGGAAGTCCGAGAAGTCTTTAAAGTGCCCAACGCCGGCTTTGTTGCGGGACTTTATGTCAGTGACGGCGTCATTCGTCGGAATGCCAACGTCCGCCTGGTTCGGGATGGGCGCGTTATCCATGAAGGTGCCATTGACTCGCTCCGACGGTTCAAAGATGATGTTCGCGAAGTCAAGTCGGGTTTTGAGTGTGGGCTTAGCATTGAAAATTACAATGATGTGCGAGTCGGTGACGAGATCGAAGCGTTTATCGAAGAAGAAGTACCTCGCGGTTGAAGCTGATAAGTGGGTGATGACCGAATGGTAAAGGACGCATTTTTACGGCGCGTCAACCAGGAGATCAAGGAAATCGTCGGAGAAATTATCTCGAGTGAACTCAAAGATCCCCGTGTTGGGATGGCAACGGTGGTAAGTGTCGATCTAGCAACCGACTTGGGGCATGCCAAGATCTACGTTTCGGTCATTGGCGATGCGGACGAGCAGGCGCGAACGATGGAAGGCATTCGGAGTGCGACCGGCTATATTCGTACCGAGTTAAGTGATCGAACGCGGTTAAAGTTTGTTCCGGAATTGGTGTTTTATCTCGATACGTCGGCAGAATACGCCGCGCATATCGAATCGCTACTAAAACAGATCCGTAAGGAAAGAGGGGACGAACCATCTTGAGTCAACTCGCCTCGGAATTGACGGATCTCATCCGCCGTGCGGACCGAATCCTGATCCCGATGCATGTGGATCCGGACGGAGATAGTGTCGGTTCCGTTTTGGCAATGGGATGGGCCTGTCAAGCCCTGGGCAAATCGGTTACATTGGTCGGAGCCGATCCGGTTCCACAAAAATATCGATTCCTGGCCGGCACGGATCAGATTCAGCAAATGTCGAGTGCCCCAGAGCCCTTCGATTTGCTGCTTCTTCTCGATTGCAGCACGGTGGACCGAATCGGGGCCGCGCGTCAGGTCGTCGATGACTGGGACCGGTTGACCATTGCCGTCGTCGATCATCATCCTGGCGTCAAACCCGACGGGGATTGGCACTGGATTGACCCGGAGATGGCGGCCACGGCCGAAATGATCTTTGACTGGTTCGAGTGGATGGATCTCACGCCAACACCCGGTATTGCGTCGGCCATGTACACGGCCATTGCGACGGATACTGGGTTTTTTGCCTATTCCAATACCACTGCGGCCACTTTCCGTCGCGTGGCGGCCTTGGTGGATCAAGGGGCTTCGCCCCATAGGGTTTATGAGGAAGTTCATGAGCGGCGCCGTTTGTCCGCGGTAAAACTTCAAGGCCGGGCTATCGAGAACCTGCAACTATCCGATGGCGGGCGGTTGGCCTGGTCGGTCCTTACGCCCTCTGAGTTTCAGGCGTCGGAAGCGGCCCCCGAAGACTCCGATGGATTGATCAACGCCTTACGGGCAATCGATAGTATTGAGGTTGCCATCTTGTTTAGCCAATTGGATTTCGATGATAAAATCAAAGTCAGTTTTCGTTCGCGAGGGGGCGTCGACGTCGGCGCACTCGCGGCGGATTTTGGTGGGGGAGGGCATGCAAAAGCGGCGGGGGCCCATCTGCAAAAAGAGTTGGATGTGACCGTCAAGCAAGTGCTTGCGGCTGCCCGCCAAGCGCTCATTCGAGAAGGGCATCCATCATGAACGGGGTCGTCAATGCGTTTAAGCCACCGGGTTGGTCGTCCCATGATCTTGTGCAATTAGCACGGCGATGCTGGGGGATCAAGAAGGTGGGGCACGCGGGAACCCTCGATCCTGGCGCCGCTGGTGTTTTGCTGCTTCTACTCGGTCGAGGGACACGATTACAAGAATACCTCATGCCTTTAGAAAAAGTTTACTACGGTGAAGTGACGTTCGGTATTGGGACGGATACAGGAGATGGTTTTGGTGAGGTCACTCACCAAGATGCGAATCCGCCGACCGACTGGCGGGCCCTTGCTAACGTTTTGCCTCAGTTTGTGGGCGCGATCGAGCAGACACCCCCCATGGCATCGGCCTTAAAACATCAGGGCGTTCCTCTCTATCGGCTGGCGCAAAGAGGGCAAACGGTTCCCAGAAAATCACGCACGGTCGAGGTTTATAATATTGAATTGATTGACTATCGGCTCGAGTTCCCTCCCCGGGCCCTCCTCCGCGTCCAGTGTGGCGCTGGGACTTATATTCGTACCCTATTTCAGGATCTCGCAGGCGCTTTGGGCACGTCCGGATATATGTCCTTATTGCTTCGAAGCCGAATTGGTCATTTTGATGTATCCACCGCTCAATTTCCTGCGAATTTCCCCCGTGTTTGCGTTCATCCTTTAGGAAATGCAGTGTCTTTTCTCCGGAAAGTGGTGCTGGACTGGCCGACGGCGTTTGGCGTGTTAAATGGGCGCTCCCCGCACTTACATGAACCCGATGGGTTAATCCGACTGATGAGCCCGGACGGGCAATTTCTCGCCATTGCGGAGGTCGGGGCGTTTGGGACCCGCTTACGGAAGGTGTTTGCCCACAAGGATGAATTGAACAAGGGCGGAGGGGACTCCAATTGAAATGCTACTCGCTGTCCGAGTTTTCCCAAGCGCCGAAGACCAAACCCCGATTTGTGGTCGTGGGAGCCTTCGATGGCGTTCATCGGGGTCATCAGCACCTCGTTTCGACGACCCGCCAAAGTGCATTGGAAAACGGTGGGGAACTGATCGTCCTTACGTTCTGGCCACCACCGAACTATTTTCTGGCCGGCCACCGATTCCAATTTTTGACGACAAAACGGCGCCGCGCCCAATTGTTTGAGCATTTCGGGGCCGATGCGCTGGTCACCATCCCTTTTGATGCGGCCATGGCCAACCGAAGCGCTTGGACCTTCGCTGCCGATGTTCTCGATCGACAATTGCAGGCAGATCAGGTGGTGGTGGGCTATAATTTTACCTTTGGCCGAAACGCGGAGGGCCACGCTGCCCGCCTTGAAGCATTGGCCGCTCAACTGGGATTTGAGGTTACGGTCTTGCCACCGGTGTTTTTAGGAGGAAAACCGGTTTCAAGCACCCGGATCCGACATCTATTGATGGCCGGCGACGTTGCATCCGCCGCCCATCTCCTTGGGCGCTTCCACGACGTGACCGGCCGTGTCATTCCGGGGGAGACGCGGGGACGGAAACTGGGGTTTCCCACGGCTAATCTTCGGATTCACAGTCCGGCTTTGCTTCCGGCGAAAGGCGTTTATGCGGTCGAGGTGGCGCACAACGATACCGCGTTAGGATTGGGCGTTGCCAATGTGGGCAGTAGTCCGACCTTCTCCCAAGGCCAATCGGATTCACGGTCCGTGGAAGTCCATTTGATTGATAAGGCGGGCAATTGGTACGGGGAGGCGCTCACCGTCTATTTTTTGGCCTGGTTACGTAAGACCAAGGTTTTCGATCATCCCGATAAATTGACGGCACAGATCGCACGCGATGTACGCGTGACAAAACAACTTGCGCGAACGGACGCAAGGGAAAGTTTGCAGCATGGATTGCGACTGTGCTAAAATTCAAGGGTATCAAGTCGAACCGTGACGGGGTTGTTCGATCTCCTCCGACGACAGCTCGGTCAACGGCGATTATCCCTTCAAGGAGGTCATAACTAATGAGCTTGCGTAAGGATATCAAAGAAGAGATTATTGAGGAATTCAAACTGCACGATTCGGATACGGGGTCTCCAGAAGTTCAAATTGCGCTTTTGAGCAAGCGGATTCGAGAGCTGACCGAGCATTTGCGGGAGCACTCAAAAGACCACCACTCGCGTCGCGGACTTTTGAAGATGGTGGGACGGCGGCGGAGTTTGCTTAATTACCTACGAAAACAGGATCCGGAACGTTACTACGATATTATCAAGCGTGTCGGCATTCGCCGATAAATTGTTGATTCAACCAGAATGCGTCTTTTGACATCCCGAAGTGATAGATTTAGTGGAGGTGTATTTTTGAATAAGAAAACATTTGTACATGAAACTGCAGGTCGTCCGATAACGTTTGAATTTGGCAAATTGGCAGGTTTAGCCCAAGGTTCTGTGACAATGCAGTGGGGAGAGACCGTGATTTTGGCCACGGCCTGTGCTAGCCCCGAACCACGGGAAGGATTGGATTTCCTTCCGTTTCGGGTGGATTTTGAGGAACGGCAATATGCTATTGGTCGCATTCCGGGGAGCTTCTTCCGCCGTGAAGGGAAGCCTTCGGACGAGGCAACCCTCGCTATGCGTTTGATCGACCGTCCGCTTCGTCCGCTTTTCCCCAAAGGCTATCATCACGATGTTCAAGTTGTGATCACGGTTCTTTCCTATGATCCGGATTGTCCGTCGGATGTGTTGGGCATTATTGGAGCGTCGATGGCACTGAACGTCTCGGATATCCCCCTCACGACTCCGGTCGGAGCCGTGCGCGTCGGATTGGTCGATGAAGCCCTTGTCATTAATCCGGATCACGAACAGATGAAAAATAGCCGGTTAGATCTGATCGTGGCCGGCAGCGAAGAAGCGGTGTTGATGGTGGAGGCGGGTGCCCACGAAGTACCCGAAGAAACCGTCTTGGAAGCCATATTTGTCGGACATGAAGAAATTAAGAAGATGGCTGCCTTTCAACGAGAGGTCGTCGAAGAAATCGGCTTGGATTCAGAAACCAAAACCCTTCGGACCATTCCGTCGGAAATTGAGGAGTCGGTTCGTCGTGTTGCACAAGACAAGGTCAAAGAGGCACTTTCCGTCAATGGTAAGGCGGATCGTCATGAGGCCAAAGACGAGGTCCGGCAGGCGGTCCACGAAGAATTGGACGAGACGTTCCCCGAGGGCGTCGAGGAAATCGATAAAGTCCTCAGTCAGTTGGAACGAGAAGAGATGCGTAACGCCATCCTATCTGAAAACCGACGGATCGACGGGCGGAGAACCGATGAAATCCGGCCCATCAGTTGCGAAGTCGGCTTCCTTCCTCGGGTTCACGGCAGCGGTTTGTTCAATCGCGGTGAGACCCAGGTGCTTACGGTGGCGGCACTGGGAACCGTCAGTGACCGACAAATGATCGACAGCATGAGTTTTATGGGGTCGGAATTTAAACGCTATTTCCACCACTATAACTTCCCACCCTATAGCACCGGTGAAGCACGCTTTATGCGGATGCCCAGCCGTCGCGAAATTGGACACGGGGCTCTGGCCGAGCGGGCGATTCTTCCGATTCTTCCCTCTGAGGACGATTTCCCCTACACCATGCGATTGGTTTCCGAAGTCCTTGCTTCAAATGGCTCGACCTCGATGGCAAGTGTTTGTGCGAGTTCATTGGCCTTGATGGATGCCGGCGTGAACATTAAGAATCCCGTGTCCGGCATCGCCATGGGACTGATCAAAGAAGGCGATCAGTTTGCCGTTCTCTCCGATATCATGGGCATTGAGGATCATCTAGGTGACATGGACTTCAAAGTGGCGGGGACCGCCGAGGGTGTGACCGCTGTGCAGATGGATATGAAAGTTCCCGGGGTCACCAAGGAGATCTTGCAGATTGCGCTTGAGCAAGCACGTGACGGACGTCAGCATATTCTCAACTGCATGCTGTCTGTGATTCCGAAACCGCGAACAGAAATGTCCCAGCGTGCACCGCGCATGGTCACGCTCAAGGTGAATCCATCAAAAATCCGCTATATCATCGGGCCTGGCGGAAAGATGATCAACAGCATCATTGACGATTATGGTGTCCAGGTTGATGTCGAAGATGATGGTACCGTCTATGTATTTTCCGAAAACGCAGAAGGTATTGAGGGCGCAATGGATCGCATCAAACAACTGACGGCGGACGTCGAAGTCGGACAGATCTACCGGGGCAAAGTAAAGCGCATTATTGATAAGTTGGGCGCCTTTGTCGAGATCTTGCCAAATCAAGAGGGACTGGTGCATATTTCTAAGTTGGATACGGAATACGTATCGGCGCCTTCCGATCTGCTTTCGGTCGGTGATGAAATCATGGTCAAATTGACGGAAGTGGATAAGATGGATCGCCTTAATCTCTCCCGTGAAGCGGTCATTAAAGAGTTGGGCCGGGAGGAAGTTGAAAAACAGGAAAAACGAGGTTAAGTGCTCGCCAATAGTCGGTCACGCTGGTCTTGACCGTAACATTTAAGATAGGGAATGCTCCGTTCCCGGTAGCAATGTAACGATTTCGGAATGAGGGTCCGACTGGGAACGGAGCCCGAATGTTTAATGCATCATCCGATGAAGCCAAATGATCGCGACGGGGTATTCGACCCAAAAACAAGACATAGACCAACATGGCAAAGACAATCGCTGAAGCGATCGAACTATCACTTAACGACAGCGGCAATGGTCACCGGCGGATCGCGGTGACTTCTTGCTTTGTGTTCGTTAGGAGATTCACACCGACGTGATGTGACGTTCACGACCGTGCGGCTCCCCTTTATCCTGGAATTCATTGGTAATATAATGGTACCGGTGATGGGAAAATCAAATGGTTGCCCCGTGTCCAAGCGAACATGGGGTTTCGAAATAGACCAAAGCAAACGCAAGAAAAGGAACGAACGGAAGACACGGACACGTTGTGAAATTGGCAGTACTGATACGAGGTGAAAGAAATGAACAGTGATTTTGCTTACGGAGACGACCAAGTCAAATTGATACCGCTCGGAGGTTTTGCGGAAATCGGAAAGAACATGATCATCTGGGAATGTGAGGATGACGCCATCGTGGTTGATGCCGGGCTCGCCTTCCCGGAGGAGCAGATGCTCGGTGTTGACATCGTCATCCCCAACATCGACTACCTACTGTCCATTCGCGATAAAGTCTCCGGTATATTCATTACCCACGGACATGAAGATCATATCGGTGCCCTACCATATGTGCTAAGGGAAATGACGGTTCCGGTTTATGGTCCGGGGCTGGCTTTGGGGTTGGTCAGTCGCAAGATGAAGGAATTTGACCTCCGATTGCCGACGGGCTCCCAAGTGGTACGCCCGCGTCAAAGGATCCGAACCTCCCGCTTTGAAATCGAGTTCTTCCGAGTCAATCATAGCATCGCAGATGCCATGGGACTCGCCATCCGAACGCCCGGCGGATTGATGGTCCACAGCGGTGATTTCAAACTGGATCATACACCCATCGATGGCCAGGTGACGGATTTTTACACCCTGGCTTCATTGGGGCATGAGGGCGTCAATTGCCTCATTATTGATTCGACCAATGCCGAGGTTCCTGGTTATACGCCAAGTGAACGCGAGGTTGGCCGACGATTGCTCGAGATTTTCCCGAAGGCGCCGGGTCGTATTTTGATGGCGACCTTTGCTTCTAATATTCCCCGACTCCAGCAGGCAATTGATGCGGCGGAGAAGTTTGATCGGCGCGTTGCGGTGATCGGACGCAGTATGGAGAACAGCGTCGAGGTCGCACGGGAAATGGGATATATCAAAGCCCCGTCGCGCCTCTTTATTGACGCTAATGATATCCACTCTTTGCCACCTGAAAATCTCCTGGTCCTGACCACCGGCAGTCAGGGTGAGCCCATGAGCGCTCTATCCCGCATGTCGCGACAAGATGATCGCCGCCTTCAGATTGAACCCACCGATACCATCGTTATCGCGGCCAACCCAGTGCCTGGTAATGAGAAGTTAGTGTTTAAAACGGTGGATAATCTATCCAAACTCGGGGCCCATGTCATTTATGGGGGAAGCTCCGGCGTCCATGTGTCCGGCCATGCGAGTCGTGAAGAACTCAAACTGATGTTGAACCTCATCCAACCCAAGTTCGTGACTCCCGTCCACGGTGAATATCGTCACATGAAGGCCTTCGAAGGGTTAGTAAGTGATCTCGGTTTTCGCGACAATGCGATGTTGGAGATTAATAACGGCAATATTATCGCCTTTACATCCAAGGAGGCCCGACGAATTGGGCAAATTGGCTCCGGTGAGTTGATGGTCGATGGACTCGGGGTCGGCGATGTCGGGCGCATGGTGTTGCGCGACCGTGAACAACTTTCCCAGCACGGTATGGTGATGATTATTATCACCGTCGATGGGAAGGAAAGGGAAATTTTAGGACCTCCGGAAGTTATCACCCGGGGCTTCGTCTATGCGCGGGAGGCCGAAGCGCTCATCGAGGAAATTCGTGAGCGATCGCACCAGTGTGCGGCGGAACTACTAAAAGATCGCGGACCGAAGCGGAATGTGATGAAAAAGAAGATACGAAACATCCTAGGGAACTTTTTGTATCAGA
>SLMV01000062.1 GCA_007133365.1 Clostridia bacterium
GCGCCATCGAAACGATGCCCATTTGGTCTATGGGCTGGTGCCCGGCACCGACGCCTATTTGGAAGCCGCCCTTTTTCAGGATCTCAATCGGTCCATGCTCGTGGTCTGTGAGGGCATGAAAGAGGCCGTTCGGATTCATCAAGATCTTTGCGCCTGGCACGGTGCAAAAAGGGTGTTCTTGTTTCCACCTTTGGATCTTGTCCCGCAGCCGGAAACAGCTCGGAGTCACGAATGGGTGGGAGCCCGCCTCCGCGTGTTTGGACAGTTGTTTTCGAAAGAACCGAGCCTGGTGGTGGCCACCGTGCGGGCATTGGAACGGGCCCTGCCACCGCCCCAATTGTTAAAGGATTGTTTTATCCATTTGAAGCGAGGGGAACAAAGCGATTTCCAACGACTTCTTCGCACCCTAGGAGCGCTCGGTTATACCCGAGAGGACGCGGCGGTAAAACCCGGACAGTTTGCCGTGCGCGGAGGCATTCTCGATGTGTACGCCCCCATTTGGGACGATCCCATCCGGCTGGAATTCTTTGGTGATCACATTGACAGCGCGCGCATCTTCGATGCGGATTCCCAACGATCGCTGGAGAATATCGAATCGATCTTGCTCAGTCCGGCCACCGAGACATTTCCCGGTTTAAAGACGGTTTCCAACCAAGCGGCCGTCGACGCCATGAGACGAGAATTGGCCCATCAAGTGCGGCAATTGGAGCGACAGGGTCACACCCAGTCGGCCGTCCGACTCGCAGAGCGGGTAAAGCGGCAGATTGAGGGGCTTGAGGGCGAAATTCACTATCCTAACACGGATCTATTCTTCCCCTATTGGGTCCCCCAACGGGTGACGTTTTTCGATTATCTCCCGTCGGAAAGCCCGATCATTATGTGGCATCCGGAGGCACTTGAACGCGGGCGACGGGGACGTCAGCGCGAGGTCACCGAGCGCCATCAGCGCTGGCTTGAGGAAGGGGTCGTCCTTCCGGGACAGTTGGCGGTGGAGTGCCCCCCTGAGGCCACCGCATGGCCCCCGATGAATCATCCGCGCCTTTATTTAACCGACCTTCTAAAAGGCGTCACGGAGTCGAAGATTGAAAGCTTTTTACGAGTGTCAAGTCGGAACACTGAAGTCTTTTACGGTCAGATGGAACTGGTTCGCGGAGAATTTTCGCGATGGGAGGAACAGGGACGGGAAGTCGTGGTCACCACATCGACGTCAGCGCGAAAACAAGGGCTGGCAGATGTATTTCATGATGAGGTGAGGGTGATACAGGCCTCCCTCAGCCAGGGATTTGACCTACCGGCTTTGAATCTCATTTTGATCACGGATGACGAACTGACCGGTCGAGGTCGAACGCCGTCCCATCCCTTAATGCGCCGACGCCGTCGACCAATTCGCTCCCACGATGAGCTCGAAGCGGGTGATTACGTCGTGCATCGCCATCATGGGGTGGGTCAGTTCTTGGGGATGACGACGCAGGAAGCGGCCGGGGCGGAGCGGGATTACCTGATGCTAAGCTATGCAGCCGGCGATCGGCTCTACGTGCCCATGGAAGCCGTTGATCTCGTACATAAATATGCCGGCGCCGAGTCCGATCCTCCGCGGATCTACCGGTTGGGAAGTGGGGATTGGAGCCGGTTAAAGTCACAGGTCAAAGCGTCGGTTCGGGATATGACCCGCGAATTGCTGCAACTTTACGCGGCGCGTCAGGCCCTTTCCGGCTATCAATTCGGGCCCGATACCCGATGGCAGAGGGATTTTGAGTCCCAATTCCCCTTTGAGGAAACGCCGGATCAACAAGCGGCCGCCGAGAACATCAAAGCGGCGATGCAACGCCCGCATCCCATGGACTATCTGCTTTGCGGTGATGTGGGGTACGGGAAGACCGAAGTGGCCTTGCGCGCCGCTTTCAAGGCGATCATGGCAGGGAAACAGGTGGCGTTTTTGGTGCCGACCACGATCTTAGCTCAACAACACGGTGAGACCATTGCGGATCGCTTCGCCGGTTGGCCCATTGAGACGGCGGTGCTAAGTCGTTTTCGTACCCCCAAAGAACAAGAAGCGGCCATTACCGGACTTCGCCGGGGACAGATTGACTTGGTGGTGGGAACCCATCGCCTTCTAAGTGATGACGTTGCCTTTTCGGATCTTGGTCTCATTATCATCGATGAAGAACATCGCTTCGGCGTTGGGCATAAGGAGCGTCTAAAACAAATTAAGAGCACGGTTGATGCTTTGACGCTGACGGCGACCCCCATTCCCCGGACCCTCTATATGGCCTTGTCGGGCATTCGGGAAATGAGCGTAATCGAAACACCGCCGGAGAATCGCTTGCCGGTTGCCACCTATGTCTTGTCGTATGACCCCCCTCTCATTCAAGATGCGATCAAACGGGAGTTGGCCCGAGGTGGTCAGGTCTTTTATGTGCATAACCGGGTCCGGGGCATCCCGCGAACGCTCAATCGGGTGCAGGCCTTAGTGCCGTGGGCCGAGGTGGCAACAGCCCATGGGCAGATGGCGGAATCCCAACTCGAACAGGTGATGCAGGCTTTTGTTGAGCAAGAACAGGATGTCCTGGTTTGCACCACCATCATCGAGTCGGGGCTGGACCTTCCAAATGTCAACACGTTGATTGTCGAAGATGCGGATCGGATGGGATTGGCTCAACTTTATCAGCTTCGAGGAAGGGTGGGTCGCTCCGACCGGCTCGCTTATGCGTATCTGACCTATCGATCGGACGAGGTCTTATCCGATGTTGCCTATCAGCGTCTCGGGGCCCTTCAGGCCTTTACCGAACTCGGTTCGGGATTTCGCCTGGCCAAACGTGATCTCGAGCTGCGTGGGGCGGGCAACGTTTTGGGGGCCCAGCAGCATGGCTTCATGATGGCGGTGGGGTTTGACTTGTACACGCGGTTTTTAGAAGAAGCGGTTGCCGAATTGAAGGGCGAAAGCCTGACTCCGAAAATCCGACCGGTCATCGAATTGCCCGTGGATGCCTATTTGCCCGATGATTACGTCCCGGTGGGATCGGACCGCATTGACTGGTATCGGCGACTCAATGCTGCGGATACGATCGAGGACGTCCGCGAGGGCCTAGATGAGCTGATCGATCGCTTCGGGGATCCGCCGGTGCCAGCGGTGCAATTGATTCGCTTGATGGAACTTCGGGTGGCGGCAGCAAAACGGGGCGTCATTCAGATTGCCAAGGATAAGACGGAAGTGACCCTCGAAAGCGTTTCGCCTGAAGCGCTCGGTATGGATTGGCAGGCGCTGGGTGCGAAATATCGGCTTCGGACGAGGGTTTGGCCGGGCGAATCCCGTTGTCGCGTGAGATTTCGCGGTGAGTGGCCGGCTCAACCGGAAGCACTGCTGTTACGCCTGCGCGAAATTGTGGAGGCGATTCAAACATTTACGGGGGATTCACCCTCGTGATATGGTGCTATCATGGTGCGGCGATAACCCTGAAAATGAACGATACAACCGTTCATTTTTTGGGTTGATCCGGACGGGGTGCATTGGCAAAAGAAGTACGGGTTTTTGTTGCAAGCGGATCCGGCGTGCGGGTCTCGATTTGGCCGGATTCCGAGATGAGAGAACGGGTGACGTATGCGACGGGATAGTTTCTTACGTGGTGCGTTTATTCTGATGATCGGCAGTCTCGTGAGCCGGATTCTCGGCGCCGTTTACCGTTTTATCTTGCCCTGGATGATGGGGGGCGGCGACGACGGCGCGTACGGCATGGCCCTTTTTGGTTTACCCTACTCCATTTATTCCATTGCCCTGGTATTATCGACGTTAGGGATTCCCCTGGCCGTCTCCAAATTGGTGTCGGAGGCCGAAGCGGGAGGCTCGGTGCGTCAAGCCCGGCGGGTTTTTCGGATTTCGGTGGGGTTATTGGCGATGACCGGTGCCGTCTTTGCGCTGGCCTTATATGTGGTGACGCCCTATTTCGTGGGGCAGGTCTGGCAAAACCCGGATGCCTATCCCGGTATGGTCGCCTTGGCACCGGCCGTGTTTTTCGTGGCGATCATGTCCGCCTTTCGTGGATTGTTCCAGGGCCTTCAGTCCATGACCCCCCATGCCGTGTCGCAGATCGTGGAGCAAATTATCCGCGTGGGCACGATGTTCATCTTGGTGGCCGTGCTGGTGCCGTATGGGCTCGAGTATGCGGCGGCGGGTGCCACCTTCGGGGCGACGACCGGTGCCATTGCTGGTGCTGCCTATCTGGTATGGGTCTATTTTCGTAACCGAGGGGCCATGTGGGGACGTTTCGATCAGGAGGAGGATGGCGGGGGACAGGCCACCGGGCTTTTGGTCAAAAGGATCCTCATGTTTGCCATCCCGATCTCCGTCAGCGGCCTGATCTTGCCCTTGATGCGGGTGGTCGATGCCGCCGTGGTGCCCTTTCGATTGATCGATTCCGGTTATTCCGTGACCGCGGCGACCACCGCGTATGGTTATCTGGAATCCTACAGTATGCCGTTCGTCAACGTCCCGGCCATCTTCACCACCGCCATCGCCATCAGCTTGGTACCATCCGTCTCAGCCTCTTTGGCGAAGGCTGA
>SLMV01000205.1 GCA_007133365.1 Clostridia bacterium
AGGAATTGGCAATCGCGAGGCGAACATAGACATTGGTGGATGCCCATGACCGAACCGGTAGGTCGAAATGTTCAAAAAACACGGGAACCCGAGCGAAATAATACGTATTCGCTCGATGACTTGCGTCTGGGATTAGAACAGATTCCTGGTGTGCTGGCCGTGTCATTTGAGACGGTGTCGGGAAATATCGAACGTGTTAATATCATTGCGGAGTCGGGCCACAAAAGCCCAGGACAAATCGTCCAGGACACCATTTCGTATTTGTTTGTAATAAGCGGCCAGCGGCTAAAGCCGGACGCTGTCAATGTGGTGCGATCATCGGGCGGCGACCTGATGCGATCAGAGCGACGTCCGATGTTGGCGGAACTGGCGGCGGAGTACACCGAGCAAGGAAAGACGATTTCGGTGGTTCTTCAACTCGATGAGCAGGAGTATCCGGGAACGGCGGTGTTGGTACCGGGCTCCGAAACGGCCCGTGACCTTATGACGGCCGGAATTCGTGCTACGCTTAAAGCGGCCGATGGGGTCATGCGACGCCAATGTGAATTTCGCATATTGGATGCCCGGCATCTTAGCCTGGCGGGCGAAGCCGTCGTCATTGTCGCAATTGGGGTCTTCCCCGAACTCGGAAGTGGCGTTTTGGTGGGAACGGCCCGAGTGCGGCGCGATGTGCTCGATGCCGCTGCGCGTGCAACGTTGGATGCGATCAACCGTGCCTTTACATTTTGATGAAATAAAGTTTTGACGTCTGGGTCGAGAGCGGAGCCCCCTTCTTGCTGTTAGCGGAGGCAAGGAAGTGTGATGAAGGGGGTCATATAGATGTCCCGCATCGTACGTATTCTTGTTGCGCTTGCCATGTTAGTGATGGCCGGTGGCGCAAACTTCCAAATCGGCTAATGCTGATTGTCCTTACAAGTGATCGGCCCAGACGTCAAAAGTTGTTGAAGGGACTGGCGCCATGTCCGCGACAGAAGGCTCAGCCGAAAAGCCTAAGATTGTGCATCCCATTTTGCACCGACTTTATGTTCTATTGTTGGTTGGTTTGGCCTTCTTTTTGGCACGTTCGCTTACCATGGGGGGGTTAGCGCCGGAATTTTCCTGGACCGATCTTCTTTTCTTTCTCATTATGATTGCCGTCACCGAAGCGTTACCGATCGAACTTCCTGGTATCGAAGGAACCATTTCGGTCAGCTTCGCCATGTGTTACTCGGCCGTTTTGCTCTTTGGTCCCCTCATCGGCGGGCTGTTGACGGCCATTGGGTCCATTCGCAGTAAGGAAATCCGGGGGCAGGTGCCCTTCTTCGATGTGATTTTTAACCGGGCCCAGCTGTTTATATCCGCGGCGATGGGCGGGGTTGTCTTCACCATGATATGGGATGGGGGGGGGGTCGCCGGTTCGTTGAATTTTGCCGCTGCCACGATGTTGGGAGGCGTGGCCTATTTTTCCACCAATATGTTGGCATTTGTCGTTTGTTTTTCGCTCAAGACGGGTGCGCCGTTTCTTCCCACTTTACTCGGATTTCGTTGGGCGGTCTCGAGCTATATCGGACTTTTGCCCATCGCCTACCTCAATGCCGCCATTTATTCGACCGTCGGACAAATCGGCATCGTGGTCTTCCTTTTGCCCCTGATGGTTGGTCGGTATGCCTTTAAAATGTACCGGGAACTCCGGGATGTTTTTGTCAGCACCATCAGTGCGTTGGCGGCCGCACTGGAAGCGCGAGACCCCCACACGTCGGGTCATGCGGAGCGGGTCTCAACCTATGCGGTTCGAATTGCCGAGGCGATGGATCTGGAAGCCGATCGCATCAATCTGCTTCAGTACGTTTCCATTCTCCACGATATGGGAAAGATTGGAATTCCGGATCATATCCTGCAGAAACCGGACAAATTTGATGAGGAAGAATGGGCCTTGATGAAGCAACATTCAGTGATCGGTCACAATATTTTAAAAAGGATTCATCAGTTGAAGCAAGGGGCCGGCTGGGTGCTTCATCACCACGAACGCTATGATGGGACGGGATATCCGGAAGGATTGAGCGGCGAAGACATCGCATTGGAAGCCCGCATTATGGCCGCTGCAGATGCCTTCGATGCCATGCGCTCAGCCCGACCCTATAAACGGGCGATGACCCTGGAAGAAGCGCGCTGCGAATTGAAACGATGCAGTGGTACGCAGTTTGACCCCGAAGTGGTGGATACGTTACTCAAAATCACCGAGAACGGGGATGTGGTGCACGCCTCCTTCGGTGAAACTTCCGATTCTTTGGACAGCGCCGGCGAAATCGAAGAATCAGCTGAAAGCGGTCACTTATGATGATGGTGGCGTTGGGTGTGGGGATCGTTTTGGGTTGGGCGACGGGCGGTTCCTTGACGCATTTGGCGAAGATCCGTTTTTACCTTTGGGAAGGCCTCATTGGCGTTTTGGTTTTACAACTCATGCTTCAGCGTTATCCCGCCACTCCACTTGCTTTATGGCTGTTCATCTTAAGTTATATTGTCATGCTCGGAATCCTGGGGGTTAATTGGAAGACCCCGGGTGTTTCGCTCATTGCGTCCGGTGTCGGGTTAAATGCGTTGGTCATTGTTCTTAACCGGGGAATGCCCGTGGATGGGACGGCCCTTCCTGCTGATCAACTCACTCGGTTGTCGGGCGGCGATTACCCTTTTTATCATCTTGTGGGTGAGGATACGGTTTTGCCGGTATTAGCCGATCATATCTTTGTTCCCTTTGAATTTCTTGGAGCGGGATCACTTCTAAGTCCAGGCGATTTCGCCCTTATGATTGGCATCGTATGGTTGATCGTCGTTGGGATGCGACCGACGTGATTGGATGATCTTGATATATTTTTTGAAAGGATGATTGAGTATGAATGTTCTAATGAGTCGGGTGGTCATTGGGCTATTGATCCTATTGGCCGGTGTTCTTTTATTACTGGGGAATTTGGGGGTGGACGTGCCGGTCGACAATGTTTGGGCCTTTTGGCCGGTCATTCCCCTCGTGATCGGGCTCAACTGGTTGGTGCTCGCTTTTCGGACGGTGGGGGCGGACGAAGATCGTCGCGTCTATTTCTCTTGGGGACAATTTGTGACGGCCTTATTTGTTCTTGCCATCGGCATCATTTATCTCGGACGAAATCTTGATTTTTTCGAGGTCGATACCCGACTCCTTTGGAACATGTTGTGGCCGGTTCTTTTGATCTTGGTCGGGATCAGTTTGCTCCGGGGTCGCCGCACCGCTTCCCGATCCGGGGGGCGCACGGCCTTCATGGGCGGCATTACCATGGGAGGTGAGACGCCTTGGACCCTGGAAAGTTCCAGTTATACGGCCTTTATGGGAGGCATCGAATTGGATTTGACGGCGGCCGAGATTCCCGAGGGCGAGACGTTATTGGACCTGACCGCGATTATGGGTGGCATTGAGGTGACGGTCCCCAAGGACTTGCCGATCGTTTACGAAGGGTCGGCCATTTTGGGGGGCGTCGACTTTTTGGGCCAGGAGGACGGGGGCATTTTGGGCAGCCGACGGATTGAACACCAAATCCATTCCGGTTCGGATAAACGCTTACGCATTCAAGCACGCACCATCATGGGAGGCGTGGAAATCAAGGAGGCCAAATAGTTTATGGACGAAGTGAGAGGTTGTGCATCACGGCGACCGCCGTGGGACGAGTATTTTCTCAATATTGCCCAAGTGGTCTCCACGCGTTCGACTTGTCCGAGACGTGCGGTAGGGGCCGTGCTGGTGCGGGACCGTCAAATACTGAGCACCGGGTATAACGGCTCTCCCCGGGGATTGGCCCACTGTACGGATGTGGGTTGTCTCATGGTTGAGGGGCATTGTGTCCGAACGAGTCATGCGGAGATGAATGCCATCGCGCAAGCGGCCTTGCACGGTGTCGCGGTAAAGGGAGCCACCCTTTATTGTACGGATAAACCGTGCTTAATCTGCACGAAGCTCTTGATCAATGCTGGAATTGTCAAATTGGTGTATGTACGGGAGTATCCGGATACCATCGCCGATGAGATGCTTTGTGAGGCGGGCATCGATGTGGTCCGGTACAAGCATGATGAAATCGATTAGTTCGTGGTCGTCGGTTTGATGATGATGAAGCGGGACTTGGAAGGCCGAATGCGGCCTGTCCTTAAGGCTTGGGGGCCGAGTGGGCTTCATGGTATGCTGTCGTGGGGAGGTTCTCAAAATGGATGTCAAATTTCCCCGTCATTTGACGGTCTTTTTGTTTGATTTAGATGGAACCTTGTTGGATTCTACGGATGTGATCCAAAAGGCGATGCAGCAGGCCATTAAAGAGGTGTTAGGTTGCGACGTGTCGCAGGACAGTTTGCGCGGTTATGCTGGGCATTCGCTGCCGGATATTATGCATGAGTTTGATCCGGATCGGGCTTCGGCCCTGATCGAGCGCTACCGCCAAGCATATCTCGAAATGGAGGCCAGCCAACTCTTCCCGGGTATTCCGAAGGTTCTTGAAACGTTACAAGAGCGGGATTATGATTTGGCCGTGGTCACCACCAAAGCGCG
>SLMV01000107.1 GCA_007133365.1 Clostridia bacterium
TCCGAGCACACCGTGTTTGACGTTTTCAGCGGGGTGGGGATCTTGTCCGCGCTGGTGGGCCGTGATACCGGAGCCCGCGTGATGGGGATCGAATGGGATCCCCGAGCGGTGGAGGATGCCGAGTACAACGCCCAGCTCAACGACCTGCCGCACGTCACCCATTACCAGGCGGATGCCGCGGTCGGGGTGGAGGCGTTACTCGAGGTGGGGGAACGGCCCGATGTCATCCTCTTGGATCCCCCTCGAAGCGGTTGTTCTGAGGCGCTGTTGGACGTTTTGATGCGGGCATCGCCGTCACGGCTGGTTTATGTGGCCTGTCATCTGGGCACCTGGGCCCGGGATCTGGGCTATTTGACCGAAGGCGGCTGGGAGGTCGCGCGGGTACAGCCGGTGGATCTATTTCCCCAGACGGCGCACGTGGAAGTGGTGTCGGTGCTTCGACGATAGGGGGTGAAATGGTGATGGATGCGACGGATCCTTTACGATTGCCTTGGGTGGCGGGTCCCATCCCGACGCTCGATGCGCCCTGGGCTCGATGGTGCTGGCGTCGTCATTTGAAGTGGGCACCGCCCTTCGTACCCTTTTCAGGGTGCGAACGCTATCAGCCTACGACGCCGGGATCCCGTTGGCAAAGCATGGTGATGATTGCGGTGCCGTACGGGCGGCCGGATTATGTGGGAAGCGGGCTCACCCTGTCGCAAACCAGCTGGGGACTGGATTATCATCGGGTGGTGCCGCGACTGCTCCATGGTCTTTTGATCGAATTGGTGGGACGAGAAGCGGCCGATCGGGCCCACCTTCAGGTGGACACCGGCCCCTTAGAAGAGCGGGCCTTTGCCCTGGCGCTGGGACTCGGGCGCTTGGGGGGTAACGCGGCGGTGGTGGTGCGGCCTTATGGATCTTGCGTGTTCTTGGGGCTGGCATTATTGGATGTCGGGGTGCCCATCCGCCGTTTGGTCGCCACCGGGGCCACCTGTCACGCTTGTTATCGGTGCGTCGAGGCGTGTCCCACCGGGGCGCTCATGGCACCGCATCGGGTCAACGCCTATCGTTGCCTTTCGTATCTCACCCAAAGAAAGGGGGTCTTGCCGCGGGTGTACCGACGGCAATTGGGCGGGCGCATTTACGGGTGCGATGCCTGCACCCTTTCTTGTCCGGAAAATCAGGCAGAGGGCATTTCGGCCTTTCGCCCGAGTCCTTCGGATCAAGCTCCGGATCCGGCGCAATTACTCCAGATGCATCCGACGACGTTTCAGGAGCACTTCGGGGAAAAAAGCGCAGGCTGGCGGGGCCGAAGGACGCTACAGCGAAACGTGCTGATCGCGCTCGGAAATACGGGCGGTCCCGACGACATCGAGTCCATCGGGTCCCAAGTGAAGGATAGGCGGCCGGTGATCCGAAGCCATGCGCTTTGGGCGTTACATCGTTTGAGCCATCGGCACGGCGTTTTTCTGCCGGGTCGGCTTCTCGAGACCATCCGGTGGTGTGCGAATGACGATTCTGATCCTTGGGTCCGGCGAGAAGCACGCCAATTGCTTCGGGATGGATGAGGGGGAACGGATTTTTCCGGCGTGATATAATGGCATTGAACATGGCAAGATGAGGAGGCGAAGCGTCATCATGACCGGTATCTTATTGGGAGCAGCGATCATTGGATTCATCGTCTATTTGGCGCTGGACCATATTCTGTCCCGGCTTCAACTGACCCCAAAGGCCCGGGCGGTTCTGTTGGTGGAAGCGTTGGGTGCCCTTTTGGTCGGTGCCTTTCTCAGTTTGAGCCTTCCCGACATCGGGTGGGTGCTTCGCCTGTCGTTTGGGCTGGGCCTTGCCCTGTTTTCTTTTTCCGTGGTGTCGGTTGCGACCCTAGAGATCTGGAAGCGTTGGTTGACGGCGCCTTCGGATCCGCAAGTCGCCGAACTGGACGAGCGCCTCGAAGAATTGTATCGTCGGCTCGAGGTTGTTGATGCGAAAATCGAGGGCGTGGAGCGAGAATTGAAGGCCGCTGCCCGGGGACGGGATAAAGTGCTCTTTCGCAAACGTCAGCTGCAAAACGAGATTCAGCGTTGGCAGCGGGGCGGGGGCGGCGAACGCATTCGAAGTCTTTTGATTGAGGACTGGAGCCGGGAATATGAGGAAATGTCGCTTTCGGAATTGCGTTCGCGCCGGTCGCAGCTTTCCGATGAACGGGAGCGCACCGAGGATTCCGAACGCGCGGAAACCCTCCGGGTTAAACAGGCGGTGTTGGAACTGGCGTTGATTCGACGGGCCGGTCAGGGTCCGACGGAAGAAATGGCCACGCTTCGGCAAAAACTTCAGGACCATCGGGCGCAAAAGGCGGCCATTTATGATCAGATCAAGGCGGTGGAAGCGGATCTCAAACGCGATGTAACGTCCATCGATCAAGTCTCGGGCGACCCGCCCTCCCATGCCTAATCCGTAAACGCCTCTCCCATTCTTTCTTTTAGATTTTTGACTAGCGTTGACGAGCCCCTATTGGGCTGTGATCCGTTATGCTTGTTGTTTTCATTGGGTATATTTTGACCCAAGCTCCGTTCTATCGTTGGGGCTGGGGCTCGGGGAACGGCGATAAGGGGCGGTTATATGGGGTTGGCCGTGAGGAAGGCGAAAGGGCGGGGATGGGCCCCGCCCTCATAAATCCATGTCAGTCGATGGGCTCGAAGCGGTCTTCGAGTCGCTTCATCACCTCGGGAAGGGCGGTGTATTCCATTTCGCCCAACGGTAAACGGTGGGGCTCGAAGGGCCCCTGTCGCCGGAGGTATTCGGCGATCTTGTTGGCGGTTTCTCGGGCCAGATCGAAGGAGACGTCGTCGAACATATCCTGGGGTTCGTTCAACTGGCCGCTACTGAGTTGAAAGCCGAGACAGGCGACGCGCGGCGGCCCGTCAAAGCGCGACGGTTTGGCGTCGAACAGGCTGACCGGCATCAAGGGGCCGTTATGGGAGCCGCGCATCCAGCCGCCCACCAAATGGGGATGGGAAAAGGCTTCCAGCGCTTCTCCGACGGCCGGGAGGCCGCTTTGGGTGCGCACCACCATCACCGGATCGTCCTTGCCGACGTATTTACCGGCGATCAAGCTCAGGCGCTGGGTGCTGGCCTGGGCGGCGATATCGCCGGCCTCGCCGTTTTCATCTTTTCGGTAAATGGAGTGGATGACGTAGCGAGACGGCGCTCCGATGAAGACCAGTAGATCGTACAGTTCTTCGGGGGTATGGAACCGGACCCGCTTTCCTTCCACCAAATCGTGCACTTCGAAGACGAAGCCCTGGTGCATGCTGGGATCAATAACCAAACCGGCGGTGTTGAAGGGATCGGCGAACATTTTGTAAAGCGGCAGGTTCCAAGCGCCCGGTTCGGTCTTATCGGCCATGAAGACCAGGATGGGCTCGCTGGCCCGTTCGGTGATTTCCATCTCCGCAATGCCGGGACCCATGCCCTTGATGTTGCCGCTGAAGGCATCGCTCAATAGGTCTTGACCGGCGCCGTACAGTTTGAGATCGCGCGCGACTTCGGTGGCGCAGGCGAAGGTGTCCCAGGCCAATTGATGGATCTCGGCGTTGTCGGTGCCATGACGATGGGTGAGGATGAGTTGTAAGTCGTCGCCCACCGCCGTCACATAGAAGTCTTCGAGCAGATCGGTTTCTTCGAGTTTGTCGGCGGCACAATCGATGAGATCGGGATGGACGATGGTATGGCCCACCAGACTCCCGACATCGGCCTTGATGACACTAATCGTTATGTTATCCTCCACATTAACCCCTCCTGTTTGTCTTAAGATCATGATGTGGTTGGCAAAGAAAGTAAGATGAACGTATAAATCTCACACTATCAGATTACCGCACAAGCGCCCCATCTTACCACCCGGCGAGGCGTTTATTTAGAAGAAGAAAAGCGGGGAGGACGAGCGATTCTGGCTGGACGGAATTCGCTTTCTCGCATATAATTGCGCCAGGAGGTGTATTATGAAAGAAAAAGTAGAGTCTGTCCTTAACGAAGTCCGTCCGGCGCTTCAGGCCGACGGAGGCGACGTCGAGCTGGTCGATGTTTCCGAAGACGGTATCGTGTCCGTCCGTTTGGTCGGCGCTTGCGCCGGTTGTCCGATGGCCACCATGACGCTTAAGAATGGCATCGAAAAGATTCTCAAAGATAAATTACCGGAAGTGAAGGAAGTCGTCTCGGTTTAAGTGAACATCATTCGGTGCGTGACTCAAGACGCACCATTTGAGATGACAAAAGGCGTCCGTCAGATCGATGAGATGAAAACAGCCGAGCTCATGGATCTTGCGGGCGCTTGAGTTTTCGCCGGAGGAGGGAAGCGGCATGCAACGTTATGCGGGCAAGGCGTATCACATGGGACGCCTGAATGTGGACGTGGATTTATTAAAAGGCTTAGAGGAGCAGGTGGATGCGCTCGGGGTCGAGGCCGGTTATCTCTGGGTGCTCGGTGCGCTCAAACAGGGGACCGTGGGCTTTTTCAATCAAAAAGAAAGGGCTTACGAGACGATCGAAATTTTAA
>SLMV01000024.1 GCA_007133365.1 Clostridia bacterium
AATTTGGGTTTTGACCGCATCCCTACGGTTTTGGTTTGTGATGGTGCCTTTTCCCGTTTAGGTATTTGGCAGGAGCGAAGCCGTTCGGCCGATGCCATCGTTCAAAGCATCAAACGCGACCGGGAGGCAGGCCGGGATCCAAACCGGCAGCGTCGTCAATTGATTGCCGGCTATCGGTCGGGTCGTTTTCATCATGAGATGTCGACGGAGATCCTAAACATGCTCTAGCGACTTTCTTTTTCGTCTGGACGTGCGATCATCGAATCCCAAAGGAAGGATGGGCAAAAAGAGGGGAAGGGTTTATCTACTTAGAATTAATGGTATAATCGGGCATATATCACTTGGAAGGAGTGGATACGCATGTCAGAGACTAAAGATTTCGTGGTCGGCTTTCTCGTTGGTGGCCTTGTTGGCTTGGGTGCTGGTATTTTGTTAGCGCCGGACAGTGGCGAGAATACCCGTAACCGAATCAAATTGCAGGCTCAAAACATCGCTGATGATGTTCGTGATAGCGCGAGTGAATTCACCATTCGACTTAAAGAAGGCGCCGAAGAAGCAATGCGCCGGGCCGGTGCTGAAGACCCCACCCAATTTGTGGAGTGTTCTTTGGCCAAAGCGGAGGCCAAGCTGGGTGAGCTGCAGGATCAGCTTGATTCTCAGTCATGACTGAACACCAGCTGCTTTATGTTATCGCCGTGGCGACCGGATTGAACGCGTTGGCCTTTGTGTTCATTGCGATCAAGGGGATTCAACTCGGGGCTAAAATGGGCGAGTTGGAATCGGAAGTGCGAGGTCACGTTCGACAGATCATGGCCACCGAGGCAGAAGCCCGTAATCACATGAACGAAATGATGCGGGAAGTGATTCCCCTGTTACAAGAAACACGTGGCACTATCGGGGATCTTCGTGAATTTACCAACTCGGGTCGACGTATCTGTGAGAATGTAATGACTCAAATGGTGCTGAGCCGGGTTTCGCCGGGAGGGGGACCGTCTCGTGGATCACTAAAGACGGCACTTCGCGTGGGACGTGAAGGAATCCATTTACTTAGAATCTGGCTCAGGCGGCAGCAGAAAGAGGATGTCGCGAGTGAGTCGACATCGGTCCCGGGCGCGTTGGATCACTCCGAAGATATCGTGGAGTCCTAAAGGAGGAGCGATTTGCTCGGCCTGGTGGTCAAAAAGTTGGAAAAGCGAGGCGGTGCGGTCGGGTTTTTGGTCGGAATCTTTCGTCGGTTTGCGGAGCAAGATGGTTTCCTCAAAGCGGCGGCGATCGCCTATTTTGGTATTTTTTCGCTTTTCCCGCTCCTGCTCGTCTCGGTTGCCATCATGGGCTATCTGTTGCCCACGGCTGCGGTTCACGACCAAATGGAAAATTTCATCGAGCTGTACGCACCGGGGACCGCGGATCTTCTCATCACAAACCTTGAATCGCTGGTGGAGAACCGGGGCCAGGTGGGTTTGGTAGGAATCGTTGCCCTGCTTTGGGTCAGTTCCGCTGTATTTAGTGCGATCACCCGCTCGTTGGGCCTCATCTGGGGGGAATCAAAGAACAAACCCTTTTGGCGCACCAAACTGGTGGGCATATTAATGGTTTTATTCATGGGATTTTTGGTCTTATTGTCGATCGGCATCAGTGCGGCTTTCAGCGTTTTTCGCATGTACGAGGCCCAATTGATGGAAGCCTTGGGATTGATGCCGATCACCGATACCATGTTGTGGTCGTTGGTCCCACGTTTAGTCCCTCCGGTGTTTACCTTCATCGCGTTTTCGGTCATCTACATGTTTTTTCCAGCCGCGCCCATTCGCTTCCGCCAGGTGTGGCTTGGGGCGCTGGTTGGTACCGTTGCATTTGAGGTGGCCAAGACCGGATTTGTCTGGTACCTCCAAACCGCGCCGGATTTTCGGCTGATCCACGGTTCCCTCACGGCGTTGATTGTGCTTCAACTTTGGTTTTATATCGCCGCCACCATCCTTTTGCTCGGCGCCGTAGTCAACGTGCAGATTCGTGAGCAATACGGAGGGGGTGGACGTCATGGGGCGACAACCCGATCCCAAGACATGGGAGACGATCCAACGCTTACGGCGGGAAATTGAAGACCATGACTACCGGTATTACGTCCTGGATGATCCCATCATAAGTGATGCCGAATACGATGCCCTGGTGCGCCAGCTCGAAACCTTGGAGGCGGAGTATCCGGATGTTGTGACGCCCAATTCGCCCACCCAGCGCGTCGGAGGTCCTCCCCGAGAAGCGTTTCCCCAGGTGACCCACTCACCGCCGATGCTCAGTTTACGGGCGGTTCATTCCGACGATGAACTCGCGGCGTTTGATGTGCGTTGTCGAAAGGAACTCGACGTTGACCGGTTGGACTATGTGGCCGAACCCAAATATGACGGGTTGGCGGTCGAACTCATGTATCGAGAGGGTGCCTTTTATCAAGCCTCGACCCGAGGCGATGGTGTGACTGGTGAAGATGTGACCGCCAATATGCGCACGATCCGAACGCTTCCGCTATCTCTCCCCGATGACACCTACCCGCCGCCCGAACGGCTGGTGGTCCGGGGTGAGGTTTACATGACGAAAAGTGCTTTTCAGGATTTAAACCGGCGGCGACTTGACGCGGGTGAGACTCCCTTTGCCAATCCTCGGAATGCGGCTGCCGGCTCGCTTCGGCAATTGAATCCCGAAATTACGGCGACCCGCCCGCTGCGAGTGGTCCTATACCAACTGGTGACGGCGACGGGGATGGCCTGGGAGACCCATTGGCAGGTCCTGTCCGATATTCTGCCCGCTTGGCATCTTAGAGCCCCGGATGAAGAGAAACGATGGTGCTCCACCATTGATGACGCATTGACCTATCATCGGGAGCTGCTTGAGCGTCGGGATCAGGTCGATTATGAATTGGACGGGATGGTCCTCAAGATTAACCGCCTATCCTATTGGGAGCAGTTGGGGAGTCGAAGCCGTGACCCTCGTTGGGCGGTTGCGGTCAAATTCCCTGCTCGACAGGCGGTGTCTCGAATCGTGGACATACAGTTTCAGGTAGGACGGACCGGCCAGATCACCCCGGTGGCGCACCTGGAACCAGTTGAAATTGGCGGCGCGACCGTGCGGCGCGTATCCCTTCACAATTTTAGTGAGCTCAAGCGCAAGGACATCCGTATCAATGATCAGGTACTGTTGGAGCGGGCAGGTGATGTCATCCCTTATGTGGTGAAGGCGTTTCACGATCAGCGTTTTGGAGATGAAATCCCGGTCGAGATTCCCGAGCGATGTCCGGTTTGTGATTCCGGCGTGGTCATCGCGGATGATCTTAAGAATGTCCGATGCGATGGGTTGTCCTGCCCTGCCCAGCTAAAGGAACGTCTTCGGCATTTTGCCTCCAAAGGGGCCATGGATATTGACGGGCTCGGACAAAGGACCGCCGAGCAGTTGGTGGAGCAGGGCTGGGTAAGGGAGTTGCCGGATGTGTATGTCCTGACGCTGGATGATTGGATGCAGCTGGATAAATTCGGGGCCAAATCCGCCGAAAATATGTTAAAAGCCCTCGAGGCGAGCAAGGACGTTTCGTTAGCACGTTTCCTCGTGGCCCTGGGGATTCCGCTGGTGGGTCAGCACCTCGCGGATGTCCTCAGTCAGGCATTCGGACGCTTGGACCAACTGGCGTCGGCCTCGGAGGAGGAACTCTTAGCGATTGGTCAGATCGGGCCGGAAGTGGCCCGGAGTGTGGATCAGTTCTTTTCAAATCCTGATAATCGTCAGGTCCTTTCGCGTCTTTTGGAATTAGGGGTCCGCCCGCGACCGGTGTCCTCATCGCTTGATGGAGGTGAGTTGGCCGGGAAGCGCGTTGTTTTCACCGGCCAATTATCGCGTTGGTCCCGGGCAGAAGCCGAAGCGTTGGTGACAAGACGCGGAGGCCGTGTGACCCGGAGTGTGTCCAATAACACGGATGTGGTGGTGGCCGGCCCGGGAGCGGGAAGCAAACTGGAACGTGCGCAGGAACTTGACGTGAGAGTCCTCGATGAAGATGCCTTTGCTGAATGGATCGGGGCTGATGAGGAGTCTTGAAAGTGAAGGTTTAACCACCGCCTTCCGATTGGATCCTATCATACGACAGATACCGGGGAATTGGCCGCGAGGTTTTTCGGGCGGTGCGCGGCGGATTTGATCATTCGTGCTGAGCCGACAAGAGGGAAAACAGCCATTCGTTTTTCAAAACGAGGCCCCGCTGGGCGAGGATTTTACCAGATCCATGGGGGATGCTTTTCGATAGGGCGCCTCGGTTCGCCAATGAAACAAGAGGAGCCGCACGGGTGTATCCGGTGCGGCTCCATTTTTAAGCGTTTTTGGGATTGAGCCTGCCGACCCCTTGGGTCAATACATCAGGCGATGGGAAAAATCCCAGTCTCCGCTTAATCGTTCAGCCCCGTCTTTACGGATCACGATGGAATCGACCAGCGTGCCCGTTTTGGCCAACTTGACGTCGGGATGGTCTTCAAAATAGC
>SLMV01000215.1 GCA_007133365.1 Clostridia bacterium
CCTGGAGCGATACCTGACCGATCAACCGCAGAAGTTGACTGCCGGCTGGAGATGAACAGTGTCCCGTCAGGGGCGAATTTCATCTCATAGAAGCCGATTCCCAGATCCGTCCACTCACCAAAATCGTTAAGCTTAGGATTATCCGGATCGGAACCATCATATTCATACTTAACGAGTCGGCCCGAACCATAGAAGCCTACCCAGATGTAACCGTCATCATCAATGGCAATCGCTCTGGGCATCTCCTCGGGGTCGCCCACATCCATGACTTGTACGGCTTGGTCATCGCCGAAGTCACATGGATTATCGGGATCTTCGTTGGTGGTCAAACCCTCGACATCCGCCTGGATTCGAACCACGGCACCGGTGAGGCCTAACGCATCAGAGCCAACATTGAGCACCCAGGCGTTGCCGTCGGCGTCAACGGCTATACGGGAAGTACGCCAAGCAATAGGATCGGGATCTTGCCGTTCTGCCGTATAGTACCGCGCCACTTCTTCCATATTCACGAGGTCTACCTTAGACACACTCGCCTCACCGGAGTTCGGGATGAACCCGAAGTTCGGTGGCAACGGATCGTGTTCATCCGCCACAGCCACACCCGGCAGGAAGCCGATCATCATGAACATGGACACTACGATTGCCAGTAACATCTTGCGTCGTTTCAACTTGATACCCCTTTCTCAAACACTCTGCTTGGAAACCAGGGCCGACACTGCGGATAGGCGGCCATCCCGTCTCGCACCATTCAACCGGCCTTCCAGACACAACATCGGTCAGGTGTCTGACCGCAATCCTCTAACGCTCTGCCGATCACTCACTATGCTCATTCGTTCCGATACGACAACCCGTTACTCCAAAATACCCTTCCGATACGCCATAGGCTCCGGCCGAACTCAGTCATACAGTTGATATTCGACCCTTATCGCTTCCGTAAACCTCGCCTTCAACACTTCTCATCCAACTAGATCAACATTGTGAACCATAAGTCAGGTTTCTCCGTTAGCCCCTTCGAAGTGATGGATCGCTTCTCGAGGTGAGGTCGTCCACGCTCTAATACGTTTACCGTGTCCCCTGCACGAATAAGGATTATCCCGATTGTTCACCTTGCATAAGGATGGAATTTTCAAACCATGACCTCAACTGAGATTCAGGGGTCGACGATTTCGACCACGTGCATCCTTCCTGGATGAGGGCCACCAACTCCATTAAACTCCGAAACGATTGGGTTTTCTCCTTTTCGAGCCAGGTGATATTCCCCTGTAAGGTCCATCCGGTGCAAAACAAAACTTCCACCACAAACGTGCTGGCCCGAATTTTTTCTATTTGCAGTTCGGCATCGGTCACGACGTGAAGCCTCCGTCTCTTCCAACGTTATGACATGGAAAACGACCCCTTAGGATGTACGTATCGTAAGTATCTCATGGTCAAATCACAGGCCAGTCCCAAGAGCACTCACAGCACGCTTAGAGGACTTTTAATTTCGTCACATTTAAATTGAGAATGAGTAGAAATATTCAACGGAGGGCTCGAAATCGCCTTAAAACCTGCTGAAACGGTGACTCAGACAATTTCAATATCGAGGGTGCAATTGAAGGGATCCGTGCCGTGATTCTGTTCAAATTCCGATTGAATTCGCTTTAACACCTGCTGACAGAATGCCCGCTCACAGTCTTTTAGAAGAATTAAAAACTGATTGCCATTCCATTGGGTGACGGCATCGCCTTGACGGAGTCTTGACACCAGCAGGTGCTCGAGAGACGTCATGGCTCGGGCCAGTATCGGTGGGCTTGTCATGACCCCTCTCGACGGGATCAGACTCACAAGTCCCAACCAAGATGACGAGGAAGGAGGGGATGTCTTGGCTCGTCGGCGGGATTCGATTTGGAGCAGGTTACGAAAGACATCGCGATCACAAAGATAGGCCCCATTGTTTCCCTGATGAGAAAGGAGTGATCTGCGAATGGTGATTAGTTCAGTATGTTGTGTTTCTGCTTGCATCCCTTCAGGGTGCTGCTTGATCCTGGTGTTTAGGTTTTGTAGGACGTTTGACGGTTGTCGGCCATAGTCAGCGACCATTCGCTTTGACAACTGGTTATAGTGTCGAAGTGCCTCGTGGGTACGTCCCATTTTGGCCAACGATTCCATGTATCCATAGTGCAGCTCGTCAACATCGAGGAAAGACTCAATAGCCAGGGCCCGCTCACATACGGTGATCATGTCGGAATACCGTGCCGGGCGGCGAAGGAGCGTCAGTAGTTCACGAACGGCCTCGGCATAGAGTTGGCGATAATAGCGACCGGCTGAGATCACCCAGAGTTCGAAAGAGCGTCCAGGAAGGTAGGGTCCCTGATAGATCGATAGCGCGTTGAAGTAGTGATCAATGGCCGGGCCGGGCTGGGACGGCTGAAAACTCCTTGCTTGTTGGATGCAATCCATAAAGTGATTGACATCATACCATGCATTATCACTTAGCCTTAGAATGTATCCCACCTGAGCGTACTCAATGTCGAGAAGCGGATGAGGGGAGGGGAGCTGATCAAATAGGTCACGAAGGCGATAAATGATGTTGTGAAGCGCAGCCTGCGGATTATGAATTGGGCGATCGTCCCAAAAATAATCGGTGAGCTGTTCTGTCGGGACCTCTTGGTTGATGTTTTGTAGTAAATAGAGGAAAATTCGCCAGAGCTTTTTTGAGCGATGCGTTCGATCGGATAGGTGATCATTGCCGTAGCGCACGTCAAAACGGCCGAAGGTGCGGATTTCCAGTTGATTGTCACGTATTTGCTCATCATTTGATGTACGGGTCATCCGTATGCCCCCAATGACTTTGTCCTCGCACCGTGGGTGATCCCCGGCCAAAGATTTGCGAACTCCCGCCAATGTGCCAATACTAACAGGAACGATTGCTTATAGGGTGTCGTCGCGCTTATCACCTGGTTCGCCTTTGGGCAGGCTCGAATGCGCTCCCGTCTGAGCGAGGGCAGCGGGCCGCCCAAACCGCAACTATTTTGCTGTGGTCATTAAACAATACGAGATTACTCACCATTAATTTAGGGTACCCGGGCCAAGCGCGTTTCTCACCAGACGAACCGATGCCGTGTCGGCTGTTCATCGACCGCCAACCCAGAATGCATCCACTAATACCAAACAGGATATCCTGTTTGGTAATAACCCATATTCGATAAGGGCTATTCTATTTCCTGCAAGTACCGGGACCTCGCAACCCTTATTGCTGATTATGGAGGAAACGATCCGCAAGCCATCGGCGCGCTAAAGAACCGCGCGCCGGGTTTAGTGTCTTTTTTCGCCGACGCGTCACTGGCGGATGGTGAGGGAGCCAAAGACGGTACTCCCGCGCAGATGGATCCGTTCGGTTGCTTCATCATATCCAGGCGAGGTATAGGTGCCGCCCCCGAAGGACCACGAGCTGCCGTCGGGTAATTGGGTTTGACCGAAAGCCGTGCTGATGTCGATTTTGACGGCCACGTCTTTGGGTAAGTGGATGGTTGATGAGGCAAAGACGGTGTCAAACTCCAAATCGAGTGACGTTGCCTCAGCCGGTGGTTCCACATGAAAGGTGCTTTCACCGAACAGGGTGCGAAAACTGCCGGAATGATTGAGGGTCACGGTGCGTTGCTGCATTAAAACGGTATCAGGTTCGGTTTCCCAAGCAACGCCGCCCCCTAACATTAACGTGAGTCCGATCATAATGAGGAGAATTCCGATTCCGGCCCGAAAGAGGGGGATATCGAGGTTGGCATAGGATTTCATTAGGGCGAGAAAACCCATGATGATGAGATATATGCCCCAAAAGCCGCCGGAAAATAGCGAAAGACGCATGCAATCGCCTCCTTAAAGAATCATTCTCTTTTTAGCTGATAGAAAAAACAGCAGGACGTCAAGCGGTTTCATCGAGTTGATGCTCGGATGAGAAACAAGGATGGGCATTTGAAAAGACCACAAGATGGGAAGGGGCCATGAGGCGATTGCCAAGGATCCTCACCCGATCGGTAAGCAGACGTTTTTGTGATTCGAATAAGAAGTGGATCTTCGGATGATTGGACGAATGGAGGGGTTGGATCAGGGCGGTCGTCGTCCGGTAAATGCGCAGTGCGCGTGGTGGGATTCAAGGGTAAGGAACCGCTTCCCGCACGCCCAGGCAGGAAGCGGTTGTTGTCCCTTAACGTGCTTTTTTAATGTCGATGGCCATGACGTCGCCATCAAATCGTGGCGCGTAATCGATCCGATCGCTCATGCCCCATAGGGTGCTTCGCTGGATGATGCTGATAACGAACCGTTCATCCGCAATGATCTGACTGGCCTCATGGAAGGCCTCCATGCGTCCCTCGTCATCGCCCACGGCATGCCAGGCATATTCCAGAAGCGGATCGAGCCGCTCGGCAACGTCACCAAAGACACCGTAGCGCTGCATCCGGTCGTTGCTGCTATGATACTGGCCGGTTCCAAAGAACGGATTCATATTGC
>SLMV01000132.1 GCA_007133365.1 Clostridia bacterium
ACATGAGGACATCCCAGCAACTTCCTCTCAAAATAATTGGTCGTAATACCGGCATACCCCGAAAAGTATTGGAGCGTCACCGTAAATATATAATAGCGGCAACTGAGATATTAGCCGGTAATTATCCGATTCTTTCCGAGTACCTTCGATATATCCGAGAGGAGGGGGCAAAATGAAGGCAGTGGTCATGGAAGTAAGGGGTAAGCGAGCAGCCGCTCTTAAGGACGACGGCACAATGGTCAATATAAAGAATAAAGACTTTTCCCAAGGGGACATCATTATGGTAAAGGAACCGAAGCAAGTCATGCGAACTCGTTTTGCCGCAATCATTGCGGTCGCCGCCGTGTTTTTGGTCATGATGAGTGCGGGGGTATGGGCCTACGTAACACCGCAGTATCACATCAGTTTGGATGTTAATCCCGGGATGGTGCTCGAGGTGAATCGGTTTGAACGCGTGATTGGTGTCGACCCAGTGAATGAAGAAGCGGAAACGGTTCTTGAAGGACTTAACCTTAACAACCAAAGGATTGATGACGCCATTTCCCGAGCAATCGCCCGCTTTGTCGATGCCGGTTATTTTTCCGAGGGCGATCAAAATGTTGCCATCACGTCGTCTTCCCAAAATGACGAGCGCGCCAATCAACTCACGGAGCGCCTAAGAAACGTGATCGATACGGAGGTCGGAAAGTACGGGGTGACCGCTGAGATTCGCTCGGGCGTGACGGGACATGAGATGGTACAAGAAGCAAAAGACCTGGGCATCACCCCCGGCCGCCTCAACATCATCACCAATTTGCTGGGCGAAGACCCGGATGATGAGAATATGGGTGCACCGATCAAGGATCTAATGAAGCGTTTCACCGAGGATAAGGGAGCCCATGGTCGGGCCCGAGCCGAAGCAGCGGGCGGTAGTCCCCGGTCAGATGCGGATGAAGATGACGAAAATGAAGCATCCAGCGAGAATGCCGATTTAGGCCCGGATAATGCAAAGCGAAAGGCCGATGAAGCAAACGACCAAGAGGATAACGCGGCCGCCGAGACTCCGGCCGGTGATAAGAAAGCACCCGAAGCCGATGCTCAAGAAGACAATGTGACTGAGAAAAAGCCCGAAACACCCAATGATGACGAACCGCTTGACGAGGACAACGGCCCGAGTGATCGACCCGGGAAACCGGATGACGTTCCCGTAGGCGGTCGACCATAGGTCATAATATACGTTGATTGGGGCAAGCAACAGGCTGCTCAGTATTCTCCGCTGAGCAGCCTGTCAATTGAAACGTTTTTTACGGGAATCAATACGCGACCCTCCCCTGTCCGTAAAGATCGATTAACGTTTCAGCGGCTGATAACAAGTCGTCACTTCGGGATCGCTTAGTGGTAACGCCTCGCGCTTGCGTAACGCATTGTTGAGTAGCGCCCGATCCAGCGAAAACGCCTGCCTGATGTTGTGGGCCGAACGATAGCCGACAAAACTATGTTTTTGCGATTAGGAAACTCTAATGAGATGGTCAACTGTCCCGTCTTAAAGCCCGCAACATGGATCCGGACTTCGGACAGTTCTTTTCATAATTGGTGGGTGCGTCAAGCCAACGGCTCAGTGCATTCTTGGTACCCATGCGCTTCACGTCTAATCTCGGACGTCATTATCACCTAAATCGGCCTCTACGTGATCGAAGCAGTATTCCTTAATCAAATCGTTCGTACGTTTCCATCCCGACCCCTCTTGAAAGCCGAGGATCCGATTAATTAACGGTGCCCCTTCTCATCGACACCGCCGAGGCCACACAACGGATCGCCACATCGCGGATAGAAATTCTCCCCGAGGCCGACGGGCATCCGAGCGCTAAAGAACGAATCGCAACCACTTCCACTGGCTCGGACACCGATTCTGCCCCCGTTGCCAAATAAACTCCACACCTTTATCGAAACCGTCGTCGACGCATCCGATGTTGCAATCCCTATCCGAAAATGCCTTGCAACACCATTCCTAGTTTCTGGGCCTCTTCCTTGGCACGACACTGGTCCGCAAAATGTGCAGGTCGATGTTCCGCTTTGATCCGATCAAGAAAACCATGCTTGCCCACAACGCTACCCACGACACAATGATGGCCATAGCCGCATCGATAGCAAGGAGCAGACCCCTGCACCGCCATCTCACCTGCCACCGCCATTTTATTGGCCGCCATCATCGACCTTACATAAGGGATGACGCTCTGTTTGGCTTCATCATTTGTCCCGACAATGACCCCTAGCTTGCCGGCCAGAGTAAAACGGCTATTGTGGCGAAAGCTGTAGGTCCTTTCCCAGATCGCATGCCCGATGGCATTCATCATGCCAAAATAGTTCGGTGCGCCAAACACGATGGCGTCGGCATCGCTCATTAAGGCACCGATCTCCGGCCAATCATCCGCCACTTTACAAATATTGTCGCCTACACATCGAAGACAGCCGGTGCAACCATTGATTTGCTTATCCGCCGCTGATACATAAACGGAGGGCAGTTCGGATGCCTTTAGAATGGCCTGCACCGCAGCAGACGATTCACCCTCTTTATGTCCACTTCCACTAATCCCAAGAATCATGGAGAATACCCCTTTCGCCGAAAAACGTCTATTCGCTCACTATAAGGGAACGTGCATAAAGAAGCAAATAACCGGTGATCCTTGCACGGATCGTCCCGGAAGTCTCTTTTGAAAACGGTTTTAATGCTAAGAGCATCCGTCCAACGTTCGGAGCCGACCGACGCGCAACCTCCAAATGAACTTCTTTATTGCACGAAAAGCAGTCGTCATTCTCTCTTGCCTGTCTCCCCCTAAACGTCAGTTCTTCTCTTCTCATTAATAAGAAACGACCCGATTCTGATCGGAGGGTGTCTCACAAGGACAGCGCTCAAATCCATTTCGGATCGATTTTTAAATGCGGCAGTAGGATCTGTCGTTCGAAGGCACCGACAGGCGGCCGTTGTCTGTCGAAGCGGCGGTTCAAAGGCCATTCATCGTCCGCCTTGGTCCCCCATGCTCGCGTCCCCTACGACAGGTTGATTGGTGCCCTTTAAACGGACGTGTGATCGCTGACGATTCCCGAGGATGAAATCATGTGGAGAATGACCGCGCCGGTCTGTTGGCGATACGTTGGGAAATAGTGCCTGAAAACGCGGCCACCGAGGGCAACCATCGGTGCTGCAACCGAAGAAGGGTCCTCACCGAGTTTCCGAGGGGGCAATATCCGCCTTCCGATCAGGTCACCGGAGGCCGAAAACACCGGTTTATTGGGTCACCCATTGGGCCTTTGAGGGTCAATGGTCGGTACCATGCGGCAACAGTGGGAGTGCGGATTCCCGTGCTCCCACTGAGTTTAGAGCGGGCAGGATTGACGTTCATTCGGTTCAAGGCCGCTTAAGACGTAAACTCGGGTCTCCAAAGAGAACAAAGATATGAATGTGCCGTGACATTAGGTTGGAGCGTCCAAACCAGTGATCCGTCTCCAAATAGGTCTCGACAAACGCCGTCACCCCCGACACCCACATTTCTCCCAGACGCATCCCCAGCTCAGTGTTATAAGCATCGATAAAAAGGTTGGCAAAAGGATGGCTCGCATCATTCGTCCCCGAACGGGCACCAAGGAAGCCAATCGCCCCCGCTTCGGGGGTCAGCAAAAGCGCTTCCGCCATCGAGTCCACATCGAGGTGCGACGGCTGGATCGGAGCCGGTTCCGGATTAGGGCCCGGCCAGGTATCGCCCTGTAGTGGTGGGCAAGACGGCCAACACGGAGGATAGTTGCCATCCACATCGACGTATATATCGTGTTCATGGACGAACTTGGCGGTGTCGCAGGCACTGGCAATGAACACGGGATACCGACCGACATTTGTCAAACCTTGAATATCCCTTTCTCGGAGGACCCCCATGGCGGTGCGTTCACCGTGACCGTAAAAGATCGCGAAGGTTGCGCCTTCATTGATGTCGTCTAACAGACCTTGTCGCCATGATGCCCGGTACTGATTCCTTTCCTCCGAACTCCAGGTGGAGTACCCCGCGGGCCGATAGTGCTTCTTAGCACTGAAGTCAGGCAATAAGTCCGCGGCCACGCTATTCAACACTTGATCATCGTTACGAAAGTCGGAGGTAGCGTTCCATAAAACGATATTTTCATACGAGGGTGATGACATGCTCTCATATTCAATAACCTTGTTTACGTACGCCGATACCTCCTCGACCGTCGATGCCGGGACCCGACCGAGGGCCACATCCGGCTTAAGGCTGCAATCGTCGATGTTCATTTGGGCAAAATTTTCCGCCAAGCCGCCATCGATGGGCGGTGCCCACCATTCCCCGATGATCCCGTTTTGATTGCCATCCCAATCGTCAAAGGTCCCGTCGGGTTTAAACAAACAAGCGTAGTACAAATCGGTGATCGGGTAGACGACGCCCC
>SLMV01000079.1 GCA_007133365.1 Clostridia bacterium
TATCGAGATGAGCGTTTCCTTGATCACCCCGATTGCGATTGAAGAGGGCGTTCGGTTTGCCATTCGCGAAGGGGGTCGGACGGTCGGTGCCGGTGTCGTCACCGATATCGAAGAGTAATGATTGGTCACACGTCCTCTTTTGACAGTTAAGGGGACGTGTGTTATTCTGAATCAGATTTCGCACGGAAAAATCTGGTGCGAACGAGACAGGAGGCGGTGCGATGAGGGAAATCATCAACCTAGAATGCACCGAGTGCAAGGAACGAAACTACAGTACCAAGAAGAATAAGCGCAATACTACGGGTCGGTTAGAGCTCAAGAAGTATTGCAGTCGATGTAAAGGGCATACCGTTCACCGAGAGACAAAATAGTCGGGTGTGTGCTTGTACTTCGGCTTCAATGATAGTAGAATGAGGGAACACAAAATCTCTAGATGTGCAGGCCCGTAGCTCCAACTGGCAGAGCAGCGGACTCCAAATCCGCGGGCTGGGGGTTCGAATCCCTCCGGGCCTGCCAAATTGTGTTTCGTTCTTTTGTCAGTTCAGGAGTGAGCCCCTTGAGTTTGTTAAGTAGAATACGAAAGTTTTTGCGAGATGTTTGGGCGGAACTGAAAAAGGTTGTTTGGCCGGATCGAGAAGAGACTGTCACCTATACCACCGTCGTTTTGGTGACCGTCGCGATCGTGGCTGTGGTCATTTGGCTTGCGGATACCGCGTTTGGTGGCGGTATTCGGTTGATTATTGCAAGATAAAGGGGGTGAGGGGTCTCCGTTTGGCGGCCCTAGGATGACAACAACCAATGGTGAAAACGTAAAAGAGACGCGTGAAAAACGCGGCGAATGGTATGTCATCCATACATATTCCGGACAGGAATATTCGGTACGAACCCGTTTGTACAAGCGAATCGAATCAATGAATATGGAAGATTTGATCTATGAAGTGCTGGTGCCGACCGATGAACGCATCGAGGTGAAGGATGGGAAACGATCAACGGTCGAGGAAAGGGTCTTCCCGGGATATGTTTTGGTCCGCATGAAGATGACGGAAGAATCTTGGCATGCGGTGCGATATACGCCTGGGGTTACGGGTTTTGTTAGCTCCGGAAATGACCCGGTGCCGCTTGAACCATCCGAGGTTGAACGTATTCACCAACGCATGGCAGAAGAAATGCCTCGCCCCAAGATTGATTTGGAAATTGGTGAGAGTGTTCGCGTTGTATCCGGGCCCTTTGATGGATTTATTGGATCGGTCAATGAGATAGATGAAAAACAGGGTAAAGTGCACGTTCTCGTAAACATGTTTGGCCGCGATACACCAGTCGAGCTTGACTTTACTCAAGTGGAAAAAGTTTAGGCCGTAAGGGGGGGTTGGCATGGCTAAAAAAATCGCAGCAGTGATTAAACTTCAGATTCCCGGCGGCA
Organism: Clostridia bacterium; assembly: GCA_007133365.1. Taxonomy (GTDB): domain Bacteria; phylum Bacillota; class Sulfobacillia; order SLMV01; family SLMV01; genus SLMV01. Next base: position 1,421 of record SLMV01000079.1, read on the forward strand.
AAGCGACCCCGGCACCACCGGTCGGTCCTGCACTCGGGCAGCATGGTGTCGACATAATGTCGTTCGTCAAAGAATTTAATGCCCGAACGGCCGATCAGGCCGGTACGGTCATACCGGTGGAACTCACGGTTTTTGCTGATCGTTCATTTACGTTTATCACAAAGACACCGCCGGCAGCTATTTTGCTTAAGGAAGCTGCGGGGGTCGAAAAAGGCGCTCATAATTCCAAGGAAGAAAAGGTCGCCTCGGTGACAGTCGATCAGTTGCGGGAGATCGCGGAAACAAAAATGGAAGATCTAAATGCAGCATCTGTTGAAGCAGCGATGCGGATGGTTGCGGGGACGGCCCGGAGCATGGGAATTACTGTCGCCAAGTGATTGAATCTGTGGGAGGACTGACGTCCGCCAGCACCACAAGGAGGGAATAGAAATGGCAACAAGAGGGAAAGCGTATCTGGAAGCGCACAAAGAAATTGACCAGGAAAAACGGTACTCACCAGAAGAAGCCCTTCGCCTGGTGAAGGATAATGCCTTCGCCAACTTTGATGAAACGGTCGAGTGTCATGTTCGTCTTGGTGTGGATCCCCGGCACGCGGATCAGGTTGTCCGCGGTGCCTTGGTACTTCCTCATGGGACAGGTCGGACCGTTCGCGTTTTGGTCTTTGCGCAAGGAGAAAAGGCAGAGGAAGCGCGTGAAGCGGGAGCCGATTACGTGGGCGATGAGGAACTAGCGGAGAAAATCGAAGGTGGATGGTTGGATTTTGATGTTGCGGTGGCAACCCCTGATATGATGCGTGTGGTCGGGCGGCTTGGGCGCGTTTTGGGGCCCCGAGGTTTGATGCCCAATCCGAAGTCTGGCACGGTAACTGCAGATATTGGCACAAGTGTTCGCGAGATTAAAGCTGGAAAAGTGGAGTATCGGACGGATCGCCAGGGGAATATTCATGTTCCGATCGGGAAAGTATCCTTTTCGGTAGAGCAGTTAGTGGAGAATCTCCAGTCTGTCATTGATGCCCTGCAAAAGGCCCGACCCCCTGGGGCGAAAGGCCGATATTTTCTCAAGATAACCGTGACAAGCACGATGGGGCCCGGGGTTAAGGTGAATATAGCAGATCTTTTGCCAAGTTAATCATGGTTTGTTGGTGCCGAAGAGAGTAGGTGCCCGGCGGCGTAATGATGGCAGTTGCCATCGCCTACGGAGGCAGCAGGTCATTTCATCGCATGATGGCGATGATTTCTCGATCCGTTCGAGTTGAAACCCGCTGCGTTCAGCGGGTTTTTTGTTTCCAACGTTTGGTTCCGATGGAGGTGACAGGATATGGTAAGACCAGAAAAGATAAAAGAAGTAGAGCAACTTACTGAAAAGCTTTCTCAAGCAAATTCAGCCGTTTTTGTTGATTTTCGCGGCCTCAATGTTCAACTAGCAGAAGATCTTCGGACCGTATTTCGAGAAGCGGGTGTTGAATATCGGGTCGCAAAGAACACCTTGCTTCGTCGCGCGGCGGAGGCAGCTGGCATCGAAGGGCTTGATCCAATTCTGGAGGGTCCGACAGCGTTGGCCATTTCGTACGACGACGAAGTGGCTGCTGCAAAAGAAGTCAGACGATTCCGAGAAAAGACAGGAATCCTTCAGATTAAGGGTGGCTTATTAGAAGGCGGTTTTCTGGAGGCAGAAGAAGTTCGGCGATTGGCTGAACTTCCTCCGAAGGAAGAACTGCTTGCGAAAGTCGTTCGTTGTTTCGCTGGACCGATGACTCAATTTGCAAGTGTGGCGCAAGCACCGATGCGAGATTTGGCTTATATGACGGCAGAGCTTCAGCGACAATCGAGCTGAACGATGAACTAAATATTTTAAGGAGCGTGAGTGAACGTGGCTACAAAAGTGGAGCAAGTATTAGAAATCATTCGCGAAATGAAGGTGACTGAACTAGCGGAATTGGTATCGGAGTTCGAGGAGGAATTCGGCGTTTCTGCAGCCGCACCAGTCGCTGCTGTCGCGGGTGGCGCTGGAGAAGCAGCCGCTGAGCAAGAAGAGGAACAAACGGAGTTCAGTGTTGTTCTTACCGAGGTGGGCGATAAGAAGATTCCGGTCATTAAAGTGGTCCGTGAAATCACCGGACTCGGCTTGAAAGAAGCAAAGAGTCTCGTTGATGCTGTCGAAGACGGGGGTAGTCCGGTTAAGGAAGATGTCAGCAGCGAAGAGGCAGAAGATATTAAGTCCCAGCTTGAAGAGGCGGGTGCTACGGTAGAGATCCGCTAAAAGGGGTGCGAGGAGGACGGCCACCTCCTCGCCACCTTCTCATTAATTGCGTAATGGGGACCTTCTTCCCCCACAAAAATGCTTGACGGGAGGGGCAATCTGTGCTAAGGTACTAGATTGCCGTTACCTCTTTTTATTGGAACGTGTTTACGCTTTCAAAAGAGACTTTAAGAGGCTTTTTATTGTGCATGTTGCCACTTATCATCAAGTCGCAAAATGATGAAACCGCTCGGTGCTAGCGACGACAATTTACAAGTACTCTGCCGACAGGAGAACCAAGAGGAACCTTACGCAGGTGGTTTCTTCATGCGTTCTCTTCGTTAATTAGGTCTAGTTGAAAAGGAGTGAAAACTGCATGGCCCAACCGCTTCAGGCCGGTGCAAAGCAGAGGCGATCTTTTTCTCGGATTGATGAGCCGATGCCGATGCCGGGTCTTATCGAGATTCAGACCAGGTCCTACCAGTGGTTTATCAATGAAGGGCTCAGAGAGATTTTTCATGACGTTTCTCCCATCGAGGACTTCACCGGAAATTTGGTTTTGGAGTTTGGGGATTACGTTTTCGGGGAACCCAAATACGATGTAAGCCAATGCAAGGAACGAGATGTCACATATTCGGCACCTCTTCGCGTCCGTGCGCGACTCATTAATAAAGAAACGAAAGAGATTAAAGAGCAAGAAGTCTTCATGGGTGATCTGCCCCTTATGACAGAGGGGGGAACATTTATCATTAATGGTGCTGAGCGCGTCGTGGTCAGTCAGTTGATCCGTTCACCGGGTGTCTATTATTTTCGCGAGATCGACAATGCGGGGCGTGAAGGATTTAGTGCGAAATTTATTCCCAACCGGGGTGCCTGGCTCGAGATGGATTGTACGGCCGCGAAGGTTCTTCGGGTTCGGATTGATCGAAATCGAAAACTTCCGATCACCGTGTTGGTCCGCGCTCTTGGCTATTCGACAGACGCGGAAATCAAACAAATTTTAGGTGAAACTGAGGTCGTATTAAACACGTTAGAAAAAGATAACACGACGTCCCAGGATGAAGCGCTTATCGAAATCTACAAGCGACTTCGGCCGGGGGAACCCCCAACAGAACAAAACGCCCGTGATCTACTTGAAGGCATGCTTTTTGACCCTCAGCGATATGATTTAGCACCGGTTGGCAGGTACAAGTTGAATCGGAAATTGAGTATTGGGCATCGGATTGTGGATCGGATTGCTGTTGAAAAGATCGTTCATCCTGAGACGGGTGAAGTTTTGGTGCGTCCCGGGGAGCGCATTAAGCGTAAGGTGGCCGGCCTGGTTTCGGATGCGGGAGTCAGCCGAGTTTTGGTTGAGGATGAGGAAGGAAACCCAGTGGTCGTTTATGGGAATGGATCTCCCTCCATGGAAACTCGCTGTTTGGAGCCGGATGATGTGTTTGCTGCTTTGAACTACTTTGTCACACTTTTTAGTGACATCGGGTTTGTCGATGATCAAGATCACTTGGGAAACCGGAGGCTTCGGACGGTCGGCGAACTACTGCAAAATCAATTCCGAACCGGACTGATCCGTATGGAACGGGTGGTCAGAGAGCGAATGACCATTCAGGATGCGGATGTCGTGACGCCTCAAGACTTGGTGAATATCCGGCCGGTGGTGGCGTCAATCAAGGAGTTTTTTGGTTCGAGCCAATTGTCGCAGTTTATGGATCAAACGAATCCGCTGTCGGAGGTAACCCACAAGCGCCGCTTGAGTGCTCTCGGCCCGGGCGGTTTAACCCGTGACCGTGCGGGTTTCGACGTCCGTGATGTTCACCATTCTCATTACGGACGAATGTGTCCGATTGAAACGCCGGAAGGTCCCAATATTGGTGTTATCTCCAATCTAAGCACGTATGCGCGCGTGAATGAATATGGTTTTATTGAGACACCCTATCGGCGGGTTTCCGATGGAAAGATTGGCGATGAAATCGTCTACCTCACGGCGGATGAGGAAGAGGAAGCAGTTGTGGCCGAAGCCAATACCGATCGAGATGAAAACGGATTACTTGAAGAAAATGTGACGGTGCGCTATCGTGGAAAGGTTCGCGCTTTTAACCGAGACGAAGTGGATTTCATCGACGTTTCGCCTAAGCAAGTGGTCAGTATCGCGACGGCTCTGATTCCCTTCTTAGAGACCGATGATCCCAGTCGTGCATTAATGGGCGCCAATATGCAGCGGCAGGCAGTGCCGCTTCAAATTCCGGAATCACCACTGGTGGGAACTGGGGTTGAAGCGCGCGTCGCCAACGACTCCGGCGTGATGGCGTTGGCCAAACGTGGGGGCATCGTCGAGCGAGCGAGCGCCCGACGGATCGTTGTGCGGGCGGACGAGGGACCTGAGCCGCGACGCGACGAATATATCTTGAAAAAATTCCATCGCTCGAATCAAGGCACCTCTTTCAACCAGCGGGTGCGTGTTCGTAAAGGAGATCGGGTTGAAAAAGATGACCTCCTAGCGGACGGACCTTCGACAGTGGATGGTGAGCTGGCCCTGGGCCGCAATGTCCTCGTGGCGTTTATGCCTTGGGAAGGTTATAACTTCGAGGATGCCATTATGGTTAGCGAACGATTGGTTAAGGATGATGTTTATACATCGATCCATATCGAAGAGCATGAATCGGAAGCACGGGATACCAAACTTGGTCCGGAAGAAATCACTCGCGATATCCCGAATGTCGGAGAAGATGTTCTAAAAGACCTCGATGAAAATGGCATTATTCGTGTGGGGGCAGAGGTTAGCTCCGGGGACATCCTGGTCGGGAAGGTGACACCAAAGGGGGAGACGGAACTGACGGCCGAAGAACGTCTGTTGCGTGCCATCTTTGGTGAGAAGGCGCGTGAGGTCCGCGATACTTCATTGAAGGTTCCCCATGGGGAGGGTGGCGTTGTGGTTGACGTCAAGATTTTCTCCCGCGAAAATGGGGATGAACTGTCTCCTGGTGTTAACAAACTGGTGCGTGTCTATGTTGCCGAGCGCCGAAAGTTATCGGAAGGGGATAAGATGGCCGGTCGTCACGGCAATAAAGGCGTCATCGCGATCATCGTCCCCGAAGAGGATATGCCCATCCTTCCGGATGGTACGCCCGTGGATGTCATTTTGAGTCCGTTGGGTGTTCCCTCCCGCATGAACATTGGTCAGATCCTCGAAACCCACTTGGGCTGGGCGGTTCAGGCTTTGGGCTTTCGAGTGGCGAGTCCGGTTTTTGATGGGGCGACAGAGAACGATGTGGTGGAGACGTTACGGGACGCGAATCTACCAGAAACGGGTAAGATCGAGCTTCGTGACGGTCGCACCGGTGAGTCTTTTGATTATCCGATTACGGTCGGTTATATGTATATGTTGAAATTGCATCACTTGGTGGATGATAAGATTCATGCGCGGTCGACGGGTCCGTATTCCCTGGTGACCCAGCAACCCCTCGGTGGAAAAGCACAGATGGGGGGTCAGCGTTTTGGCGAGATGGAAGTGTGGGCGCTTGAAGCTTATGGTGCAGCCTATACGCTTCAAGAAATGCTCACGATCAAATCCGATGATACCCTCGGGCGGGTCCGGGCTTACGAAGCGATTGTCAAGGGCGATATGGTACCCGAACCCGGGGTCCCAGAGTCTTTCCGGGTGCTTGTCAAAGAGATGCAGAGTCTTGGCCTTAACGTCGAGGTTTTGTCAGCGGCTAATCCGATGGAAAATGAAGATCGCCTAGAAGAAGAAGAGGATATTGAAGGACTTGCTCGCGATCTTGAACTTGATGTGGGGGATGATGATTACGAGGATGTTACGGAAGATGACCGTGGCGTTGGATCTGGCGGGGGGGGAAGTTGATGGATGCGGTTAAAGATATGCGAGAAACAATCGATAGTGATGCGGCTGAGGAAGTAAACGCCTTTGATTCAATCCGTCTCAGCCTGGCATCCCCTGAAAAAATTCGCGCCTGGTCTCATGGTGAAATCAAAAAGCCAGAGACAATCAACTACCGAACCCTAAAGCCAGAACGAGACGGTCTGTTTTGTGAAAAAATATTTGGGCCGACCCGGGATTGGGAATGTCGTTGTGGCAAATATAAACGCATCCGGTATAAGGGCATCGTGTGTGAGCGATGTGGCGTTGAGGTTACGATGACCAAGGTGCGCCGGGAACGGATGGGGCATCTTGAATTGGCGGCTCCCGTCTCTCACATTTGGTATTTCAAAGGGATTCCGAGCCGCATGGGCTTGCTGCTCGATATGTCGCCGCGGGATCTCGAACGTGTTTTGTACTTTGCGGCCTACGTGGTGACCGACCCGGGTGAAACCAGTCTGCTGGATAAACAGATTTTATCGGAGAGCGACTATCGCGATGCCCGCGATCGGTTTGGGGCGGACTTTAAAGCCAGCATGGGAGCTGAAGCCATTCGGGATCTTTTGGCATCGTTGGATCTCGATGAGCTCTCTAAAGAATTGCGAACAGAAATCAAGGAGGTTTCGAGCCAACGACGCATTCGTGCCGTTCGACGCCTTGAAGTGACGGAAGCCTTCCGGCGGTCGGGTAATGACCCCAAGTGTATGATCCTAGACGTCATCCCGGTGATCCCACCCGAGCTTCGACCGATGGTTCAATTGGATGGAGGCCGCTTTGCAACGTCGGATCTTAATGACTTATACCGACGGGTGATCAATCGGAACAATCGTTTGAAACGGCTCCTTGATCTCGGGGCGCCCGACATCATTGTTCGAAATGAAAAACGAATGCTTCAGGAAGCCGTGGATGCTTTGATCGATAACGGACGCCGGGGCCGACCGGTTACGGGACCGGGGAATCGACCGCTGAAAAGTCTCAGTGATCTGCTAAAGGGTAAACAGGGACGATTCCGGCAGAACCTGCTGGGGAAAAGAGTCGATTATTCCGGGCGTTCGGTCATCGTCGTCGGGCCCGAATTGAACCTCAATCAGTGTGGGCTCCCGAAGGAAATGGCGCTCGAGCTCTTCAAGCCCTTTGTCATGAAGGAACTCGTTTCACGGGAGCTGGCCCAGAATATTAAGAGTGCCAAACGGATGGTTGATCGTGGACGGGACGAGGTGTGGGATGTCCTAGCGGAGGTTATTCAAGATCATCCGGTGCTATTGAATCGAGCGCCAACCCTACACCGACTAGGTATTCAGGCGTTCGAGCCGGTTTTGGTAGAAGGACGGGCCATTAAGATCCATCCCCTGGTTTGTACCGCCTATAATGCGGATTTTGATGGTGACCAAATGGCCGTTCATGTCCCGCTTTCGCCGGAAGCACAAGCGGAATGCCGACTCTTGATGATGGCCTTTGATCATATCCTAAACCCCAAGGATGGGGAGCCGGTGGTTACGCCGACTCAAGACATGATCTTTGGCATCTATTATATAACGGTCTCGCCCAATGAAATAGAACACGAAAACGCTTCTCAATACCCAGCGTATTCGTCGGCGGATGAAGTCATTATTGCCCACGAAAATGGGTATTTGCATCTTCACGACATCGTGCAAATCCGTTTTAAGGGCGAGCGGCTCCTGACAACAGTGGGCCGAGTTATCTTTAATGAAAGTCTGCCGGACGGATTGGAATTTATAAATGAACGGATTGATAGTGGTAATGTGAACGATCTCATCGCGCAATGCTATCGTCGATTTGGTACTCGCGAGACGGCATTGATGCTAGATCGTTTGAAGCAACTTGGGTTTTCCTATGCCACGCGTGCCGGTTTGACCATTGCCGTTTCGGATATCGAAGTCCCGGTGCAAAAGGCTGAGATGTTGGCGGCCGCAGAAGAAAAGGTGGACGAAGTCCAAAGCCAATTCCGCCGGGGGCTGCTCACCGATGATGAACGGTATGAAAAGATTATCGAGATCTGGACCGACACCAAAGATCAGATGACGCGTTTGATCATTAGTTCGATGGGGATGCCAAATCCGGTCTATATGATGGCGGCCTCAGGTGCCCGGGGCAATGAACAGCAGATCGTCCAAATGGCAGGAATGCGTGGTCTAATGGCCGACCCATCCGGTCGGACGATTGAGCTGCCCGTGCAATCGAACTTCCGGGAAGGTCTGAGCGTCATCGAGTACTTTACCTCGACCCACGGCACGCGAAAAGGTTTGGCGGATACGGCGCTTCGAACGGCTCAATCCGGCTATCTGACCCGGCGTTTGGTTGATGTGTGTCAGGACGTCATGATCCGAGAACAAGATTGCGAAACAACTCAAGGCATCCAGCTTCACGACATTCTAGATGGTGCCGAGGTGATTGAGACCGTAGAAGAACGCGTGCTCGGACGCGTTCTTGCAGAAGACCTTGAAAACCCAGAAACGAAAGAGGTCGTCTTGTCTGCCGGTAAAATGGTGACAGACGATCAACTCCCGACGATTCGCGAATTAAGAGAAGCATTTGGTGATGCGCTGTCAGTCGTGGTTCGCTCCGTTTTAACTTGCCGAACGGACCATGGTGTCTGTGCGACGTGTTATGGTCGTGACATGGCGACCTTGCGTCCCGTGGACGTCGGAGAAGCGGTTGGAATTGTGGCGGCCGAATCAATCGGTGAACCGGGCACTCAGATGACCATGCGTACTTTCCACACTGGCGGTATTGCAGGTGATGACATTACGCAAGGATTGCCCCGGGTGGAAGAACTGTTCGAAGCGCGTAATCCCAAAATTCCTGCTTTGCTCGCGGATCGCGATGGAACCGTTTATTTTGAGCGAACCCGAGGAGGAAAGCGGGCCATTACGGTAGTTGATTCGGAAGGTGGCAGCCAGAAGCAATCGCTTAGCGATAGCGTTGTCCTAAAGGTTCAAGAGGGTGATGCTGTCACTACCGGTCAAGAATTAACGGAAGGCGCTGTCAACCCGCATGATTTGCTTCAGATCCGGGGGGTGGAAGCCGTTCAAGCTCACCTTCTAGCGGCAGTGCAGCAAGTCTACCGAATGCAGGGTGTGAGCATCAATGATAAGCACATTGAAGTGGTGGTGCGACAGATGCTCAAGAAGGTCAAGGTCGTCAATTCCGGCGATACTGACCTGTTGCCGGGGAGCCAGATGGAATTTGAAAAAGTTGAGCAGGCCAATAATGAGGTGCTTGCGCAAGATGGCGAGCCGGCGACGATTGAACCGCTATTATTGGGGATTACCAAAGCGGCGTTGGCAACGGATTCCTTCTTGTCGGCGGCCTCTTTCCAAGAGACAACGCGTGTCTTAACGCAAGCAGCTACGGAAGGGTCCGAGGATCAACTTCATGGCTTAAAGGAAAACGTGATTATTGGAAAACTGATCCCGGCAGGTACGGGCATGCAATCCTATGAGGATATCATACTCGACCGACCGATGGCTCCGTGCGAGGAATCGGAAGCGAGTGAAACTCGTGAATTGGTCTCGCAAGAAGCGGTGTCGAGCGATAACGATGGATGAGCACAAAATCTGTTGACAGCCCCTAGGGGCGTTGCTACAATGTTAAAGTGTTTGCCCAAAAGCAACCCGCGGACCTTTATCGAGTAACAAGGAGACGGGGAGGACGGCACATCATGCTGGATGAGATTCGATCTACGGCTAACCGGACGATCGGGACACGGCAAACCCGAAAAGCATTAGAACGGGATGATGTCGTCAAGATTTTTGTGGCACGGGATGCAAAGGAGGATGTGGTTGATCCAGTTGTGGAGATGGGTCAGGAGCAACAGGTGGAAATTGAGTATGTTGATTCCATGATTCAACTGGGTCAAGCCTGCGGGATCGCCGTAGGCGCGGCAGTCGCGGCGGTGCTTCGTGATGAGTCGACACCGTCGAATCCCTAAAGACGGGTGGTGGATAGCCGCACAATTTGGCGAAGACCCGCTGGAAGGTCCTCGTGTAAACCACAGACGCCATTCATCCCCGTGGTGTATGGCGTCTTTCTATTCAAACGATACCCAGAGGAGGTGAAGAGATTGCCAACGATTAACCAGTTGATTCGAAAAGGTCGTAAGACCCCGCGTAGCAAGACGGATACACCGGCTTTGCGGAAATCGCCCCAAAAGCGTGGTGTGTGTCTTTTGGTCCGGACCCTTCAGCCGAAGAAGCCGAACTCGGCTTTGCGTAAAGTGGCACGAGTTCGCCTTACCAACGGGTTTGAAGTCACGGCGTATATACCGGGCGAGAGCCACAACCTTCAGGAGCACTCGGTGGTATTGGTCCGGGGAGGTCGAGTCAAGGATCTTCCGGGAGTCCGCTATCATATCGTGCGGGGCACCCTTGATACTGCCGGCGTGAGTGATCGTAAGACAAGCCGCTCGAAGTATGGAGTCAAGAAATCTTGATGATAGCATGTATAGATGATCGGAGGAGGTGAACAGTAGATGGCGCGAAGAGCAAGGGCTCCAAAACGGGACGTGGTTCCTGATCCCGTATTTAATTCACGAGTCGTCACCAAGTTTATCAATCAAATGATGCTCGACGGCAAGAAAGGTTTGGCGCAACGTACTTTTTACGGCGCTATGGCGCTAATCCAGGAGCGGACAGACGAAGAACCTTTTGAAGTTTTTGAGGCCGCGCTGAAGAACACGATGCCGATGTTGGAAGTAAGGCCTCGGCGGGTTGGTGGTGCCACCTACCAAGTGCCAATGGAGGTGCGTCCGGAGCGACGTCGGACCTTGGCCATCCGGTGGCTGGTAAATTTCGCGAAAGCCAGATCCGAAAAGACGATGATTGACCGTTTGGCCGGTGAAATTATGGATGCTGCATCCGGTGAAGGCGGTGCCGTCCGTCGACGTGAGGAAATGCACCGGATGGCGGAAGCGAATAAGGCGTTCGCTCATTATCGATGGTAAGTGATTTTGCAAAAGTTGAGTATCCGTTATATGATGGATGCTTAGGCGCTATAGACTTAGGGTCCTCGAAGGAGGGGTTTAGTAATGCCGAGGGAATTCCCCCTCAAAAAAGTGAGAAATATTGGTCTGACCGCACATATTGATGCGGGTAAGACAACGACTACCGAGCGCATCCTGTTTTACGCGGGACGGCTCCACCGTATGGGGGAAGTCCACGAAGGCTCGGCGATCATGGATTGGATGGATCAGGAACAGGAACGCGGTATCACCATTACGTCGGCGGCAACTTCCTGTGAATGGGATAATCATCGGATCAATATTATTGATACGCCCGGACACGTTGACTTTACTATGGAAGTGCAACGATCGCTGCGGGTCCTTGATGGGGTCGTCGTCATTTTCTGTGCTAAAGGCGGTGTCGAGCCCCAGTCGGAAACGGTCTGGCGACAGGCGGATCGATATGGTGTCCCACGCATTGCTTTCATCAATAAAATGGATACCGTGGGGGCTGACTTCGACCGGGTCGTTGAGATGATGCGGGAGCGTTTGGGGACGGTGCCGGTGCCCGTACAAGCACCGATCGGCGCTGAATCGGAATTTGAGGGAATTATTGATCTGGTGGATCAGCAGCAAATTACTTACGAAGACGCGCTCGGAACCAAAACGATTTCGGAGGAGATCCCCAAGCATCTTCACGATGAGATGGTTCGCCGTCGCAATGAACTATTGGAAGTCTTGGCCGGTTTTGATGATGATTTAATGTCGGCTTATTTAGAGGAAGAACCTATTTCTTCGGACGCGATTCGCCGTGTTCTCAGAGAGGCAACCCTGGCGAATGAGGTAGTCCCGGTGTTTTGCGGGTCGGCTTATCATAACCAAGGGGTCCAACTCCTTTTAAATGGCGTTGTGAACTATTTGCCGTCGCCGGTGGAAGTGCCGCCTGTCATGGGAATCGATCCCGAAGATGGTTCAAGCCTGACGCGAGAGGTCGCCGATGACGAACCGCTTTCGGCATTAGCATTTAAGATTCAAAGCGATCCGTACGTTGGCAAACTCGTCTTCTTTCGAGTCTATTCTGGCGTCTTAAAAGCAGGTAGCTACGTCTACAATTCGATCAAGGAGGGGCGCGAGCGGATTAGTCGGGTGGTTCGATTGCACGCTAATCACCGTGAGGAAGTTTCGGAAGTCTATGCGGGTGATATTGCGGCTGCTGTCGGACTAAAGAATGTTTCCACTGGCGATACGCTATGTGATCAGGATGCCAAGATTATTCTCGAAGCGATTGAGGCGCCGGATCCGGTGATTGACGTTGCGATTGAACCGAAGACCCAGGCGGATGAAGATAAACTGAAGAAGGGACTTCGCAGTCTGGCGGATGAGGATCCCACGTTTCAGGTCGCATATGATGAAGAGACCGGGCAAACGATTATTTCGGGTATGGGCGAACTCCACCTGGAAATCATTATTGATCGTTTGTTGAGGGAATTTAAAGTTGGCGCCAATGTGGGACGACCTCAGGTTGCTTATCGGGAGACCATTAGTCAACCGTCAGAAGCGACCGTACGATATATCCGACAAACGGGAGGTCGCGGACAGTATGCCCACGTCAAGATAGAAGTTGAACCGATGGATTCCGGCGGATTTGAATTCGCAGATGAGATCAGAGGTGGTGCGATACCGAAGGAATTCATCCGTCATGTCGAACGGGGCGTTAAACAGGCCATGGAAAGTGGCGTTATGGCGGGATATCCACTTATTGATTTACGTGTTCGCTTAGTAGACGGGGACTTCCATCCGGTGGATTCATCCGATATCGCCTTTCAAATTGCGGGCTCGATGGCGCTAAAAGAAGCGGTTCAAAAAGCAAGTCCAGTGTTGTTAGAACCGGTGATGGAAGTTGAAGTTGTGGTGCCGCCTGATTACTTAGGCGATGTCTTGGATAATGTGAGTTCCCGGCGCGGAGAAGTTTCGGATTTGGAGCATCATGGGGCAACCCGAATTGTAAAAGCGGTGGTCCCATTGTCGGAAATGTTTGGTTATGCGACCGTGTTGCGATCGATGACGCAAGGACGAGGGACCTATACCATGCAGTTTTTGGAATACCGCCCCTCGCCCCAATCCGTCACCGAAAAGGTCGCGCAGCAGAATTAGTGTCATAAATTAGGGAGGTCGAGATTGGATGGCAAAGGAGAAGTTTGAGCGTACAAAGCCGCACGTAAATGTAGGGACGATTGGTCACGTGGATCATGGTAAGACGACGTTGACGGCGGCGATGACGCTGGCGTTATCGAAGCGTGGTTTTGCGGCGTTCATACCGTTTGATGAGATTGACAAGGCGCCGGAGGAGCGGGATCGGGGTATTACGATTGCGACGGCGCACGTGGAGTATGAGACGGAGAACCGTCATTATGCGCACGTCGATTGTCCGGGGCATGCGGATTACATTAAGAACATGATCACGGGCGCGGCCCAGATGGACGGCGCGATTTTGGTAGTTTCGGCGGCAGACGGTCCGATGCCGCAGACGCGCGAGCATATTTTGTTGGCTCGCCAGGTTAATGTTCCGGCGATCGTGGTCTTTTTGAACAAGGCGGACATGGTGGATGATCCGGAGTTGTTGGAGTTAGTGGAGTTAGAGGTACGGGAGTTATTGAACGAGTATGATTTTCCGGGTGATGAGGTGCCGGTGGTCGTTGGTTCGGCATTGAAGGCATTGGAGTGCGGTTGCGAGGCGGGTTGCGATGCTTGTGCCGTGATTGACGAATTGATGGCGGCGGTGGACGATTACATCCCGACGCCGGAGCGTGATGTGGATCAGCCGTTTTTGATGCCGGTTGAGGATATTTTCACGATTACGGGTCGCGGTACGGTTGCGACGGGTCGCGTTGAGCGTGGTCAGGTAAAAGTCGGTGATGCGGTGGAGTTAGTTGGTATGGCGGATGCGCCGCGTCCGACGGTGGTGACGGGTGTTGAGATGTTTCGTAAGTTGTTGGATTCGGCGATGGCGGGCGATAATGTGGGGTGTTTGCTTCGTGGCGTGAGCAAGGATGAGATTGAGCGTGGTCAGGTATTGGCGGCGCCGGGAAGTATTAACCCGCATCGTAAGTTTAAAGCGGAGGTTTATGTATTGACGAAGGGTGAGGGCGGTCGTCACACACCGTTTTTCACGGGTTATCGTCCCCAGTTTTATTTTCGGACGACCGATGTGACGGGTGATATTGCCTTGCCCGAGGGTGTTGAGATGGTGATGCCGGGGGATAATATCGAGATGAGCGTTTCCTTGATCACCCCGATTGCGATTGAAGAGGGCGTTCGGTTTGCCATTCGCGAAGGGGGTCGGACGGTCGGTGCCGGTGTCGTCACCGATATCGAAGAGTAATGA
>SLMV01000072.1 GCA_007133365.1 Clostridia bacterium
CTGCCGCCGGGAGCATATCCGCTGTGCTCATCCGAGTGGCCATACGGGACTGATGAGCATCTCGATAGGTGGTATCGGTAATCCTCACTTTGCGACTCACGTTCATTAATGACCTCCTTTAGGCTAGGACCACCAGCTATGCTGGATCGATCGTAATGAGCACGTCGCCGTTTTCGACTGTATCACCAGCACTAACGTCAATGGTGGCAATGGTGCCGTCTGCCGGCGCGACGATTTCGTTTTCTAATTTGAGGGCTTCGAGGGTCAGGAGCGTATCCCCGGCGCTGACCGTATCGCCCGTGCTGACGAAAATTTCCATAATACTTCCCGCAAGGGGAGCGGTGACCTGTTCACTGCCAGCCTCGGAAGATGGGGCGGCTTCGGGTTTTGGCTCCGGTTTTGGTTCTGGTTTTGGTTCGGGTTTGGGCTCCGGACGGGCTTCCGGCGCCGCTTTCGTGTCGGGCCGAGGAGCCGGCTGCGGTGGATTATCCGCCGTCGATTCGGCCGTTTGCTCGCCCCCATCCAACTCTTCAACGATCACCTCGTAGGTTTCACCGTTAACCGTCACTTTCAAACGCTTGGCCATAATAAATAACTCCTCTCAAACTTTTTGGATATGAATTGCTTTTGGCGTTGAGTCCAGGGTTGCCAAGGTGGCGGCAATTACTGCAGCCGTCTTTTGACGGTCCCGGTCAACGCCCCAGCGGCGAATTTCAATGTGTTTAGGAATGAAGCCAGTTGAAGCAATCACCGCGGCAAGGATTGCCGCCGAGACGCGGGATTCGATGGGACGTTCGACAAACTCTGGAGCCGGTTCTTTTTCGGGTTGGACCTCCCGATCAGGAGCGGGGGGACCGACCTTGGGTCGTTCCTCAAACAACCAATTCATGATCGTGAGCACTAGCCATAAAAGTCCGAGGACCAAGAAAACGACGCCGATACCAATCAACGTAATTTGCAGTGCATTTGTGCCAATAGTAAAAGCCAATGTGAGCATGTTAAATGTCGTAACCGACGATCCCTCCTTCTATCCCCAATCAAAAAAATTGCGTAATTTTACACCACAATCAATATAGTAAAGAATGTGGCAACAATAGCCAAGCTCAAAACCACAACAAGCAGGACTTGTTTTGAGCAAAGCGAAGGTTATCACCACTGTATCAAAACCAAGCTTTCTTTAGAATAGGGAGGGGTCGATGTGGATTCTATTTCCGGGCGTCCAGTGGAACTCATTTTTTATGGAGGTCCCATCTACAGTGCGGATGCGAGCGACTCCACGTATACTGGGATGGCTGTGAGTGAGGGCCGAATTATCGCGCTAGGCGAGTCCGACGCGATCCGCTCGCTCGAGCAATTGCAAACCCGTGTGGTCAATTTGAAAGGACGCAGTATCATTCCAGGAATCGTTGATTCCCATAATCATTTGTTGACCGCCGGTGAGATTCTCGCAGAGGGGATTTTACTGTTCGATCTTGATTCGATCTCGGCCCTGCAAACGGCCATTGAAGAGAAGGCCCGCCAACTTCCCCCGGGACGCTGGTTGCGAGGCGCAGGCTGGATCGAGAGTCAGTTTGCCGAATGGCGTTTGCCCACCCGCCAAGATTTGGATCAGGTGGCCCCGGAGCATCCCGTCATCCTGGATCGGTTGTTTGGAATGAGTGTCGCCAACTCGAAGGCGCTCGAGGCGGCGGGAATTGACGAGGAAGACCCGCCCGGGGTTCGGGGGCGGATTGACCGCGATGAAACCGGTCGACCGACCGGAATTCTGCGAGATGGCGCCCAAAGCCTTGTTTACCAGGCCATGCCGCGGCCGGGCGAGGATGAACAACTTGCTGCCATGACGGAATATATTGCCACCGCGGGCGGAGAGTACATCCGTTACGGCATTACCAGTGTGGTGGACCCCGGGGTTACGCCGATGGGCATGCGCGCTTATCAACGTGCCCGGGAGGCGAATCGTCTCCCCTTACGGGTCAACATGATGCCGGCCTGGTACGGGCTTCGCCCGGAGATGCACCCCGAACTGCCCGGGCGCGTCGATCATCTCGGCGTTTACACCGGATTCGGCGATGCGTGGTTGAGGTTGGGCGCTTTGAAAATGGCCTTGGACGGGGGCTTGGGGAGTCGAACGGCTTGGATGAATCACCCGTTTTCCGATGGAACATACAGCGAGATTCCCCTTCGGCTTGACCGAGAGCGGCTCGGACACTGGATGGCCCAGGGGCACGATGCGGGGTGGTCGATCGGGGTGCACTGCTGTGGGGATCGGGCCCAGGATGAAGCGTGCCGCCTTTTTGCTCAGGTGATCGGAGCCCGTCCGGAGCGGACGCATCGACATAACATTATTCACGGCTACTTCCCGACGGACGAATCGCTTTGCCTCATGGCCGAGCATGATGTGTCCGTCTCCTTGCAGCCCGGTTTCATCTGGGTGGAGGGTGACCTTTACCCCACCATTGTCGATGAGGAGATGTTGAAGCGGTTTAAACCTATCAAGACCTATCTCCAACGGGGAATCCGGGTGGTTGGGAATACGGATATGACCTCCGCCCACTACAATCCCTTTTGGGGCATTCACAGCGCCGTCACCCGGCGCACGGCCCAAGGCCTTCAACTCGGAACGAAGGAGGCGGTGGATCGAATGGAAGCGCTCAAAATGTTTACTATCAACGGGGCGGATTTGACCCTTGAGGCGGATGAAAAGGGATCGCTCGAAAAGCACAAAAGGGCCGATTTGGTCGTCTTAAATGATGATTTTGGTGCCATTCCCGCCGATGGTCTTCGTTCCCTGGGTGTTGATATGACGGTCATTGGGGGTCGAATTGTGTTTGAAGCCAACTCGGAAACCGGAGGCGGCTGATGCGGCACGTGACCTCGGAGATGATCGAGACCTCGGTGGCGGACTTGATGGAGCGTGCGAACTATTGCCTTAGGGACGATGTTGAGCAGGCATTGGCCGAAGCCCAAACGCGGGAAGAATCGACCGCCGGTCAAGGACTTTTGAATGCGCTTCGGGAAAACAGCCGCATTGCCCGAACGGGCGATTACCCCCTCTGTCAGGATACAGGAACCGCCGTGGTTTTTGTTGAATTGGGGCGGGACGTGAAAATAACGGGGGATCTTTATGGGGCCATCAATCGGGGCGTTGCCCGTGCGACACGGCGGGGATATCTGCGCGCTTCGATGGTGGCCGATCCCCTCCGGCGGGAAAATACCAAGGACAACACCCCGGCCATCATCCACCTCGATAGTGTGGCCGGTTCTGCGATACGGTTGTATGTCATGCCCAAGGGCGCCGGAAGTGAAAACATGAGCCGATTATGGATGCTCCTTCCCGGAGAAGGCGTGTCGGGGGTCAAACGGGTGGTGCTCGAAACCTTGACCATAGGCGGTAGCAGTGCCTGTCCCCCGTTGGTGGTGGGAATCGGATTGGGAGGCAGTTTTGATTCGGTGCCCCTCTTGGCCAAGCGGGCTTTGATGCGGCCGCTGAATTCCCCGAATGACGCCCCCCATCTGGCCACTCTTGAATCCGATCTTTTGGATGCGATCAATGCCTTGGGGATCGGGCCCGGCGGTCTCGGGGGCCGGGTAACGGCTTTGTCCGTGGCGATCGAGGCCGCACCTTGTCACATCGCATCGTTGCCCGTAGCCGTCAATTTAGGATGTCATGCCATGCGAGGAAGAGAGGCGGTGCTGTGAGCGGTTACCCGGTTCATCTTCACCTCCCAGCGGATAATCATGATATGATGGGGCTAAGAATCGGCCAGGTCGTTCGACTGTCGGGCACCTTGCTCACCGCACGAGATGCTGCCCATCAGCGCCTGGTTTCGAGTCTAGAAGCGGGCGAGGCAATTCCCGTCTGCCTTGATCAGGCAGTCCTTTATTATGTGGGGCCGGCGCCCGCTCGACCGGGCCGTCCGGTGGGCTCCGCTGGTCCCACAACGGCACGCCGGATGGACCCTTACACACCGTGCCTTCTTGCGCAGGGTGTCAAGGGAATGATCGGCAAAGGCCCGCGTTCCGAACAAGTGCAGCGAGCAATGCGCGACCATGGTGCGGTATATTTTGCCGCACCGGGGGGAGCCGGCGCTTTGCTCGCCCAATGCATTGTTCAAGCGGAGGTGTTGGCCTATCCGGAGTTGGGACCGGAGGCCATCCATCGGCTCGAGGTACGCGAGTTCCCGGCGGTGGTGGCGGGGGATCGTTTCGGGGGCAATCTTTATGATAGTGGACCGAAAACCTATGCCTTAGGTTGATGTGGGGTTGGTGAAAGGGGATCGATTTTGAAAAGAGATGAACTACGAGCACGAGCCCTATCGCTTCATCGTCGTTACGAGGGGAAATGGGCCACCTGCAGTAAGGTTCGTGTGAAAACGCCCGACGATTTAAGCTTGGCTTATACCCCAGGCGTGGCCGAGCCCTGTAAAAAGATTGATCAAGACCCGGATGCGGTTTATGCGTATACCAACCGTGGCAATCTCGTAGGGGTGGTCACGGATGGTTCGGCGGTCTTGGGTTTGGGAAATATTGGACCCTACGCGGCCTACCCGGTTATGGAAGGAAAATGCGTGCTTTTCAAGACGTTTGGCGGACTCGATGCGGTGCCCATTTGTCTCAATACTCAAGAGGTTGACGCGATTGTGGAACATGTTTTGTTGCTCGAGCCGACCTTTGGGGGCATCAACCTAGAGGATATTGCATCCCCCCGTTGTTTTGAGATTGAACGCCAACTTAAAGAAAAATCGAGCATTCCCATTTTCCACGATGATCAGCACGGCACCGCGGTGGTGGTGGCCGCGGCCTTGTTAAACGCTGCCAAATTGGCCGAAAAAGAAATGAAGTCGCTACGAGTCGTGATCAACGGCGCCGGTGCTGCCGGTCTTGCGACGGCACGCTTGCTGCTCGAACTCGGCGTAGAGGCACTCATTTTGTGCGATCGAGATGGGGCCCTTTATGAGGGCTTTCCCGGTCCTATGAATCCTGAGCAAGCACTACTGGCGAAACAGACCAATCCCGAACGATGCCGGGGCCATTTGAGCGAGGTGCTCCCGGGCGCCGATGTTTTCATCGGTCTTTCCGCCGGTGGCGTCTTGACTTCCACCATGGTGCGGTCCATGGCACCGCGATCCATCGTCTTTGCCATGGCCAACCCGGAACCGGAAATTTATCCGGAAGATGCCCGGATGGGCGGCGCATGGATCACGGCGACGGGACGATCCGATTTCCCGAATCAGATCAACAATGTGCTTGCGTTTCCCGGCATAATGGCGGGGGCTCTCGGGGTTCGCGCCAGCGATATTACCGCCTCGATGAAACGCTCGGCGGCGCAGGCAATTGCGGATTGCGTATCCGAAGAAGCGCTGCGATGGGACCATGTGATTCCCGAGGTATTCGATCCGGACGTGGCGCCCGCGGTGGCACAAGCCGTGGCACGTTCGGCCATCGCCGAAGGCATCCAGCGCCTCGAGCGGGATCCGCGGGCGGTCGCGGATCGGGTGCGGCAACGCGTTCTTGGTTTTAACGATCGGAGGTGTCAAGAGGAACCCGATCCAGATCAAACCGGGCTTCCTCCTAAAAGATGAGATTATATGAATATATGGCAAAGAACATGTTGGCGGACTATGGCATTCCCATTCCTAAAAGTCGGGTGGTGACGTCGGTTGATGAGGCGGTGGAGACGGCCGACGATTTTGGTGTTCCCGTGGTCTTAAAGGCCCAAGTCTTAAGTGGCGGCCGGGGCAAAGCCGGCGGGATCCAATTCGCCGAAACTCCCCGCATAGCCGGCGAAAATGCCCAAACGTTGTTGGCTAGCGAGATCGGCGGGCACCGGGTGGAGACGCTTTTGGTCGAGGAAAGACTTGACATTGATCGCGAATGGTATCTGGGCATCATCATCGATACCGCGAGCAAATCCCCCGTGGTGATGGCATCGGCTCAGGGCGGAGTTGAAATTGAAACGGTCCCGGACCGCAATATCTTTCGTGCGACCATCGATACGAAATGGGGCTTATTTCGCTACCAAATGCGCGCCCTGACCACCGATATGGGGATTTCGGGCGTGGCCGCGCGCCAAGTTCAAACAATCGCCATCGCCCTTTATCGGTTGTTCCGCCGGGAAGATGCGCTCATGGCGGAGATCAATCCGCTGGCCCTTTGTGGGGATGAAGTGGTGGCCGCGGATGCACGCTTGACCTTAGATGATGACAGTCGATTTCGCCACCGGGATTGGCCGGATACGGAGGCGTTCGGGGAAATTGGGGCGCGAATCGCCGAACTGGGGTTGTCCTATGTGCCTCTGGCTGGGGATGTCGCCGTTTTGGCCAACGGCGCCGGCGCCACCATGGCGACCATGGATGCTTTGGCCCACTTTGGAGCCGACCCGATGAATTTCCTCGATGTAGGGGGCGGGGCGGATCGCGAGAAGATGGGAGAAGCGTTACGCCTATTGGCCAGCACCGATCCCAAGGTAATTTTGATCAATGTCTTTGGGGGCATCACGCGATGCGACGAATTGGCCCAGATGGTGGTCGATGCGAAGGCATCCGGCGTCCTTGAGGCTCCCTTGGTCATTCGGCTTTCCGGTACCAATGAAGATGAGGGTCGGGACATTTTGGAGGCCGCGGGGTTGAATGCATTTAACCATTTGGACCAGGCAGCGCGCCGAGCCGCGGAGTTAGTTGGAGAGGGGGGTGCGGATGACAATTCGAGTGGATGAGAAGACAAAGGTTTTGGTTCAGGGAATTACCGGTCATCAGGGTGCTTTTCACGCGCTTCGGATGATGGAATATGGCACGCGTGTGGTGGCCGGCACGTCGCCCGGAAAAGGGGGCGAAAGCATTGACGGCATTCCGGTCTATGAAACGGTGGAAGCCTGCGTGCAACGGCACGGGGCCAACGCATCCGCGCTATTTGTTCCGGCGCCTTTCGTCAAGGATGCTGCCTTCGAGGCCATGGGTGCGGGCATTCGCTTATTAGTCATCGTCAGTGAACATGTTCCCTTGCACGATACCCTGGATATTCTCGCCTATGCAAAAGACACCGGCAGTTATGTCGTCGGCCCCAACACGTTCGGCATCATCGTGCCGGAGCAATGTAAGATTGGCATAATGCCCGATCACATTTATCGCTCGGGATCAATCGGTTTGGTGAGCCGCAGCGGTACTTTAAGTTATGAGATCGCCTATTCCCTCGTGGAGGACGGTTGGGGGATCAGCATGGCGGTCGGTATCGGGGGTGATGCGGTGGTCGGTCTGAGCTACATCGACGTTTTGAAATGGATGGAACAAGACGAGGAAACCGAAGCCATCACCCTGATCGGAGAGATTGGTGGGAGCGCTGAAGAGGAAGCGGCCGAATTCATCAAGACCATGCGAAAGCCCGTGGTGGCATACGTGGCCGGGCAAACGGCTCCGGAAGGGAAGCGCATGGGCCATGCCGGGGCCATCATCGAACGCGGTCGGGGCACTTACCGGGCGAAATGCGAGGCCCTAGAAGAAGGAGGTGCGCAGGTCGCTGCCTTCCCCTGGGAGGTGCCGGACCTGGTGCGTCAGTGTTTGGCTATTTGAGTCTGGCGGCAGTCACCGCCGGCTTTTTTGCCTATTTTCATAAAGAGGCATACGCCCCGGTTCGGGTGCGGCGTTTTGATATTCCATTGGTGGATTTGCCGCCGGAATGGGACGGGGCATGCGTGCTTCACTTAACGGACATTCACGCACGGGATCTCACGCGGGATCGGCCGATTATTTTGAATTTATTGGATCAGGAACCGGTGGCCGCGGTCTTCGTCACCGGGGATCTTTTCCGTCGCGGTGATCGCGCCGGAGGTGAGGCCGTTCTTTCCCTCCTCCATGCGATGACGTCACGTGCTCCCGTCTATTTCGTAAGCGGCAATCATGATTATCCGGTGCCGTCGCTGGCGGACGAATTGCAAAGCCTCGGCGTGATTCCACTGTATAATGACCATGTGCGCTTAAGTGACACCCTCTATTTGGTTGGGGTGGAGGATCCGCAGACGCGCCGGGCCGATTTGGATGGCGCCCTCGAAGGAGTGCCGCCCCATGCGTTTGTCATTTTGTTGGCGCACTCCCCGAGAATTCTTCCGGCGGCGGTTCGTCGGGGCATCCCGTTGT
Organism: Clostridia bacterium; assembly: GCA_007133365.1. GTDB lineage: Bacteria > Bacillota > Sulfobacillia > SLMV01 > SLMV01 > SLMV01. The sequence continues at coordinate 8,130 of SLMV01000072.1, forward strand.
TATTCGCCGGCCATACCCACGGGGGCCAAGGCCGGATTCCCTTCAAAGGCGCCTTATGGGTGCCGGGGCAGCGTGAATTGTTCCCGACCTTTGATCGCGGCCTCTTCCGAGTAGAAAGGACCGTTATGTGGCTTTCCAGCGGCATGGGGATCAGTGGACCGCCGTTTCGATTCTTAACGCCGCCGGAGGTGTGTCGGGTACGATTGCGGCGGGAGGCCAGCGAGAGCCAAACGCGAAAGGGTTAAGGGTTAAAGGCTTAATGAGAAGCGAGGTGTGAAAATTGCAAGGACCATTGAAAGGGGTGCGCGTGCTCGACTTGTCGCGAGTACTGACCGGCCCCTATTGCACCATGATGTTGGCTGACCTCGGCGCGGAAGTGATTAAGGTGGAACGGCCGGAGACCGGTGATGACACCCGGAGCTGGGGACCCCCATGGGTGGGGGAAGAAAGCCATTATTTTTTGAGCATCAATCGGAACAAAAAGAGCATTGCGTTAGATTTGAAACACCCACAGGGCCAGGCCATTGCACGCCAACTGGCATTTGAATGTGATGTGGTACTGGAAAACTTCCGCCCGGGCACGGCATCCCGTCTTGGATTGGATTACGATGATTTAAAGTATCACAATCCGCGTTTGATCTACGCCTCGATTTCCGGCTTCGGCCAGGATGGTCCATATCGCGACCGAGCCGCTTATGACCTCATTATTCAGGGCATGGGGGGGCTCATGGGCATTACCGGTGCCGAGGACAGTGAGCCGATCCGTGTGGGCGTGGCCGTGGCCGACATCGGTGCCGGCATGTATGCCGCTTATGCCATTTTGGCCGCGTTGTGGGAGCGGGAGCGCTCGGGACAGGGGAATTACATTGATGTCAGCATGATGGATGTCCAGGTGTCCTGGATGACGTATATGGCCCACTACTTTTTTGCCTCGGGGGATTTACCTCCCCGGCGGGCATCGGCGCATCCCAGCATTGTCCCGTATCAGGCATTTCCCACGTCGGATGGATGGATCAATGTGACGATTGGAAACGATAGTCTCTGGCAGCGTTTTGCACCGCTGATTGACCTCGACTCGGACGATCCGCGTTACCGGACGAACGCGGATCGGGTGGCTGAACGTGAAGCCCTCACGGCTTACATTGCGGATAAGATGAAGACCAAAACCCGTGACGAATGGGAGACCACCCTAAGAGCCCATGGGATACCCTGCGGACCCGTGTACGATATGGCCGAAGTCTTTTTTGACCCTCAGGTTCAAGCGCGCCGGATGAAGCGGCAACTGCCCCACGCGCGGGAAGGGGAGATTGACCTTTTGGGGGTGCCGGTCAAGTTTGATCGAAATCCGGGAGCGGTGGTGGCAGCGCCGCCTCTTTTGGGTCAACATACGGTCGAGATTCTGACGTCAATGAATTATTCCGAAGACACCATCCGTTCCCTGGCAAAAGAAGGTGCCATCGGGATTAGTGAAACGCCAACGAATGAAAAGACCGCCAATGACAGTGAAAGGAAGCGATGTTGATGCCCTTTGTTACGCACCTTGAGTGCCCAAAATGTCAAACCACGCTGGATACCAATGCCTTACACAACCTATGCCCTTGTGGTTCGCCTCTGCTCGTTCGCTACGATCTTGAGGCCTTAGCCGAATCGATCACCCGGGATGACCTGATCAACGAGCGAAACGACATGTGGCGGTATCGGGCCTTTCTTCCCGTGCCCGACGATGCGATCGTGACTTTGGGTGAAGGCATGACGCCCATGCTGAAGGCCGAACGACTAGGGGCCCGGCTGGGCGTCGGCGAACTTTTGATCAAGGATGAGGGGGCCAATCCTACGGGCAGTTTTAAAGCCCGGGGCGCTGCGGCTGGCATTTCCATGGCCCGAGTGCTCGGGGCTTCCACGGTGGCGATGCCGACGGCCGGCAATGCGGGCGGCGCCTGGTCGGCCTATGCGGCCAAGGCCGCGATCGATTGTTATATTGCCATGCCGGAAGATGCCCCGGTGATTACCCAAAAGGAATGCGATCTATTCGGCGCTCATACCTATTTGGTGCGGGGTCTTATCTCCGATGCCGGGGCCATCATCGGTCGAGGGGTGAAGCGCTACGGTTGGTACGACGTGTCCACGTTGAAAGAACCCTACCGGATCGAGGGGAAAAAGACGATGGGCATTGAATTGTTGGAGCAGTTGGACTGGCAAATGCCCGACGCCATCTTGTATCCCGCCGGTGGCGGCGTGGGTTTGATCGGCATTTGGAAGGCCTTTGAGGAACTTGAAGCGATTGGGTGGATCGGCTCCGAGCGCCCGAAGATGATCGCGGTTCAGTCCGAAGGTTGCGCGCCCTTGGTGCAGGCGTTTGAGGCCGGAAAAATGGAGTCCGAGTTCTGGGAAGGTGCCGAGACGTTGGCGGCGGGCATCCGGGTGCCGAAAGCGCTGGGTGACTTCCTCGTCCTCGAGGCCATCTATGCCAGTGACGGATGTGCGATTGCCGTTTCCGATGCCGAGATCATGTCGGCTTTAAGGCGGGTTTCGGAAGATGAAGGGATGTGGATTTGTCCCGAAGGGGCCGCGACGGTGGCAGCACTGGAGCAATTAGTGGCCGATGGATTCTTGGGCGCGTCCGATAACGTCCTGATCATGAACACCGGAAGTGGTCTGAAGTATTCATCGGTGGTGGACATTGATCTGCCCGTTTTGGATATCGATGAGGACATCGAAATTTGAGGAGGGAATCCCGATGAAGGACAACGCCGTATTAAAACTCTTTAAGGAGCGTGCGACGGTTCGCCGCTATAAGGATGAGCAGGTTCCCAAAGACGTGATCGAAACCATTGCCTGGGCGGGGCAGCGGGCGCCCTTCGCCACCCAGATGTATTCCGTGGTGGTCAGCCAAAGCCCCGACAAAAAGGATGCGCTGAGGTCGCTTTTCGGACCGCTCGGGGCCGCTCCGATCTTTTTCTTGATCTGCTCGGATCTTCACAAAATTGAGACGATGGTGGGCATCGAAGGACCCAAGGCCGAGGTGGACGATTTAAACTTGATGTATTGGGCGCTTCAGGATGCCGCTTATGTGGCCCAAAACATGGTGGTCGCCGCCGAATCGTTGGGGTTGGGCACATGCTATTTGGGGGGTGCGCCCTGGCGGACGCAAGCATTGACCGAACTGTTCCAATTGCCGGACCGGGTGTTTCCCCTCGTCGGATTGGTCATGGGGTATCCCGATGAAGCACCGCCACCCCGTCCGCGGTTGCCCTTATGGGCGATGCTCCACTGGGAGGCGTATCGGACGCCGGATGCCGATGGCATCCATGATGCATTGGCGGCGATGGATGCCGGATTGAAGCGAGAGGGCTATTACAAGAAATATAAAGCGCGCATTGAATCGGAAGATGAACAGGAGAAAGCGAGTGTCCGCTATGGTTGGGGGACTCACATTGCGCGCAAGCACAAAAACGTCGGGGCGTTTGCCTCGCTTCGTCGTCAACTGGCGGCCAAGCGGATTAACATCATGGGTGAGCAGGACGAGGGGACATGAGGTCCTCGGATCAACCGCGGGGTGAGGAAGCGGCCGGAGCCGTGGTGTATGGTTGGCCGGACGGGACCCTCCACCTGCTCGTCATTTTGGATCGATTTGGGCGGTGGAGTCTTCCGAAAGGGCATATCGATCCCGGGGAATCGCCGGAAGAAGCCGCCGCCCGCGAAGTGTGGGAAGAGACCGGCGTTACGGTCCAAATCAAAGGGTGGCTTGATGAAGTCAAGTATCGCTTTTGGCGTGCGGGCCGGTTACGAAAGAAATGCGTTTGCTACTTTCTAGGTTGTGCCGAAAATCATAAGGTGAGGAGCCCGGCGGGCGAAGTGGCGTTGGTGCGATGGGTGACGCCAAATGACTTTTTGGATTATTGCGATTATCCCCAGAATCGTGGCGTTTACAGCCGGGGATTGAGGTGGGTGTGCGCGATGCCAAAAGAAAAGAGGCCGGGATAACCGGGCCTCTTCTGTCGGGATGGCGAGATTTGAACTCGCGACCTCCGCGTCCCGAACGCGGCGCCCTAGCCAAACTGGGCCACATCCCGTTTAATCATGCATGTTTCATTCTACCCATGGGATCAACTGGCGTCAACAGTGAAGCACAGGTCCGAGGGGGAAAGGGTTTGCTAAAGAAGATGTCGTGGATTTTTAACCAGAGGATTGATAACGCGAGGAGGTTCGTATGGCGAAGTTGCGATTGCTTGTGGCCGTGTGGTTGGGGAAGATTGCCATTCGTCTGTTGCGATTGACGTCGCATTCCGGGACCACGTTGCCCGGCCGGGTGTCCTTGAAAGTGGCACCTTTTTTGTTGGAGCGTCTGGGCCAAACGGCGGCCGGCGCGCGCGTGGTGATCACCGGGACCAATGGAAAGACTACCACCGCCGCGTTTTTGGGCAATATGTTAAAGGAGGCGAACCGCCGGTTCGTCCGAAATGTAAGTGGTGCTAACCTCCCTTCGGGGATTGCCACCACCATGGTCGAACATGCAAGTTTGGGCGGGACGCTATCGACGGAGTTTCTTCTCACGGAAGTGGATGAAGCCATGATGCCCAGGGTGACTCGGGCCCTTCAGCCGGAGGTCACGGTGGTGACAAACTTCTTCCGCGACCAACTCGATCGTTATGGGGAGTTGGATCGCATCGTGGGAATCGTAGGCGGTGCGCTTCGTTTTACATCGCATACGGTTTGCCTCAATGCCGATGACCCGATGGTGGCGGGTCTGGTGAAGGATTTACCGCCGGGCGTCGTGCCGATCATGTTTGGAATTGAGGGCGGCGAGGTCGTCGATCAAGCGGATCGCCAAGGCACGATGGGCGCGCGAGTAGGTGTCGACACCCAGTTTTGTCCGATTTGCGGGACACGATTTGAGTATGAGACGGTGACGTATGGCCATTTGGGTATCTACCGGTGTCCCGGTTGTTCGTTTACCCGGCCGACGCTGGATGTGGCAGGACGAATCCTGAGTGAAGGCGGCGACGAAATGGCCCAACTTGAGATTCGACACGTGGCGACGGGGGGCACCGTTACCGTCGCGCTTAAGATTCCGGGTCTTTATAATGCATATAATGCCCTGGCTGCGGCGACGGCCGGGCTGGCCTTGGGTCTTACGTTATCGGAAGTCGCTCGTGGTATTGAGGCCTTTACCGGCGCCTTCGGGCGCATGGAGCGGGTGGCGCTTCCGTCGGGGGAAATGACGTTGGCACTGGTGAAAAACCCGGTGGGCTTTAATGAGGTGTTACGTACGGTGCAAAACGTGACGGCGCCGCGGGTCCTCATGATCGCCATCAACGATCGGTTGGCCGATGGTACGGACATCTCCTGGTTATGGGATGTGGATTTTGAGCGACTCCGCGAGGTGTCGGGCATTCATTTTGTGGTATCGGGACGAAGGGCAAAAGACATGGCGGTTCGCCTAAAATATGCAGGCGTTTCGACCGATCGTCTCGAGGTCATCACCGATCTTCAAAAGGCGGTGAGCCGATCGTTGGAATTGGCCGGGGATCAAGCGCAATTATTTGTCCTACCAACCTATACCGCCATGCTGGCATTACGGGCGGAGCTCGTCCGGCGCGGGCTGGTATCGGCCATGTGGAAGGGATGAGGTCCTCATGAACTTGATCATCGGGCATTTGTATCCCGATTTGTTGAATTTATATGGCGATCGGGGCAATGTCATTGCGCTAGAAAAGCGGTGTCACTGGCGTGGCATCGATGTCACCGTCCGACCGCTGTTGATTGATGATGATTGGTCCTTTACGGATTGCGATATTCTTTTTTTGGGGGGCGGACAAGACCGTGAACAAGAAATCGTCTGGCGCGATCTAATGCATCAGAAGGCCGCTTTTCGCGAGGCCGCCGAGGAGGGCGTGGTTGTCCTCGCCGTCTGCGGGGGCTATCAGCTTTTGGGCCACTACTATCGGACTCCGGACGGGAAAGACATCGAGGGTCTGGGAATCCTTGACCTTCATACCGTGGCGGGCAAGGAGCGCTTGATCGGCAATGCGGTGATCACTTCGCCGTTTTTCGATGAACCGAATACTTTGGTGGGATTCGAAAATCACGGCGGCAAGACCTATCTGGGCTCGGCGGTTCGGCCTTTGGGTCAGGTGATGGTGGGCCAGGGGAATAACGGGGAGGATGCAACCGAGGGGGCGGTCGTTAAAAACGTCTTCGGTACGTATTTGCATGGATCTTTGTTACCCAAAAATCCCCATCTTACCGACTTACTTCTCAGCCGGGCACTGAAGCGAAAAGACCCAACCTATCCGCTTGCCCCACTAGAGGATACGCTGGAATGGCAGGCGCATGAGGCTGCGCTTCGCATCGCGGGGACCTCATAATGCGGCTGCTCGGTCAATAAAGGCCGAGGATGCCCCAGTAGATGATTTGGATGGTGATCACGAGCGCGGTGATGAGGGTGATCGCGGGGAAGAACCGTAAAGTCTCTTTCGGACCGAAACGGCCGACGCTGCCGGCTCCCACCAGAATCATCAAATTGTGAAAGGGAAGGCCGACGCCCATGATGGACGTGGTGTAGACGATCAAGGCCGGTGCGATGGGGGCAATGCCGGCGGAAGCGCCTAGCGCCACCATCGGGGGGCCCAAGATAGAAAGGGTCACCAGCACGCTTCCCAGCATAAGGTGCACCCCATAGGCGATGACCGCCATCAACCCGAGAATAAAAATTGGTGATGCGGGAAGCGCATCGGGAATGAAGACCTGAGCCAGCCAGTCCGCAAGGCCCGTCGCCTCGCTCACCGCCCCGATCGCGAGCGCACCGGTGGCAAATAGCAAGGCCGACCAATCAATGCCTTCCGAGATATCCCGGTTACCCAGCACTTCACCGATCCAGGGCAGCGCGAGGCCGAAGGCGGCACCGAGCGCAACCCACCCGGGATGGATGCCATGCAAAAAATCAGTCATCCATAAGATTAAGGCCAGCCCCGTCCAAACCAAGGTTTTGAGTTCGGGAATGCTCAATTTGCCCAATGCGTCGAGCTCGGTTTGGAGATGATCGACATCGAGTTCAAGGGTCTCGCGATTACGAAAGACCACTAAATGGGCGAACAACATGAGGCCGCTTGCAAAGAGACCGGGCAAAAACATGAGCTCAAACCAGCCCATCCATGTGACTCCGCCCCCGAGCGAGGCCGTCACGGTGTTTAAGACGGCTTCGCTGGTCAAAAACAACATGGAAGCCGGAATCGAGGCGGCAAAAACGGCGAATCCCAAGTGGGCCCCGGTGGTGGGACTTAAATCGGAGCGTCTAATGACCTCCCGAACGAGTGCCATAAGGATGAATGCCCGTGGGAAGGGCAAGGGGACGATGAGGGCCAAGAGGAGGTTGAGGGCATAGATGCTGATGATGAGCTGCGAATAGGAACGTGCGCGGTGGATCATCAGTTGCAGCGCTAAACGGCGGGCCAACCCGGATTCACTGACCGCCTGGGCAATCAAAAAGGCCCCGATCATCAGCCAGGCTAGGGGGCTCGCCCAATAGCCGAAAAGGTCTTCGGGTGTGCCAATGCCGGTGAGGATGAAGTATAGGATGAGCCCTAGGGCGGTGAAGGCGGGTGGAACAATGGAAAGAGCCCACCAAACCACGGCGATGACGATCCCGACCAACGCCAGTTGTGCCTGTAAGGTGAGGGGCGTTGGGAGGGTGATCCAGTATGCGGTGATGGCCAAAATGATTGAGACGAAGACTCCGA
>SLMV01000040.1 GCA_007133365.1 Clostridia bacterium
CATTTGTTTCGTCTCCCTTCCTTGCCCTAACACTGCTGGGTCCGGCGAAGATAGGTATCGAGTATCAAGGCGGCGGCCATCTTGTCGATCCTTTGCTTTCGTCTCCGACGGCTGACATCACCTTCTAGCAAAGCATTTTCCGCAATCCGCGAGCTATAGCGTTCATCTTGAAGTTCGATGGGAATGGAGAAGCGGGATTGAAGCAGCGTCTGCCACTCGAGCACATATTGCGCCTGTGCTCCAAGGCTCCCATCCATATTCTGTGGAAATCCCAAAACCAGGCATTTGACCTCCCAATCGGCAATGAGCTCGGCGATCGCCTCCACCACGTCGTCACGATCCGGCATTGCCTTCACACCGCGCCCCCACGTCAGCGTGGTATGGGGCTGGGCCAAAGTGCCAGAAGGATCACTGATCGCAACCCCAATCCGCCGTTTGCCAATGTCCAAAGCCATCACCCGCCCGGTCATGTCATCGCCCCCTTCGGGAAAACCGCGGCAGCGCGCAGGTTTGATGATACGAATGACGCGTCCGACGAAACCAGAAGATAAGTACCATGCCCCCAATAAACCCCCCGATGTGCGCCCACCAGGCTACGGTTTCGACGCCGCCGAGTCCGGCCACACCACTTAAGAGCTGCAACAAAAACCAGACCAACAAAAAGATCGGGGCCGGAATTTCCAAGGCGGTGAGAAAAAAACCGAGGGGGACCAAAGCCAAAACCCGAGCCTGGGGAAAACTGACGAAGTAGGCGCCGAGGATCCCGGCGATGGCCCCGCTGGCTCCGATGGTCGGAATCAGGCTCTCCGGATTGGCAAGCACATGGCCCAATCCGCCAATCGCACCCGTCAGTAGATAAAACAACAAAAAGCGGAGCGACCCCATGCTGCACTCCACATTATCGCCGAAAATCCAAAGATATAGCATATTGCCTCCGAGGTGGAGCATCCCGCCATGCAAAAATTGTGAGGTGAAAAGGGGTACCAATACGCCCCATTCCGACGGAAAAAGCAAAATGAGCGGGCTCTCGATTCGCGCCGGAACGATGCCGTAAACGGTAAATAGTTCGAGGAGCTGTTCCCAAGGTAGCGAAAGCTGGTACAAAAAAACGACCACGTTCGTAAGGAGAATCAAGTACGTCATGACCGGGCGACCCCGGGACCGGATATTATCACGAATCGGAAGCACCAGATAACCGCCCTCTCCGCCTGCGTATGTCCCAATTATCCCCAATCCACCCGTCATCGTCAAAGGATTTTATGTATCTTTTGAACCTGATAGAGTAAAAGCAAAGCAAGCGATCGAACATGTTCGGGGGGGAAGTCATTTGCGAGCACGTCATGACTACGCGGAACCCTTTAAAATTAAGACGGTAGAACCCATCCATTTGCCGAGTCGGCAAACACGAGCCGCTCGGATCGAAGAAGCGGGATTCAACGTATTTAACTTACAATCCGAGGACGTCTACATTGACCTTCTGACGGACAGTGGCACCACTGCCATGAGCACCCAGCAGTGGGCGGCAATGATCAAAGGCGATGAATCCTACGCCGGTTCACGCTCCTATAAAGCCCTTAGCGCCGCAGTCGCCGATGTGATGGGGTTCCCCTACGTTCTTCCCACCCATCAGGGACGGGGCGCGGAACACATCCTAATGACCATGAAGGTACAACCGGACGATCGCATTCCCGGCAACATGCACTTCGATACCACCGAGGGACACATCCGCTTACGTGGGGCCCATCCCATCAATCTGCTGGCAGAAGAAGGCTATCAGCGAGCATCAACCCACCCCTTTAAGGGAAATATTGACCTCGATCAACTGGCCGCCGAACTTTCCAAGAACCGTGAACGCATCCCCTTGGTCCTCATGACGATCACTTGCAACAATAACGGGGGGCAACCGGTTTCTTTAGCCAATCTGCGCGCAGCCGCTGAAATCGCGCATGCTGCCGAGGTTCCCATTTTCCTCGATGCCGCTCGTTTTGCCGAAAACGCCTACTTCATCCAAACCCGCGAACCCGGATATGAAAATCATGATCTTAGAACGATCGCCCGCGAGTGTTTCTCCCTCGTGGATGGATGTACGTTCAGCGCCAAAAAGGATGGATTAGTCAACATCGGCGGTCTGCTCGCATTTTGGGACATAAAGGCCTTTGAAGAGGCCATCCAGTGGCAAATCCCCTTTGAAGGGTTTATCACCTACGGCGGATTGGCGGGTCGGGATCTAGAGGCCATTGCAGTGGGGCTTCGCGAGGTCATTAATCCCGCATATCTAGAAAATCGAATCGGCCAAGTGCACCGGTTGGCAAGCCGATTGTATGAAGCGGGGGTTCCGGTCATTATGCCACCCGGGGGTCACGGCGTGTTCATCGATGCGGGCGAGTTCTTTCCCCATCTGCCACCCGAACAGTTTCCCGGACAGGCGTTCGTCGTGGAATTATACCTCGAAGGTGCCATTCGCGCCGTGGAACTCGGATCCGCTGCCTTCGGTCGGCGGGACCCGACGACCGGTGAGCACATCGCACCCAGGATGGAGATGGTCCGTCTGGCGATTCCGCGCCGAGTCTACACCGATCGTCATTTGGAGCAAGTCGCGCAAGCGGTCGAGAGGGTTTATCAACGCCGATCCGACATCCAGGGATTCGACATGATCAAGGAGGCACCGGTCTTACGCCATTTCACCGCGCAATACCGCCGTCGAGAGGACGATTAAGGGGCGATGCCGGGTAACGCCCCTTAATCTATTCTAAGTCAACGAATCCAATTCATCGCGAGCAGCCGCGCGACCGCGTTCAAGTAGCGTCTCATAAGCGGAAAGATCCGCCGCACTGATCCCGGAAAGATCAGGCTTAATCAGGACATCCGCCGCTTTTGCTTCTGACTTCATCCGAGATTTCTGCATGACCCCAAAGCACAATAATCCGAGTTCCAATAAGTTTTCCGGTCGATTATGAGGAAAGGCATAGACCAGTTGTACCGCAATAATGGGACCATCACCCGACTCGGCGGCGACGTCCACCGGCAAATTGTTAACCAGGCCCCCGTCCACCAACAAGCGTCCCTGGTGTTCCACCGGGGTAAACACCCCGGGAATAGAGGCGCTCGCCCGCACCGCTCGGGCTACCGACCCCTGGTCCAAAACCCATTGCTCTCCGCGCTGAATATCCGTTGCCACCACCTGAAGGGGGAGGGCTAAATCCTCAAACTGCCGATCTTTTCCGATGGCCTCTTCCAGTAGCGTTTCAATGGCCGAAGAATCCATAAACCCTAACCGCGGCACGGTCAAATGCCCGAGATCCGACCACTGGATCGATTTCACCAATTCCTTCATATCATCCAAAGACACATCGGCGGCAAGCATCGCTCCCACGATGGCGCCGGCGCTGGTTCCCACCACTCGATCAAACCGATACCCGGCCGTCATCAGGACGTCTAAAACCCCCAAATGGGCAATTCCCCAAGCGGCGCCGCCACCTAGCACGAGCGTCGTCACGTTGGCACCTCCCCTAATCAAAAACCCCGCCTCACGATCGTGGGTTAACTCAATCTTTCAGATAAAACCCGACCAGTTCTTCGAGCAGCTCGTTTCGTTCAACTTGCTGGATCAAATACCGGGCGTTTTCGTTCTCCGTAATGTACGTGGGATCACCGCTTAACAAATAGCCCACCAGGTGGTCCACCGGCTCATAACCCTTCGCTGACAGCGACGAAAAGACCCGGTGCAATACGTCCCGAGGTGATGGATCATTCTGAGGGGGTACCCCAAAAATCCGCGTCTTATTATCTCGTTGTTCGTCATGCGTCCCCATCTTGGTCCGATCCCTCCAATCGCGCCTTCATCTTGCATCTTGCTTTTTTGAGAAGCACCGGCAGCTTTTCCGGTTGGCTCCCCCCGGCTTGTGCCATATCCGGACGGCCGCCCCCACCGCCTCCAAGGGTTTGGCCCAGTTCGCGAACCAACGTGCCCATATCGATGCCTTTCGAAACCGCATCGGGCGTTGCGGCTCCCACCAGCGTCACCTTCTCGCCTTCACTTTGAGCCAAGATGACCGCGGCGGATTTTAGTCTTGCGCGAAAGGCGTCTGCCATCTCTCTTAGCCTTTCAACATCCGGCACCTCGACCTGCGCTGCTAAGACCCGAATTCCGGCCACTTCGATGGCATCCTCTAGTAAGGCGTCAACCTGTACTTGCCCCAACTCCGATTCCAACTGTTGCACTCGCCGTGATAGCACACGTTTTTCCGCCAATACATCCTCCAACCGCTCGGGCAACGCCTCCGGCGTCGACTCCATTAGCGCCGCCATTTGGACCAATACATCCTCACGACGACGAAGCCAATCGATAACGCCCCAGCCGACCACCGCTTCTAGTCGGCGTAGACCAGCGCCCACGCTGCTTTC
>SLMV01000017.1 GCA_007133365.1 Clostridia bacterium
CGCCCTAGATTTTCACCTTAGGCCCGTAAACTTTGCGCCGGCACCTTTCGATACCTTTGCCTTTGTCGTGAAAACGCGACCCGCGTTCATCACCTGGATATTATTGTGACGATATCTTAACGCTTTTTGGGCGAGTATGCAAGTATCCCTCAAAATAATTGGCAATATCATGTGAAAAACCCCTAGTCCCAGGGTAACGGTTGGATATTGCACGCCAACCCGACACCCAAACTTTTCCTAATCGCCTCAATCCTCGGACTCGACCGGACCGGTTACACTTTCAGCGACATGCGGGCTTTCGAGGAACTATCGCCCAACAGGTTGGAGGTCACGACACCAAACATCTCTTAAGAACCATCGGAAGCAACCCGCTTTACGGCCTCGATACGACCCACCCAAAGCGAGGAACCCCCTTCGATCCCAGACTGCGGATGCCGCATTTGCTCCCCTTAAATGCTCCAAGCGGCCCCTCATTTCCCAATTGGGAAGTTTGGGAGCGGGGCCGATCCTGGCCCCGCATCGTACGATTTTCAAGCAGGAACGCCACCATTGTCCACCTGATTCGCCACGATCGCTGCTACCGTGGCGGTTATCTATATAATAATTTATTTATATGTAATTGTCAACCGGACCAGCCTCTAGTTAAGCACGCCGTCTCCATACTCGCCTGATGCTTTCGGCGTCAACCAATCGCATCGACAAAAGACCCGCCCCGGATAGGACGGTGCTCGCCAACACAGCCGGTCATTATGCAAAAAAAGACACCCGGTGGGTGTCCCATAATGGCCACCGGGTGCTGGATTCGTCTCATGACGCATCATCATCATTTTCCATCTGCTCAATCTGTTCTTTGATGGTCTTCAATTCGTCTTCTAAGTCCTCAGCATAGGCTTTGAGATCCTCAACTTGCTCTTCTTGGGTCGGCGGAGCGGGCGGTGCGGGATAATAGCCGGTGCGCGCCCAACCGGGTAGACCCGTGGCATGATACATGTGCCGGTATCCCCAGCCACCACGGCCAAAACCTCCGCGGCCCATTCGCGGACCTGGGGCCATAAATCCGGGATGCGGATAACCCGCGCAGTACCCAAGACCTCGTCCCGTCATCGGGCCATAACCCGCAGGGCCCGTACGATCACCTCTTGGCATGTCTGTCACCTCCTCGTAGGAAAAAGCATTTGTCTTACATCTAAAAAGGTCGCTTAAGCACCCCATCGTCCCGTTCTTCGGCCAAATCGCGGACGCGCCGTGAAGCGCCCACCTGGCATTCCCCCGCGCATGCGCCGGCCGCGTCCGTAACCCATGCCCATGCCCGGACCTGGCGCCATAAACCCGGGATGCGGATAACCCGCACAGTACCCGAGGCCACGCCCGGTCATCGGGCCAGCACCGGCAGGACCGCTACGATCACCCCTTGGCATCCTGTCCACCTCCCTCAATCTCGCCTTTTCCTCGCGCCTTGGTTTCCCGTTCGTTTTCTCGACACTCCGAGCAGTAGCCATGAAACACGATTGTCTGGTCGCGGACGACGAATTCCCTTGTTCTTACGTTCTTCAAGGCCGCTTCCATCCCCGACCCATCAATCTCTTGAACACGGCCACACGTCATGCAGATGAGATGGCAATGGGGCATCGCTTGTTCATCAGCCAGCTCATAACGGGCGATACCATCTCCGATATCAATCCTCTTAATCAATCCTACGTCTTCGAAAACACTCAAGGTTCGATAGATAGTGGCCAATCCCACGGCATCCTCGGGGTAAAAGGCACGCCATAGTGCATCCGCTGTAAAATGTTGATCGGGATGATCGGCAAACATCGCACAGATGATTTCTCGCTGACGGGTCAACCGGACATTTTCCCGGCGAAGCCGCTCGATCATCTGCATCTTGCGTTGGGACAAACTGCCTCACCCCCATCGGCTCACCCTGTTACCCAAGAACGCCCTCTCGCACCTGCTACCCCCCGCCAGTTTGGGTGGAGTGTCAAATTCCCCGACAGCCCCCCTTTGGGCCTTAGGGTCCGAAGAGTCAACGGGCGACAGGGATGTTGTTCAGCCTTTTCCGCTTTTATTGTATCTTATTTTGAACATATGTCAATAACGGATTCGGATTGGATTGCTTCTTCAATGGGTTGTTTGTCGTTTGGCAGCGGCTCTAGGTCGCTTCAAGTTCTCCGTTCGAAAGGGCCGCCCAAAGCGTTCGGATTGCCGTCGCGGCCGGACCCTCATCATAGTTCACGATGGTTTGGCCTTCGAGTTGGGCCCATGTCACGTTCTCATCATAAGGGACATGCCCCACCACCGGAATCGATTCCATATCTGCCATACTTTGGATGCATTCCGTGTAAGTGGAATCGATGTCGTGCCGATTGATGCAAATGCCGACGGGCACGTCAAAATGCCGACAGACGGCCACAATCTTCTTTAAATCGTGGAGTCCCGAGATTGACGGCTCCGCCACCAAGAGGGCCTCGGTCGCCCCCGATAGCGCGGCGATCACCGGGCAACCGGTGCCGGCCGGCCCATCGATGAGTAAGAGATGGCGATTTGATGCCTCCGCGATTTTCCGGCCCTGTTCTTTGACCTGGGTCACCAGTTTTCCTGAGTTGCCCTCCCCGAAATCCAAGCGAGCATGCACCATGGGGCCATACGCTGTCATCGACTCATACCAATGGCCCGACACCTTGGGCCGCATGGTAATGGCCGCTTCCGGACAAACGTGGGCACACAGTCCACATCCCTCACAGGCAATGTCATCGATCTGATAATCGAAATAGATGGCGTCAAACCGACAGAATTGAATGCACCGTCCGCAAGCGATGCATTTTCTGCCATCGATCTCGGGGAGGCCGGAGGCAACGAACGGGTGTTCCTCTTGTATCTCGGGTGCGAGCAGAAAATGAAGATCCGGGGCATCCACGTCGCAATCCGCCACCACCAGGGCATCCTTGGATAGGGTGGCGAAGCTCGCGGTGATCGAGGTCTTCCCGGTACCTCCTTTTCCACTTAAAACGACCAGTTGTCGCATTCTCATCCGCCTCCCTTCAGACCGTGTTTGATGGCGTTTCCCAGTTGACGGAAACGATCACGCCAATCTTCGGAGTGATCCACCACCAGTGCGCCACGGGCATAGCATCGGGCCAGGTCGAGATCGAGCGGAAATCGCGCCAAGATCGGCAATGCTTCCTCATGACAATAGGCTTCCACACGATCATCGCCCAAATTGCATCGATTAATCACAATGCCAAGGGGGACCCCGAGCCGTCGCCCCATCCCCACGGCCATTTGAAGATCCCCCAGACCAAAAGCGGTCGGTTCGGTGACCAACACACAAAAATCAGCCCCGTGGATTGCCTCAACGGTCGGACAACTCGTTCCGGGCGCCGCATCGATTAGGGTGATATTCCCAGGCGAAATCGTCTTCTTGACCGCCTGAATAATCGGGGGCGCCAGCGGTTCACCCGGAAACAATTCGCCGCCGGTAAAGATCATAGTGCCCTCGCTGGCATGCGTTAAGACACCAATCGTACGGGGTTCCTCCGAGACAGCATCGCGCGGGCATACGTAAGCGCAGACACCACAGCTGTGGCAAAGTTCGGGGAAAACGAGCACCTTCTCCCCCAATACCGAAATGGCGTTAAAGGTGCAGGCATCGCTGCAAACCCCACACCCATCACAACGCTCGAGATCCACCTTTGGAAGGGGCACCTCCACCGGTTCTTGCTCTGTCGGGTCGAAATCAAAAAAGAGATGATCATTTGGCCCTTCAACATCACAGTCAAGGAGATGCACCTCGGCGTTCGCGGATAGGAGCCTCGCCAAATTCGTCGCGACGGTGGTCTTTCCGGTTCCGCCTTTTCCGCTCGCGCATGCAATGACACTCACTGCCGTCCCTCCTCCCGGGACCTTCGGTCCTCACCAGCGAAGTAGAGAAGAAGGGCACCCGCCCCCATCAGGACATAACCCAACACCTCTAAACCCGAACTGGGCGCTTTATATCGCTCGGGACGCACGATCTCGGAAAGGCCCGACGTTTGGCGTTCATCCCTCATTCGCATTCCATAACGCGCCGTCCCTTTTCGAGCATTGGCCATTTTCGCTCCCCCCTTTTCATTCGCTCGGTCTTGATCGGGTCCTTAATGCAGGCAACGGTCGTTCCCCGGCCGGAGGGTTCCGGCGAGATAGGCGCATAACGCCTCCTTTACCGGTCCGGTAACGCCGACAATGCACTGGATCCCTGCCTCGGCAAAGTGCTTCTGGGCGCGCACCCCCATGCCGCCGGACATGACAACATCCACGCCGTGCTCGGCCAGATACCCGGGTAAGACCCCGGGTTCATGACCCGGATTCCTCAGTGTCGCTTCGCTTGTTATGTCACCATCATGAACCGTCGCTAACGTATAG
>SLMV01000213.1 GCA_007133365.1 Clostridia bacterium
ATTCATTTTATTAAACTGCAATTTACCGATATTTTGGGTAGCATAAAGAGCGTCACGATCCCAACGAATCAGCTTCCCAAGGCACTCGAGGGCGATATTGCATTTGATGGGGGCTCAATTGAAGGGTTTTCCCGTATCCAAGAATCGGACATGTTGCTGCGACCTGACCCGGATACGTTTGCCATTTTTCCTTGGCAAACGAACGGTCTACGCACCGCCCGAATGATGTGCGATATCACGTGGCCGGATGGATCCCCTTTTAGCGGATGTCCTCGGACCATTCTTCGGAATGTCGTGCAAAAGGCCGAAGCAATGGGGTTTAGTTCGCAAGCGGGCCCCGAGCCGGAGTTTTTCTTATTCAAACGCGATCAGGAAGGACGACCCACCCTTGACCACCATGACTACGCTGGCTATTTCGATTTGCCCCCCCTTGATCGAGGCGAAGCCGCCCGCGAAGAGATGGTGAAGACCTTATCGGATATGGGATTTGAAATCGAGGCCGCCCATCATGAGGTTGCCCCGGCCCAGCACGAAATTGATTTCAAATACGAGGATGCCATTACCACTGCGGATCAAATCGCCACTTTCCGGTTTGTCGTTCGTACTGTTGCCCTACACCACGACCTTCATGCTACCTTCATGCCAAAGCCGAGGTTTGGGATGGCAGGATCCGGGATGCACGTTCATTTGTCGTTATTCAAAGATGGTGAAAATGCGTTCTATGACCCCGAAGCATCCGATGGCCTCAGCTCATTATGCTATCAATTTATGGGCGGTCTAATGACCCATTGCCGCGGGTTTACCGCAATTACGAATCCCCTGGTGAACTCCTATAAGCGGCTTGTCCCCGGTTACGAGGCCCCGGTCTACATTGCCTGGTCCAAGGGGAATCGAAGCCCGCTGATTCGAATCCCAGCCCGAAGGGGCGTGGGCACTCGAGTTGAACTCCGTAATCCGGATCCTTCCTGCAATCCGTATCTGGCCCTCGCTGTTATTTTTGCCGCCGGATTAGACGGCATTGATAAAAAGCTAAATCCTGGCGACGCGATTGATCAGAATATTTATGATATGGGGTTGGAAGAACGGCGAAGGCGGGGCGTTGCCTCATTGCCGGGCAACCTTGATGAAGCATTAATCGAATTGCAAAACGATCCGTTGATTCTTGATGTGCTAGGTGAGCATGTGGCCAAGCGATTCATCGAAGCAAAACAGATGGAACAAGATGAGTTCCGACGGCAAGTTCACCCGTGGGAACTTGAGCGTTATCTCGGCGCTTATTAACGAGCCAGCGCAGGAGCGCGATTGCGCCCCGTAACATAAAGATAAACTATATCGAACGAATCAGTCCGATAACCTTGCCCAAAATCTCGACCTTGCGCGTGACAATCGGTTCCATGGCTGGATTTTCGGGTTGCAAGCGTACGGCGTCACCTTCGAGAAAGAAGCGCTTAACCGTCGCATCTTCATCCATCAATGCGACAACAATGTCACCATTGTCGGCCGTCTGCTGGCGTCGTACTAGCACCTGATCCCCATCGAGAATACCGGCGTCAATCATGCTTGAGCCTTTAACTCGAAGGAGAAAGACCTCGCCAGCGTCGGCACGTGTGAGTTCACGGGGCAGCATCACCGTATCCTCGATATTCTCAACCGCAAGAATAGGGGTTCCAGCTGTCACTTGGCCCACAAGTGGTACCGGAACGATATTTGCTGCAGATGCTTTATCGTTCGATTGATTGGGCGAGTGCAAAAGTTCAATTGCTCGACCTTTACTCGGATCCCGCCGGATATAACCTTTTTGCTCAAGACTTGCAAGGTGGCTGTGAACGGTGGAGGGAGATTTTAGACCGACACCCGTGCAAATTTCTCGAACCGTTGGAGGGTATCCGTAGGTTGCCAGGTTATCCGCTAAAAATTTTAGCACCTGATGCTGTCGCTTGGTAAGCTTGCCCATCTGCATGACACCGCCTCCTTAAAGCATCTGCCATTTTTATGCAGTATACCACGAACCGGCGGCCCATGGAAACACTTGTTCGATTCATTGCACTTAATCCACCGGGATTCTCAACACCTGTCCAGGTTGAAGACTTGGAGATTCTAAACCATTAACTTGCCGAATCTCATACACCGCTCGGCGTATATCACTGGAATTGCTAAATGCTTCTGCCACACTCCACAATGAATCCCCGCGCGCGACCGTCACTTCGATGTATTGGGCTTCACTTTCGCCCCCAAACACGGAAGGGGAGAGGAGAAACGACGTGGAAGCAACAACGATTAGTATTGCGCCGATGACAAGATATGTTGAAAAATAACAGCCTCGATGATCCATTATATTATCACCTCGAACATTTGTTCTATCACTATGCTACATCGAACATATGTACGAGTCAAGGGGGGTTTTCCGAATTTAACCCTTTCAAGAAATAAGATAAGAACCGAATCGGGCCCTAAAAGCGGTATAATGGATAGGTAGCGGAATCAGGGATTAGGTCATGGAAGCGAATAGCTGACAAGTGAGGATATCTTGATATGTGTAAGGATCGAGCCGGCATGACAAGTAAACTTAGACGGGTTAGCCAAAGTGGTGTCCTGTTCAATATTGCCTTCTCAGCACTTGCTCTGGCCGTCATCGTGCTCATGACCTATTTTTTGTTGCTCTATCAGATGACGCGGCCTAATCAAATGATCCAGACAAGATCCGATCCGGGTTATCAATTCGTGGCTGGAAATGAAGTCTTAACCGGTTCACCGCCCTATTTTGATAATCAACAACTCTATATACCCGTCACAATATTGAAAGAGCACTATGATGTCCCAATCCACATTGAAGAGTCGGAAGAAGCATCCGTCTTGATTTGGACGAGCACGGATCACGTGATCGAGATGAGGACACCGAGCTCAGAAATAGACATCAACCAGGAACCGTTGGAATTACGAGTCCCGACTCAAACGGTGGCGGGTGAGTTCCACCTGCCTTCCGATTTCGTTTCCGAACTGACGAATCTGTGCTTTGAAACGTATGAGGAGACTCGACGCGTATTGATTCGAACAGGAGGTGAACCGATTGCAACGGGCGTTGTGATCAAGGCCGCATATCCCGCTGGCACTTTCTTGGATGAGATACTGCGTCGGTGGAGCCACGTCCTTAGAACGGGTTCACCTAAAGTTTATGTTCGGGCCGCACCGGATCCACAATCGGCGATTCTCAAGGAATTAGAAATTGGTGATTCAATCGAAATTCTGGGCGAAGAACACGGGTGGCTATTAATTCAGGCGAAAGGCATGCTGGGTTACTTACCGCAAACGGATGTTCAGCTTCGCAATTTGACACGATTCGAAAGAGATAAGCAAACAGCAGATCCCACATCTTCGAAAGCGATATCACGCCAAAACCCAAGGGCCCGAGGTGAGCGCATCAACCTCGTTTGGGAACACGTGAGCCGTCAGACGCCCGACCCTGAAACAATTGGTGAGTTACCAGGTGTTAATGTTGTTTCTCCGACCTGGTTTGCGCTAGCTGATGAAAAGGGACGTTTTCATAATCAGGCAGAGCGGCGCTATGTGGAATGGGCGCATTCACAAGGTATGCTGGTATGGGGGTTGGCATCGAATTCCTTTGATCCGGATCTTACCTCACGGGTTTTGGCAAACCGTGAAACACGTCGGACGATGATTAACCAACTCCTCGCGTTTGCCAGCATTTATAATCTTGATGGCATTAATATTGATTTCGAAAATGTCTATTATGAAGACCGTGATCTTCTCACCCAATTCATGCGTGAGTTGACACCGGTTGCCCATCAAGAGGGCCTGACCATCTCCATAGACGTCACAATGATTTCAACGAGTCCGACCTGGTCTATGTGCTATGATCGACCCGCACTTGCTGACATTGTCGACTATGTCATGTTAATGGGCTACGACGAACATTATGCTGCTTCGCCAGTGGCGGGTTCCGTGGCTAGCCTCCCATGGGTCGAGCGAGGGCTCCAAAAGGTACTGGAAGAAATTCCGGCCCATAAACTCATCCTCGGGATACCTTTTTACACGCGCATCTGGGAAGAATGGACTGAGGGTGATCAAAAACGCTTAAAAAGCCATGCGATCGGCATGGCCCGTCAGCAGGACATTATCGCCACTTACCAAGAGGACGTTGTTTGGGATGACGGCTCGGGCCAGCATTATCTGAAATACGAAGAAGATGACCGTCACTATCAAATTTGGATTGAAGATGAACATTCGCTCAGGGCCCGTCTCGATCTTGTTCATCGTTACCATCTGGCGGGAAGCGCTGCCTGGCGCCGAGGATTGGAATGTCCAAGCTTCTGGCCGATTATTGACGAAGCGCTCCGGTGGTGGCCCTAAGCGTAACCGACGATCATCGACTATATTGAG
>SLMV01000153.1 GCA_007133365.1 Clostridia bacterium
GCAACAATGGCATCGGGATCGAGCAGCATGGCTCCCAATACGGATTGTTCGGCGTCTTCATTTTGGGGAGGTACACGATCAACAAGTGCGTTCATTTCAATCTAATCTCCTTCTCTCCCCTAATCGCCCCTACTCTTGGGCGGTCACGCTCACCTGAACGCTCACCCGAACCTCGGGATGAAGCACCACCGTCAGCTCATAATCGCCCGTCTCCCTGAGCGGTTCCGATAATTCAATTTTCCGGCGATCGATGCTGATCCCCGTCTTTTCCTCCAATGCCTCGCCGATATCCTTCGACGTCACCGATCCGAATAACTTACCCGAAGTGCCCGCGCGGGCGCTCATTTCCAGGTGCGTTCCTTCCACTTGCTCAGCCTGGGCCTGTGCTTCGCGAAGTCTCTCCTCGGCCATCGCCCGTCGGCGTTGCATTTCCTCTTCTAGGCGCGCCATGTGCTCCGGCGTGGCCTCTTGAGCCAATCCTTTAGGAATGAGGTAGTTGCGCGCGTATCCCCGAGCGACATCGACGATCTCACCCATGTCACCCAAATGGTCGATATCTTCTAATAAAATCACTTTCATTACGTTCGCCTCCCGTTCTACTTTGTGGGGGTCAAGTTACTGATCGTTTGCTCCTTCGGTGCGAAAATATTGGCGGAAATTCAATCCGGAATCCAAGATGGCTGCCAGCGGCAAAACGATAACACCCAACGGATTGACCGCCAACAAGGCACACAGAATCCCGGCAAACCACCGCGAAGCAATGACCCTTCTTAACAAAAAGTACAAAAGCGCAGCACCGAAGATCATATAGGCTGCGTTGGTCAGAAAAAGGATGTTTTCTGCCAGCAAACTGAGGTACGTTTGTGCCTCCATACCTAACATGGCCAGCGAAAAATAGGCACCTAAAAATAGGATCGCCACCCAGTAGGGAGCACGCCAATTCGCAAACGGCGGTAGCGCCGGCACGTGATAGCCCAACCGGGGCAACGTCAACCGGGTCACTCCGTACGTCCAAAGTGCATAGAAAGCCGCTGAAATCATAAGGACGGCAGGAAAGACCACTTGCATCAGTTCGACGGTCCGGCCCAATTGCATCTGGGTTTCTGATAATACCTCCGGATCAATCCCGGCCGCCGTATACATTGTCACGACCGTGTCCATGCTTTGCGCCATCAAGGTCTGCATCTGGTCCATCAAATCAATCCCGATCAAGGGCCCAAACACCATGAGGGTCAAAAAGAAGGAAACGGCAATGACGCCAGTGGCAGCCCCCATTAAGGCAAACGCCCTCCAACGGAGTCGAAGGCCGACACCAAAGACGACACCGATCATGCCGACCACGACCACTCCGGCAAAAAGCGCCTGGAGAACGCCGAGAAACATCGCCGCCAAAGCCACCGTAACGAGCACCGTCATGGTGCCGTAACGAACCCCGTGACGCAAAATGACGACCATCACCGGGATTGGCCATAAGAGGGCAATGACGAATCCTGCCACGGGCAAGAAGGTACCCAGAAACATCAAAAGCACTGTAATGGCTGCCAGCAGTGCGCTTTCAGCCAATGGTCGTACTGACGAGCCCGATCCGTATTGCGTAATCGGCACTCACACCCTTTCTTGTGGGATCGCTCCCGATTCTTGGCACTGCCCTTGAAAAACATGCTGAAAACGGCATCGCACTGTCTTATCGTTCAAAAGCAACGACAAGGCATGCGATCCGTCCGACCTCTGATTGCTTCCTCGGGCGTCTAACTACGCATCAACCGTAAACGGCAGCAATGCCATGACACGTGCCCTTTTTATGGCTCGGGTCAACTGACGTTGATGCTTGGCACAGTTGCCCGTCACCCGGCGGGGTAGGATCTTTCCGCGGTCACTCAAAAAGCGGCGCAATCGCCCGATGTCTTTGTAATCCACGTTGTGCAAATCATCGACACAAAAAGCACAGATCTTTCGGCGTCGATTCCGAAACGTCTTAGGGGGCATTTTGATTTGTCACCTCCTTATTCTTTTAAAATGGAACATCTTTGGTGATATCATCATCGAACAAATCTTCAAAATCATCCGTTTTTTCCGCACCGGATGCAGGCTGGTCTGATGAACTACGCCCGCGATCGTCCGGCCATTCTAAGAAGCGAACCTGTTCCGCTACCACCTCCGCTTTTCGTCGTCGTTCGCCATCAGGGGTCTCCCATTGGCGAATCTGCATTCGGCCATGCACCGCCACCATCAAGCCTTTCTCCATATACTTCGCCACATTTTCAGCAGTATTTCGCCAACAGACCGTATCGATAAAATCGGTTTCCTGTTGCCCTTCTCGATTCGTAAAGGGGCGGTCCACGGCCAATCGAAAATTACAAACCGCCGTACCGTTAACCGTATAGCGAAGTTCCGGATCCGCCGTTAGACGACCAATCAAGACCACAACATTTAACATAATGCTCCCTCCCCGTAGCGTTATTCCTCAACACGCGTGATCATCGAGCGCATGATGGCCTCGTCCAATCGGATGCGTCGTTCCAGTTCCTGATTTAAGGTTTCGTCTCCACGATATTCCACGACGACATAATAGCCATCAACATAATCGTCAATTTCATATGCCAGTCGCCGATCGCCCCATTCGTCAAGGTTTTCGACCGCCCCTCCAAGCTCGCCAATGAGCTCACGGAAACGGCTTACGAGGCTACTGATCCGCTCCGGATCCTCGTCGGGTTTAATAATATACATCAACTCATATTTGCGGGATTCCAAGTGTGTCATCCTCCTTCCTTCGGTCAAATGGCCCTACCCTCATTAGGTAAAGCAGGAAGTGAAGCAATTTCGGTTTGCGGTCTGATGGTCATGCCCCGGTATTATATCACCCGGTGATTGCCCCTGCAATCACACCAAGCGCACCCCATAATCAGACAAATTCGCAAAGCCTACGATCCGTCAAACATTGAAGAGCACTTCAATGACGTCTCCATCACGAACCACATATTCGCGCCCCTCACTTCGAATAAGACCCTCAGAACGTGCGGCCGCCCGCGAACCCGCCGCGATGAGTTCATCCGCTGAGATCACCTCTGCCCGAATAAATCCGCGTGCCATATCCGAATGAATCTTGCCCGCCGCTTCGAGAGCCGTTGCGCCCTTCGGAAGCGACCAAGCCCGGGTCTCCTTCTTGTTGCCGGAAAAAAAGATCAGCAATCCAAGCAAATCAAAGGCCGCTCGGATAAATCGGTTTCGCCCGGTCTCCGACCAACCCAAATCCTCGAGAAATAATGCCTGTTCCTCCGGGGATAAACGCACCAGCTCCTCCTCAAATCCGGCGCAGATCTCAAGTAAGGGGCCCCATGACCGAAGGTCATCCAAATCGCCCGCCGCGCCCGATTCGCCAATGTTGGCCACATATAACACGGGAAGAAGGGTTAGGAGCCGAAGTTCTCGCGCCAATTCCCGCTCCTGGTCCGACAGATTCTGACGCTGAAGATATTTTCCATGTTCCAATCGCCGTTTGAGTTGTTCAAGAACGACGGTTCGGGATTTTGCCTGGGGGTCTCCTCCTTTTCCCGATCGTTCGGTCGCCTCTAAATGGTTTTGTACGGTCGCGAAATCCGCCAGCAAAAGTTCCGTCTCAACCAGGGCACCGTCACGCTTGGGTGATACGTCACCGCCGGGATGGCTCACATCCTTTCGCTCGAAGGCACGTACAACATGGACAATAGCATCAACTTCACGGATATGGCCCAAAAAACGATTGCCCAAGCCCTCACCCCGGCTCGCTCCCGGTACCAACCCGGCAATATCCACGATGCGGATCGTCGCTGGAACGGCGCGCTTCGCCCCCAAAACTTCCCTCAATGGGGCCAAGCGTTCGTCGGGAACCGCCACCGTTCCGACGTTTTGCTCGACCGTGGTGAACGGGTAAACATTGGTTTCGGCCCCTGCCCCGGTGACCACATTAAACAGGGTGGATTTGCCCGCGTTCGGTAATCCCACAATACCAACTTGCAACACATCGGCCTCCTTTGAAGTCGATCATTACGCCTCCGGCGTCCTGACCCTCCTGATCCGTCGCTCAACTTTCGAACGCGGGAGCATTACCAAACGCCCGCAACCCCGGCATCGAAGCCGAAAATCCGCCCCCACCCGAAGCACGTCCCATTCCTGTGAACCGCAAGGATGGGTCTTCTTCAGCGTCACCACGTCCCCAACCGATACGCCCGGTCGTTGTTCGCTCATTCGGCTCCCTCCTCCTCATCATCGATGATCTTGGTCTTTCTTGCCGGTACTACCACGCGACGGGGGTAGGGGATTTCGATGCCGGCTTCATTCAACCGACGTTTAATCTGAAGTCGAATCTCGCGGCTGGCCGCCCACTGCTGCATATTCGCAGCGCGAGCCCAAACCATCA
>SLMV01000162.1 GCA_007133365.1 Clostridia bacterium
AACCGGCGGGTGTTTCGTTGCATCAGGGAACGGCAAGTCGCCCGGTCGATCTTACCTTCCAGATGACGAAGCACTTCTTTGTAACCAAGTGCTTGCGCCGCCGTGGGACCTAAAAAACCGTAAGTTTCTAGTAGTCTTTTAACCTCCGCCACCAATCCGCGCTCCAACATCCAGTCCACCCGACGGTTAATGCGTTGATATAGATCGGGACGTCGCATGAAAAGGCCAATTTTAAGCGCATGGTAAACACGACGCGGTTCGTCCCACCGTTTCCATTTTGACATCGGCCAACCGGTCACTTCCTGCACTTCCAGGGCCCGGACGATCCGCTGAAGATCGTTCGGATGAATCGTGGCAGCGCTGGGCGGGTCCCATTCCCGGAGCCAATCATGGAGCCGATCGGTGCCATGCTCTTTGGCATAATCGATCAACTCGCATCGGCGCTCGGGATCCGCCGGCACTTCTGCAAGTTCATAATCGTATAACAGCGCATGGAGATAAAGATTGGTCCCACCCACCACGATGGGGAGACAATCCCGTTCGATCACCGCCTGGATCGCCCGGCGGGCCCGCGCCTTAAACTCCCCCACACTAAATGTCTCCGTCGGCTTTATGATGTCAATCAAGTGGTGCGGAATTTCGTCTCGGACCTTTCGGGATGGCTTGGCGGTGCCGATGTCCATACCACAATAAACCTGCATGGAATCAGCCGAGATAATCTCCCCCGCGTATTGACGGGCGATCTCAAGCGCCATTGACGTCTTTCCCACCGCGGTGGGGCCCATGACCACAACAATCTTATCTACCATCGTATCTCCACCCTCATCGGCGAAACAATCGGTCGATCGCATCCTTTTTCAACACAACGACAGTCGGACGTCCGTGCGGACAGGTCATGGGTTTGTTGGTCGTCCCCAATGCCTTTAGCAATTCGCGCATCTCCACATCGCTCAATGGGTCATGGGCCTTCACGGATGCTTTGCACGCCGCCAACGCCGCAGCCGCATGATGCGGATCCTGTCCAGCGGATTCCGAGCCAAGTCGCACCAGCACATCACCCAGCGAGGCGGGCGATAACGTTTCACCCGCTAAGGCCGGTACGGCACGGATGAGCAGGGTATGATCCCCAAACGGTTCCACCTCAAATCCCATCTTTTCTAAAATTTCTCCCGCTTCCAACCAGGTCTCAAATTCCTCTGGCGATGCCTCATAGGCATAGGGCGCCGTCAAGACTTGACGGGCCGGTTCGGCATTGTCCAAGGCGTCTAGGCTCTTTTCATAAAAGACGCGTTCATGGGCAGCGTGCTGATCGATGACGTACAATCCGTCCGGACCGCGGGCCACGACATAGGTGCCATCCACTTGCCCCAAAACCACCAATTGCTCCGATAGTAAGGGGTGTCCTCCGCTTTCATCCCGTCCGTGATCACCCCCATCGATTGAACTCAGCTGATACCTCACTTGCGATTCTCGAGATGTGCTCGCACGCCCCTCCGAGCACCTGCCCACCGCATCCCCCGCAGATTGGCATCGGAGGTCCCATTCCGGCGGGGACATGCCGAGGAGAGTTCGCTTTACCGCATGGTAGAGACGCCCGGTCAATTCGCGTTCCTGGGCAATGCGGACCTCTCGCTTGGTCGGATGGACGTTGACGTCCACCCGTTGGGGGGGCAATCGCAGTTGAAGAATGATCAGCGGGTACCGGCGGGTGGGCAAGAAACCCTCAAAGGCCCGTTCCACCACCACCTGCAGCCCAACGTGATGGATGGCGCGCCCGTTCAATATAAAAAACTGGCGATCGCGGCGGGACCGCGCCAAATTCGGACTGCCAATAAAACCGGAAAACTCCCCGTCGGGGCGTCCGATGGGCAAGAGTTCCGACATTACATCAGGTCCAAACACCTCGACGATGGTCTGGTCAAGGGTGGCATGCCCCGATGTGAAAAGCACTTCCTTTCCTTCTCGGCTCAGTTGAAACGATACTTCGGGGTGGGCGAGCGCCAACTCGCGGACGCACTTTGTGATGTGCGCCATCTCGGTCGCAGGGCGTTGTAGCTGACGTTTGCGTACCGGCGTATTGAAAAACAAATGTTTGACCTCAATATAGGTACCCGGGGTGCCCGCCTGGGAAAACGACGATCTCGGCTCCCCCCCCACCAACTTCAGCACCTGTCCGGAGGATGCCCCTGCCGTCTGGGAAAAGATCTCCATATGCGACACCGAAGCGATGCTCGCAAGGGCTTCACCGCGAAACCCCAAGGTCTCGATGGCCGAAAGATCATCGACGGAGGCCAATTTGCTGGTGGCATGAGGTTGAACCGCAAGGGAGAGATCCTCCTCCACCATGCCCCAACCGTCATCGCGAACCGCAATGCGTTCCATGCCACCTTGAGCCACTTCAACTTTAATGCGCGTAGCTTCGGCATCCAACGAGTTTTCGACCAACTCTTTGACCACAGAAGCCGGGCGCTCAATAATTTCACCGGCGGCTATCCGGTTGATCAACGACCTCGGTAACCGGCGAATGCGTGCCTTCATCATGGACCGTCCTCCTCGTTTTCAACGGGAAATAGCGAAGCCTGATAAAAGCCACGATCTTTGGGCTCGCCCGGACTCGGGAGCGCCGACGTCGCTTCGAGGTTTTCGAGCAATTCCCAGGCCCGATGCACCACGGAACGCGGCAGACCGGCAAGCCGTGCCACATGGATGCCGTAGCTTTGATCAGTCGGGCCGGGCACGACCTTTCGTAAAAAGACCACATGTTCCCCCTCTTCGCGCACCGCGACGGAATAGTTCACAATACCGGTACAATAGTCGGCCAATTGAGTCAATTCGTGATAATGGGTGGCAAAAAGGGTCCGCGACCCGAGATGGGGGGCAGTCCGCAAATATTCACAGGTGGCCCAGGCGATACTAATCCCATCGTAGGTGCTCGTTCCTCGACCGACCTCGTCCAAAATCAAAAGGCTTCGATCCGTCGCATTGTTTAAAATGGCGGCCACCTCCGTCATTTCCACCATGAACGTGCTTCGACCGCGCGCCAAATCATCAGCGGCACCAATACGGGTAAAGATTTGATCCACGATTCCAATGTGAGCACTCGTCGCCGGGACGAAGGATCCCATCTGCGCCAAAATGACAATCAGGGCCACCTGTCGGAGGTAGGTGGATTTACCCGACATATTGGGGCCGGTGATGAGCAAAAAGGCATGATCGATTTCGTTTAAGAAACAATCATTCGCCACGAACGGTTCCCCAATATCGCTCACTTCCAGCACCGCGTGCCGTCCCTCTTTGATCTGAATCGTCCGATCGGTCGATATCGTCGGGTAGCAATACCGATTGCGAACGGCCACCTGGGCCAAAGAAACGAAGACATCGAGTTGGGCCAGGACATCCGCCGTCGCTTGAATGCGAGCGGCATGTTGTGACAACCACGTGCGAAGCTCGATGAAGGCCTTATACTCCAAATCACTGAGTCGCTCCTGGGAGTTTAGGATGTCGGCTTCTCGTTCTTTCAATTCGGGTGTGATGTAGCGTTCGGAATTTACCAAGGTTTGTTTTCGGATATAATCCTCGGGAACTCGATCCCGATTGGCATGGGTGACTTCGATATAATAACCAAATACCTTATTAAAACGAACCTTCAATGATTTGATCCCGGTGCGCTCTCGTTCCCACGTTTCCAGCCCCACGACCCATTCGCGTCCCTCACGGGCGCGCGCTCGCAACTGATCGATCGATTCGTCATATCCGTCACGGATGATGCCGCCTTCTCGCAAGGTCGTCGGGGGCTCCTCCACCAATGCGCGTTGAATGGCTTCGGCCACATCTTCCAGCGGATCCAATCGATTTTGAAGTTCAACCCAAAGACCCTCGTCCGGTCCATCGGCCATAATGTCATAAATGGCCGGGAGGCGCCCGAGCGAGTGCCCCAAAGCACCGAGGTCACGTGGATTGGCGCTTCCGTAGGCAACCCGGCCGATCAGCCGTTCCAAATCGGTGATGTCGCGAAGAGCATCCTGAAGTTGTTCGCGGCGTAGGGAATCCCACACCAGCACATCCACCAAATCGAGTCGGGCGCGAATGGCATCGACCTCCACCAAAGGACGCTCCATCCAGCGCCGAAGCATCCGGCCGCCCATCGGCGTCCGGGTACGATCCATCGTATCGAGCAGCGTATCCCCCCGCCGGTCGGGGAAAAGCGGCTGCGTGACTTCTAAGGTACGGCGGGCCACCGGATCGATCAGAAGTGCATCTTCCAAGTGATAAGTGCGCAAGGTGGTCAACGATCCCACCGCCCCTCGCTGTGTTTCGCGAAGATATTCCAGCAAAA
>SLMV01000197.1 GCA_007133365.1 Clostridia bacterium
GGGATGGATCTTCCTCTCGTGCCGAAGATGAACTCGGCCCGCCTCCAGGCCCTGACGGATTCACCGCCTCCTCCTGAAAGTCGGCTCCATGGGGAGTTTTCTGCTGTCTCTGTCCATCTTGCGAACTCACGGACTCCATCCCCTCATACATGTTCGGTCCTTCCGCCAGGATTCGTTGTCCAAACTTACGTGGGCCCAGCCAGGACTGCCCCTTTCGGTTGGCAGTGCCTCAATCTCCGCACCCTATGAAGACGACTCCTCCTGCGTACGATTACCTTTGCTGACTTCTGCCGCCTCAGCCGCGCCTCTCGATGCGGGTTATCATCGCTGACGTATGCGGCAGACCTCCCCGGGTAAGAACGGATACTTTCCCCGCACACCCGCCCTGTCTACGCAACGGACCTTCGGCCAATATGGGGCTTCGTCTTGTTGGGCAGACTCGCCCAGCCCGTCACGCCTCGTCCCGGATTCGTGCTCCTCGGGTCGCGGTTTTGCCTCCGGCTTCCTTCAGATTCCACCTCACGGCGGACACCCTTGCCTTTGGCTAATGGTTCCCACTGCCAAGCCCATAGCGGACTCTCACCGCCAAGTTATCACCCATGCCGGGCACACGATCAAAGACCGGGCGTCGATATCGGCGCCCGGCCTTTTGCATCGCGTTAGTCTACCCCAAACGTTTACTTATTCAGCGATACGGATATCATAGCCCCAGATTTCGATGTCATACCGGGGTTCATAATCTAGCCGGTCATTAATACCAAACAGCGTGCTCAACTGGAAAAGCCCAATGAAGTTGGCATACCGCTCGGTCGCCGCAATCTTCGTTGCCTCATGATAAGCCTCGGTTCTGGCTTGTTCATCGACAACTTCGGACCAAGCATATTCGAGCAACTCATTGATACGCTCCGTTTGCTGTTCGAAATCAGGATCGATGTCCGGGTCCGGTGGCAAACTGTGAACATTGTCATAATGGATCTGATTGGTCGAGAAGAACGGGTTCATCTGCCCACCTAGTGACAGCAGGTTAAGTTCTTGGGTCCGTCCAGGCAAATATACATCCGATCGCCACGTGGAATGATCCATGACGCGAAGGTCAACATCAAATCCGACTTGCTCAAGCATATCGGCTATGACCCGTGACATATCGCCATGCGGCCACTGCTCAGACGAGTGCATGACCAAGGTTGCTTCACCTGGACCGTACCCAGCGTCTTCGATGAGCTCGCTGGCGTAGTCCGGATCATACACCTGAGCATCCGGTCCGTAAAGCGCTGGCTGTGATTCTTCTAGAGGAGCAAACGGTCCCCGGGCTCGGTAAGCCTCACCGGTCCCACCAGTTAGTTCGCGCAGAGCATATTTGTCGATGGCATGTTCGATCGCCATGCGGATCCGGGGATCCTCCGTCAGGAACGTCCGGTTAAGCTCCGGCTCATCCGCAAAGTCAGGCTCCGGGTAGTCGTCGTATGATCGAACCCCAGTCCGGACACTGAGCATGTGTCCTCGCGCAGTATCCACCCATTGAGTACTCGTACCCTCGTTATCCTCAATCCGGTCTTTATCTTGTGGCATAATATCGTAGATGACGTCGACACCGCCGGTAATCAGTTCGGCCACGCGCGTCGACGCTTCTGGGATAACCCGATATTCAAGTTCTTCATAATTCGGGAACTTTTCCTCTTGCCAATAATCTTCGTTGCGTTCAAAGAGCACATGTTCATCCCGAACATGTTCCTTCTTCAACCACGGACCCGTTCCCATGGGCTCACGATGAACACCGTCAAGGCCAACCTCTTCAAAATAGGCCTTGCTGACAATTCCCGCTCCGGTGTTCTGCTGGGAAAGTTGCCAGAGGAACAGGGAGTTGGGCTCTTTTGATACAACATCGAATGTGTAATCATCGTGGATAATGATCTCGTCGATCCAATCGTACTGGTCCGTCACAATATATTCGTCACGGGTTCCCTCAATAATACGGCGATAGTGAAATTTCACGTCTTCAGCCGTCAGTTCCGTACCATCATGGAACAAGACACCCTCATGGAGGTAGAAACGGAAGGTCAAATCATCAATAACCTCCCACTCCTTTGCTAGTTCCGGAACCCAACGCCCTCCGTCGGGGTGACGAACGAACAGATAATCATAAGCATTTTGTGTGATCCATTCAGCAGCGCTGATCCAGTCCTGAGGTGGATCCCAAGAAAGAACATCCGTCGCCTGGGCAATTACGACCCGTTGCGGGTCATCCGGGTCCACCGGATCTGGATCTGGGTCCGGATCCACGTCGACATCATTGTCATCTGGTGGATCCACGGCTGGGCCGCAAGCTACAACCATTGCCAAACTCATCACAAGAACTAATACCAGTGAGAGCCTGATCCATTTATTCATGCTTTCACTCCTTCCGAAGATCAGATGACCCTTTATCGGCAATAATGAGGTCATCCATATCGATATACTTTCGACAGTCGACCGAAAATTCCTGCTTATCACAATATTTCGGTATACGAGATATAGAGTTATGATTGTAATAGTATTTATTTACGTTTTTCACTTTCAATATTGCATTAAGAAAATCGTCGATCCCGAATACCGATTTTCACTTACTACCGCATGAATAAGGTGGGTTAATTTAGGATAGATTATTTCATAAGAAGCCAAAGTGCTTTCTTACGTGAAAGAAACGGGCGAAATATTCCAGGAATTATTCAGCAATTACAACCAGCAACGAAATCCTCCGCAACAGACCGAGGAAAGTCTTGCCATGCGTGACAAATCATGTATCATGAAGGCGCGTTACCCGTTGACACTCTTATCGTTGACGATTTTCTCGAATGGAGAACTCCCAGTGAGGCATAGGTAATTTCACCTACGTGGCAAGCGCAATAATCTGGATAATCGGCGATTAACGCCAAACCTAAAGGCATCTGCCGCTTCCTAACCCTATGGGCTCCCATCATTTTTTGGCTTGAGCGAAAGTTGGAACCTGCACCTCATAATTCGGGCCACTGGTATCGCTAACCATGAGGAGTCCGTCGTAGCATTCTTTTTATGAGGAGGAGAGAGCCATTGGGGAGTAAACGGAAGTCATATCAGTCAGAGTTTAGGTTTTGGGTGGTCATAAGGGGTATCCGCTACATTCTTCCGCAAATTTGGATATATGGTTCCATCTTAGCAATCGCCTTCGCTCCTGATCAATCCCAAAACGATTAGAATAAACACTCCATGTGCCATAACACGATTTTCCGCAGGGCGGCTGTTTGGATCACGGACCCAATACATTTAATCAACTCCCGGATTCTGGTAGATTCCCGCCTCTTGGCATAACTCGGTCTGAGATGATTCTCCGACTTCTAGATTGCATTATCTTAGTTTCACGAGTCGGCCTTAAAGAATATTCCGCCCCACCGAAAGCCCCTGAGCATTGCCTTATAACGGCTATAACCGTAAAGTGCCCCGGGACATCCCGGGGCACTGACAGTCAACGGTGCTCCATTCGTTCTGCGCATCGTCTAATTCCCTCGGTCAACCATCACTCAACGACTTCAATGTCGTAGCCCCAAAGTTCAAGGTCGTGGCGGGGCTCCACATTGACCCGATCACTGATGCCATAAAGAACACTCGTTTGGAAGAGACCTATGAAGTTTGCGTAGCGCTCGGTCGCGGCTATTTTGGTTGCCTCATGATAAGCCTCGATTCTGGCTTCGTCATCGACAACTTCGGTCCACGCATATTCGAGCAACTCATTGATTTCCTCCGTCTGCTCTTCAAAATCCGGGTCCAGCTCGGGATCCGGTGGCAAACTGTGAACGTTGTCATAATGGATCTGGTTGGTCGAGAAGTACGGATTCATCTGTCCGCCAAGGGAGAGCAGGTTCAATTCTTGGGTTCGTCCTGGCAGATAAACATCGGATTGCCAGGTTGAATGATCCATCACGTTTAGATCAACGTCAAAGCCAACCTGCTCCAGCATATCGGCAATCACCCGCGACATGTCGCCGTGGGGCCAGGACTCGGAGGAATGCATCACCAGCGTTGGTTCGCCTGGTTCGTAGCCCGCATCCCGAAGGATTTCCTCTGCCTTCTCTGGATCATAAACATTGGCATCGGGACCGTAGAGAGCGTCCTGCGCTTCCGGCAAAGGCTTAAACGGACCACGGGCGCGATAAGCCTCACCTGTTCCACCAGTCAAGGTTTGCAGGGCATATTTGTCAATTGCGTGTTCAATCGCCTTTCGGACCCGGGGGTCCTCCGTCGCGAATGTTCGATCGACGTCGGGATCTCCAGCAAAATCTGGTTCCGGATAGTCCTCATACGATCGTACTCCAGTCCGAACACTCAACATATGGCCTCTCTCTGAGTCAACCCATTCCGTCCCAGTACCAGTATTCTCATCAATCCGATCCTTATCCTCCGGCATCACCTCGGTAATGATATCAACACCACCGGTTAGCAGTTCAGCAACTCGGGTCGACGCTTCGGGAATAACACGGTATTCCAGCTCCTCATAGTTTGGGAACTTGTCTTCTTGCCAATAGTTTTCATTTCGCTCCATAAGCACATGCTCATCCCGAACCCATTCCTTCAGCGTCCAGGGACCGGTTCCCATGGGCTCACGGTGGACACCATCTAGGCCGACCTCTTCAAAGTAGTCTTTGCTGACAATGCCCGCGCCGGTGTTCTTTTGGGCCAACTGCCATAAGAACAAGGAGTTGGGTTCTACTGCGACAACGTCGAACGTATAATCATCGTGAATGATGATCTCATCGATCCAATCGTACTGATCGGTTACAATGTACTCGTCGCGTGTCCCCTCAATAATCCGGCGGTAGTGGAACTTCACATCTTCAGCCGTTAACTCGGTACCATCGTGGAATTCCACGCCTTCTTCGAGGTAAAAGCGAAACGTAAGGTCATCAATCACTTCCCAATCATAAGCAAGCTCTGGAATCCATTCTCCACCCTCTGCACTGCGAATGAATAGATAATCATACGCGTTTTGGGTGATCCACTCTGCCGCACTGATCCAGTCCTGAGGGGGATCCCATGAGCGGACATCCGATTCCTGACCAATCACCACACGTTGAGGTTCATCCGGATCCACGGGATCTGGGTCGGGATCATCCACATCATTTTCGTCCGGTGGCGGTTCCGTATCTGGTGCACACGCTATCAGTGTGCCCAGACTCACCACCAATACCAATACTAAGACGATGCTAAACCAACGTCGCATCCTGTCACTCCTTTCGAATTCGATGGCTCATCGCTAACCCTTCAACTTGTGAACGGACAAGCTGCACGTCTGAGCCATTGTACATCTTGATTCTAGGTCTAGGAAGAGAATCCTGCCCTTAAACGTACATTTTATCGAGAATCGAAACGAGAAACGCCATCCAATGGGTCCGTTTTACGTCATATCAAACGCTATTCATCATTTTCTATCCATCCTTGGCTATAATCCAACAATTTATCGATTACTTATTAGCAAAATTAATGAGGATAACTTCCATATGGATTTTGCATTTCTATTATCGTTGTTTCGTTCAATTAGGATTTCGATGCAAGCACTGCTGTTGGTTTAAAGAGGACCCGCTTCCGCATAAACCCTTCTTTCAGATTCGATTTGAGTTCAACACATGACACATCACCGGCTTTTCTCAGGCAACAAATTACTTCTGGTGATCACCACCTGCTCTAAGCCACGATAATCGCTTCGATTCGTGCCAGTTCAGCGGAATCGCCTGGCATGCAAGATCGATCCACCGTTTAAGGATCGCTTTTGGCAAGGTCCTATTGGCTCATGACACTCACGACCTGACATATTCACGAATACTATCCATTAACCCGAAACTTCTAAAACCTCCCTCAATCATTCCCCTTTTCGGGTTTCTTCTCTCAATAATCTCGACATACGGATCCGTCAAAGGTCTAAACCTTAGACCCTTAATTAATAAGATCCGCGGCTGCCGGCAGCCGCGGATCCTTCCTTCAAACGGTGGTCGCCTCCTGATGATGGCTCTAAATGCTAAAGAAGGATTCTCGGAGATGCTACGATCAACATAGGCAAAAAAAGCGATCAGCAACTCATCCGCCGAGACGCTCCAAGATTTTGGTGTCCGGCACATTGGGGATGCGGGCGATCTCGCTTCCCTCATAATGAAAGACGGCCTCTTCAGCCTCGGTAATCTCCCCAATGACCGCCGCCGGCACCTTCATTTCCGTCAACACTTCGAGGATCTCCTTTACATCAACCGGAGCAACCTGAAACATCATGCGCGCTTGGGTTTCACAAATTAGGATTTCTTCGGGGGTCAAATCATCGCGGACGGTCGGCACCTTGGCCAGGTCAATTTGAGCGCCCAGACCACCAAAACGCACGGACTCACTGACGCCGGCCCCAATGCCCGCGGCACCGAGATCAGAGCACGCTCGGATCTTGCCTGTCTTCATAGCTGCTAAGGCCGCATCCATTGTTCTGCGTTCTTGATCAAAGAGGGCAACGGCCGGACGCATTTCATCCACGAGTCCCGCCCGATAAAGCGTGTCATTACCATCGTCGGCTGTCTCGCCGATCAGTATCACCTGATTACCGGCTGTTTTGGCCGGTTTGGTCAAGGGCTCTTCTGTGACGAGCTTTCCAATCACCGCCACCACGACCGCCGGCACGATGTCACTAAAAGAAGTGGATAGGCCACCTCCTACCACGAACACATCCATCGTCCGACACATGTCCCGGATTCCTGACACCAGGAGATTCACTCGATCACCGCTGGTCATGACTTCACAATCACCGCAGGTGCATTCCCCGTCAAAACCACAAGCGCCAACCACCACCTCTTCGTCTAAGGGCCGAGTGCCGATAAAGTCGAGCAAAAACAGAGGGCGTGCCCCCATTGCAACGACATCCCGCATGGCGCCTCCAGCCCCGGTGGCAGCACCATCATAAGGTCGCGGCACACAAGGTGAGCAGTGACTTTCCATCTTGGCCACCATCGTCACACCCTCTTCGGGCAAGCGAAACACCGCCGCATCATCGTTGGCATCCGGTCCCACCAACAAGTGATCCGGCCACATCTTGCTCACCTCTCGGTTAAGCTTTTCGAAAATACCAAAATCAATCGCCTGATCAATATTATGGTGCAAATGAACGAACAAGGCGTGCATAAGTGCTTTCTCGACGCGGTTCATATCGAAACCTCCTTGTTTAAATGAGAATAACCGACCGGGACGAATCAAGGGTCCTACTTTTTAAGCCGAATAGATATTGCTTCTCGATTCTAAAAAACGGTTCCTTTAAAGGATACTAAGAAAAGGCCCGGACGTCATCCGGGCCTTACCCATCATTTACAGAGCCTGTTCGACTTGATTCCCCTATATTTACATTAACCGTGGATCCGCTATCTTACATGATACGAAAGAAAGGACAGGCCAATACCAAGATCTTCATTTCTTATATACACTCCGGACGGTACGGTTAATTTAACCGGGGCAAAGTTCCATAAGCCCCGAACACCGGCCCGGATCAACCGGTCCGCCATCTCTTGCGCATCGGTATCGGGTACCGCAATAATACCGAGGCATACATTGTGTTGCAAAAGCAAAGCCGGCATGCGATCCGCATGTTGAACGGTAAACGGGCCGACCGGATGTCCCACCCTTTTTTCATCCTTATCCAGTAGAAGCACAACTTTAAATCCATATAGCGGAAAGTGGGCATATTGACTTAAGGCAGCCCCCAAGCGTCCGGCACCAAGGACCGCAGCATTTCGTAAGGTAGCATGCCCCAAGAGTTCGTCCAACGACTCTTCCAGCTCGCTTACCTGATACCCGCGACTTGGCAATCCTCGGGCCGGTACATATGACAGATCCTTACGGACCTGAAACTCCTCAATCCCGGCCTCAAATCCTAAAACCCGGGAGGCAATCGCGGTCTCCCCTTGCCCCATTTCACGATACCGTCTTAGAACCCGAAGATACCGCGGCAAACGCTCCAGTGTTGGTTTGGGTATTCTACCTGTTCCTGCCATCTCGTCTCACCCTTCAATCAAGGCGCTTAGGAGTCCCGGACAAATGATCGCGAATCGTTTCCATCATTTCAGGAACACGTTCAAGCGTCACTCGGGCTTGAATCTCATCACCAATCATCACCGAAGGTCCACCTTGGCATTGTTCAAAACAGAAGGTGCCACGAACGTTGACCGCCTCGCCAAGCCCCTCGCTTTCGAGTTCTGATAATAATTGACTCAGCACGTCGTATGATCCTTGCAAATAGCAAAATGTTCCCACGCACACCTGAACTTCCAGCTGTTCACCGGGCTCTAGCGCAATCTCCTCACCGAGTATGCGCCGCCGAGACTGATAGGTGGTGTGAAGGGCGTCGTGTGCAGTCGGGCTCGCCGGCTCGCCCAACCAATTGTCATAAAGCGTTTGGAGGATTGGGTTTTCTCTGGACTTTCTTAACTGCGTCATTTTTTCACTGATATAGAGTCCGTGTGCACGCTGAGACTTAGTGTCCCTTCTCTCGGGCTGGGGCTGGCCCGCCCCGCCGGTACATCCTCCGGGACAAGCCATCACTTCAACGAGATCAACCGTGATTTCGCCCGTTTTGATTCGCTCGATCATTTGATGGGCCTGCTTTAAACCATGTACGACGG
Source organism: Clostridia bacterium (assembly GCA_007133365.1). Lineage (GTDB taxonomy): Bacteria > Bacillota > Sulfobacillia > SLMV01 > SLMV01 > SLMV01. Next base: position 8,652 of record SLMV01000197.1, read on the forward strand.
CCAAGCGGATCGTATTATCGCCCACGCTGATTCGAATCGGCTTAATCCCTTGATCGCCACGGACTTGTGGATAATCCACAACCGGCTTTTCTTCCCCGGCCAAATGATCGGCCACATGTCGGAGCACCGCCTCACTCACTCCGCCGCTGTTCCCGAACATAACACCCGCTCCCGTGCCAAAACCAAATGGGCTATCGAGCGCTTGCACCTCCAAGCGTCCGAGATCCAGTCCCACTTCTTTGAGCATCGCGGCCACCTCCTGGGTGGTCAAGACCAGATCAACATCCGTAACTTCATTATGGACAAATTCTGGCCGCTGCGCTTCCGCCTTTTTCGCCGTACAAGGCATGATTGAAATGACATAAAGGTCGTTGGGATTGGCTTCAATCATATCGGCGTAGTATCGCTTGATCATGGACCCGAACATCTGCTGAGGGGATCGGCAACTCGACAAGCTTGACAGCATCTCCGGATGTCGATACTCGGCAAACTTCACCCAAGCCGGGCAACACGAGGTGAACATAGGGGCTGACTCTCCGGCCTGGCGCCGTTGGAGAAACTCCTGGGTTTCCTCGATGACGGTAAGATCGGCAGCCAAACTGGTGTCAAACACCTTATCGACACCTAAGATCTTTAGCGCCGCCACCAACTTGCCTAACAAATTATCGCCGGCGGGCAATCCAAAGGCTTCGCCAATCGCGACCCGTACCGCGGGCGCGATTTGCACGATGACCGTCTTATTTTCGTCCGCGAGCGCTTCAAAAGCACGATCGGTTTCCGATTTTACGACGAGTGCACCGGTGGGGCAAACGGCCATGCACTGACCGCAGTTTACACACTCCACATCGCCCATTTCCTTCTCAAAAGCCGGTACCACCATCGCGTTTGACCCCCGGTTAATAAACCCTAAAGCGCCGACTTCTTGCACTTCTTCACACATTCGTACGCAATCGCCACACAAGATGCATTTATTGGGGTTTCTGAGGATGGCTGCGTTGCTGTCATCAACCGGCATCGACATGTCGCGCTCTCCGAACCGGATCTCGTGGACCCCAAGTTGAGTCGCCAACCTTTGCAACTGACAACCCCCACTTTTTTCACACGTGGTGCATTCGCGATCGTGATCGGCAAGCAGTAACTCGACCGCCAGCTTTCGGATGTCGCGTAATTCACGGGTATGGGTGCGAACCATCATCCCATCACGAGGCGCTGTCGAACAAGCGCCCACCACCCCCATGCCGTCAATGTCAACGACACACATCCGGCAACCACCATATACGCTAAGTTCCGAATGATAGCAAAACGTTGGCAGCTCGATCCCGGCCTTTCGGATTACCTCCAGTACGTTACTTTCCTCTTCAAACGTTATGGGACGTCCGTTGATCGTGATTTCACCCATTTACGACACCTCCTTGATGGCATCAAAGGGACACGTTTCGACGCAAGCACCACACTTTAGGCAAACAAGTTCATCAATGGTGTAGGGTTTTCGAATCTCTCCGTGGATGCAGCTGGCCGGGCACACGCGCACGCACTTACTGCATCCCTTACAAAGGGCGGGATCGATCCAGAAGCGCTTGAGCGCCTGGCAAACCCCGGCCGGGCAAGTCTTGTCGATCACATGCGCCTCATACTCATCATTGAAATAGGTTAGCGTCGTCAGGACGGGATTGGGCGCCGTCTTCCCCAAGCCGCAAAGTGATCCGGCCTGAATGAGGGGGGCGATTTCCCACAGACGCTGAAGGTCCGCCATCTCGCCTTGCCCTTGGACAATTCGCTCAAGAATTTCTAAGATCCGTCGAGTGCCCTCACGACAAAGGACACATTTACCGCAGGATTCTTCTTGGGCAAATTTCATAAAGAAGCGCGCCACTTCCACCATGCAGGTACTCGCACCCATGACCACAAGACCACCGGAACCTATCATGGCGCCAACACTGGCCAAGGAATCGAAATCAAGCGGCAACGTCAGATGCTCGCTCGTCAAACACCCACCGGAGGGCCCCCCAATCTGAACCGCCTTAAATTCGCCCCCTTCTCGAATCCCACCACCTATCTCGAAAACAATGATTTCGAGTGGAGTTCCCATTGGCACTTCGATCAATCCAGTATTGGCAATATCGCCCGTAATGGCAAACGTCTTGGTCCCAGGGCTATTATCCGTCCCGAGGGTCCGGTACGCATCGGCACCCATTGCCAAAATGCTTGGAATGCTGGCCAAGGTTTCAACGTTATTGATCAGGGTTGGACATCCAAATAATCCGCTGTCGGAAGGATAGGGAGGTTTGGGTGTGGGCATGCCTCGCTGTCCTTCTATAGACGCCATAAGGGCCGTCTCCTCTCCGCAAACAAAAGCTCCCGCTCCTTTGCTGATTCGAAGTTCGAAAGAAAAGTCACTCCCGAGAATATTCTTCCCAAGGATGCCTTGGGCACGGGCTGCTTCAATGGCTTGTCGAAGTCGCGCGATGGCCAAGGGGTACTCGGCACGGACATAAATAAGTCCTTCATCTGCTCCGACGGCAAAGGCGGCGATAACCATGCCTTCAATGAGGCGGTGAGGATCGCCTTCCATGATGCTTCGATCCATAAAGGCGCCGGGATCACCCTCATCTCCGTTACAAACGACGTATTTCTTTTCACCGACGGCTCGACGCGTGAAGTCCCACTTCATACCGGTGGGAAATCCGCCACCGCCACGACCTCGCATCCCCGATTCTTTAATCAGTTCACACACCGCTTCCGGGGTATAATCAGCCAGAAGTTTTACGAGGCCGTAGTAGCCGCCCGATGCCACGTATTCTTCGATATCACCGGGATCAATGTGGCCACAATCTTTGAGGGTCACCCGGTTCTGCTTCTGATAGAACGGGATATCGCCCGCTTTAAGGTAGACGTCCTCGGTCTGGGGATGGTGATAGAGGTTGTGTTCAGGTGCACGCCCATCGCCTACTAGGCACGCTTCGACGATGGTTGGGACATCCTCCGGTTTCACCTTGACCATCAGTTGATCACTAGGATCGATCCGCACCAACGGTCCCATCTGGCAAAAACCGTGACATCCACTTTTCTTCAAGCCTACCCGACCGTTACATCCATCGTCCATCGTTTGAACATCGCCACTTAGTCCGTGTTTTTCTAATTCGCTTTCAAACTGGGCCATGACATCGAGAGAGCCGCTTGCCACGCATCCAGTGCCGGCACAAATGGAAACCCGTATCGGCTCCGACTCCTGCCGTTTTTCAAAGCGCTCCTTCATCTGCTCAAGCACCGCCACATTTACCATCGTTATTCACTCCTCTCCCGACTGAAGCTCCGCCAATATTTCCGTCATTCGGTCCACACTGACCTCGCCGTAAACGGTCTCGTTGATAACAACCACCGGAGCCAAACCGCAAGCGCCCAAGCATGAAACCGTCTCGAGCGTAAAGAGTAGATCGTCCGTCGTCCGATTGTCTTCACTGAGTCCCAGCCTTTTCTCAACGGCTTCAATGAGGGGATTTGATCCTCGTACGTGGCAAGCCGTTCCGTCGCACACCTGAATGACGTATTTCCCTTTCGGTTGGGTGGAAAACTGAGAATAAAACGTTGTGACACCGTACACGCGAGCCGGTGAAATCCCCAGGACTGTGGCCACGTAAGCGAGAATCTCCGTCGGCAAATAGCGATAAGCGTCTTGGATTTCTTGAAGTATGGGAATCAACGATCTCGGATTCCGTTCGTGCTTGTCGAGAATCTCATTGACCTGGGCAAACGTCCTCGATGTTGAGAGTTCCTCAGGCGCCATGTTTTTGGTCATTTTCGTCCCTCCTTTGGGTTGGTTAAAAATAGACCGTTTCAACGGTCTTCCCTTTTGCCTCCAAAACCCGACGAATCTTACCCACGACCTGCTGTTTCAGCGTCATGTCAAAGGGAAGTTCGGGATTTTGATGGGCGGGATTGATGGCCCGCCCTACGTGAAAACAAATATAATCGGCATAGCGAAGCATTCCCGTGAGTTCACCGGCCGGTGAACCCGGATCCCCGGGGCCACCTTTTAGGCGTTCTAACACCTCACAGAGCGTCACAATGCCTTCTCCGACAAAATCAATGCCCTGAATGGTTCCTTTGGGCGGTTGTCCCGGCCTCATCTCATCCAGGGTCACGCTCACCTCGCGATTCAACTGACTTGCCACCAACTTGGCCGTCGTGCCCCCGCAAACCGCTGTGACGCCCGAAAAGCGATTGATTGAACGCGCAAACGCCTGGTCCAACTCCCGATACCGGGGAGGACCCACCGCAACCAGCAAGCGACGTGGTTTTCGGACCTTGGCCACCCAAACGGTGGTATCATCGCCCGGACGGTTATCGTATAAGTGGCGGCAATGGCCTAAAATTGTATCCGCTAAATCCTGAGCCGACATTTTCGGATCGATGACACGCTCTATATAGGCTTGTAATCCACTAGCTCCGAGTCCCAACCGCAATTTGCCTCCAATGCCGGCATGAATCACCCCATCACTGACGCTGATGAGAAAATCACCCTCCTGGACCCAGAAGTGGCCCTCCCGGATGGTTTGCTCTCGAGGTCCCACCTGACGTTTCGTCCGCTCGATGGCAAAGGCCTTGGATCCCTGAAACATCATCATGGCGGGTGTATCAAATTCGGCCACAAACGCCTGTCCGTCATGATCTATCTCCAGCGCAGAAAGGGTGGCATAGCCAATTTGCCGTACCTGGCACACCGGGAGCGTCTTTCCAATCGTCTCCATCATGTCTTCGAGGCTGGCACCCGAGCGAAGCATCTCGGCTGCAATATTGGCGGTGAGCGTGGACAAAATGTTCGCCTTCACACCACTGCCGAGACCATCGGATAAGACACAGATGAGGGAATCGCTGGTGCGCACCGTCCGCACGGTATCGCCGCACAATTCCTCGCCGTATTTCGCAACCTGTGCGACGCCATTTTCCACAAATAGACTATGTGTCCGAGTGAGGCTCATTTTGGATCACCTGCATCAATTGGGTGAGCAAGGTTTTGGTCTCCGCGGTGGTCTCGCCCATCAAGCCAGCGATCTCCTGGGCAACGCGCATCTGTTTGTCGATAACTTCCTGGGCGCGAATGACCGACTCTTTCTGAAGCGTCTGAAGTTCACGCTTATGCTTTTCCTCTCGGGAAATATCAACGAAAATCCCGATCACTAAATCCTGTCCTTTGACGTGAAAAATGTATTGTTTGGTCTGAAGGTTATAAGACGGATAGTCGACGTCCACAATTGCCATCGTTCGGGCTTGTAATACCTGACGAAAATACTTAGGATCGATGAGATATCCCAATTTTCGACCTTTCATCTGCTCCGTACGACAGTGAAACATATGCTCCACCGCCGGGTTAATGCTCACGATGCGCAAATCCCGATCGGTTACGATGACGCCGTTGGGCATCTCGTGCATGATGACATTGGCCAACGATTCGGCCCGTTTTCGCATGTGGGGGATGCACATTTCCACTTCCGCAGCACCTTGATAAACGGCGAAGGCCTTTTCACGACAAGAATCGTAACCACAGGCCCCGCAGTTTAAGTGGTCCTCGGGTTCTTCTTTTCCCATTTGTGACAAGATCAGCGCCAGTTGTTCTTCTCCCACTGGTTCCGAGAGTTGCCGCCGCGCTCGATAGCGGCGTTTCATCTTGTTAGCATCAACCGTAATCGGCGCCTCCAACTCCTTTTGGGTCGTTTGATATTCATTGAGCACACGGTTTTGCCGGTCGGTTCGAGACCGCTCATCAAGATCCATAAACGGTCCTCCGATACACCCAGATTCACAGGCAAGCAGCTCGACGATCGCTGCCTGATCACCTTGGGATGCCCCCTCTTCTAGAAACGCCATGCATCGTTCAATCCCGCTGATGAGTCGGACGTCGCCGCTTAGAAGTCCCATCATGGACACATCGACATCAGCAGTCCGAAGCAATCCTCCTTCAAGGGGGAAAAGCCGCGCAACGGGATTTGCCAGAGTTCGAGGGGCGGGGGCACTGGAATCACCAGGCATCGCAACATCATATTTTTCACCCAACGCTTTTAGTTCGGAGAAAGTAAGGGCGGCATCCACGGCGCCATGATGAGTCTCGAGTGCCAATTCATCTTTTTTCGCCACACAAGGCCCAATGAAAACAACCCGAACCGCCCCGGCAAATTGTTGTTTAAGCAACCGCCCGTGGGCAATCATCGGAGAGACGACGTCGGCAAGGAGTTCAATGGCTTGGGGATAGTGTTTTTCCACCAGGGAAACAACGGCCGGACAACTGCTTGTAATTAGCGGAAAGGGCCCATTCGCCTGTCTTCGGATCTCCCGTTCTTTTACATGTTCGTGAGCAACCTGACTGGCGACAACGGCGGTCTCTTGTACGTCGTAAAATCCCAAATCGCGAAGCGCAGCGGCTAGGCCGTTAAACTGACCCGGCCAAATGGCCGCAAAAGATGGCGCCAGACTTACAACAACGGGGTAACCGCTTTGCAGAAAATCTTCCACCCGCTCGAGATGGGATGCTGCCTGCTTCGCTTCCTGCGGACAAACATTTAAACAGGCACCATCGTAAATGCATCGCTCATCCCATACCTCGGCATGCCCGTCGGCTACTCGAATGGCCTTGATGGGACAATGCCTTACACACTTGTAACAATCCCGACACCGCGCATCACTCGTGACGATGACACCCATTTCTCTCCACCTACTTCCTAATCCTCGGAAGAATGTGCTGCTCAACGAACGCTTCGACCGTATCAGTGCGGACCGGTCCGATGACCTCATCTTCCACCCGAACGTTTGGGCCTTCCACACAGTTCCCGAGACAAAACTCGGCACGAAGGTCAACACTTTCGTCAAGGTCATATGCCCGTAACGTCGTCTGAAGTGCCTCGATAACGCCCCGGGAATCTCTCACGTGACAGGAACTCCCCACACATACAGAAACGTGAACCACGATTAGCACCTCCGTGCTTGTGAAATATGTCACAAGCCCACTGTAACGCGA
>SLMV01000028.1 GCA_007133365.1 Clostridia bacterium
GTTCTCGTCGGCAAGGCCAGTTTGCTCGAGGAATCCGGCATCGATACCCAGGCGCTAAAAGAGCAGGTAAACCAGCTCGAAAGCGAAGCGAAAACCCCCATGTATTTGGCCATCGATGGGCAATTGGCCGGCCTTATCGCCGTTGCCGACACCTTAAAAGAGGATTCAAAAGATGCGATAGCGGCTTTACACGCCATGGGAATCGAGACCGCCATGATTACTGGGGACAATCAAAGGACGGCCGAGGCCATTGCCCGTGGTGTGGGAATCACCCGAGTCCTGGCCAATGTCCTCCCCGACGGCAAAGTCCAGGCGGTATCCGAACTCCAAGATCAATACGGGTTGGTTGCCATGGTGGGGGACGGCATCAATGATGCTCCCGCACTCAAGCAAGCAAACATCGGCATTGCCATCGGCACCGGGACCGACATCGCCATCGAAGCCGCGGATGTGACGCTGATTCGAGGCGATATCCGTGCGGTTATCACGGCCATCAATTTATCGCGAGCGACGTTTGCCAAGATCAAGCAGAATTATTTCTGGTCTTGGTTTTACAACGGGATTGCCATCCCGCTCGCAGCGCTTGGACTCTTACATCCCATGATCGGTGTGGCTGCCATGTCCATGAGTTCCGTCAACGTGGTATGGAACTCCTTGCGGCTCCGCCGCTACCCAATCGACCCCTCCTTTTAGGGAAGGCAAATCGTCCGGCATCGCCCGGCGGTGCAATGATTCATAAAGCAGGTATCGCCGGGCTTAAAACCGAAAAGATAAAATAGGAACAAGCCTTAAATCGAAGGGTGTGAAGATGACGTTGGAGCCTTCTCTTGCGATGGGCATTCTCATAACCGTTATTGCTTTTGGTACTGCACTTGGGCTTTATGTGTTGCTCTTCCGGTGGATGTTGGCGATTGATCGCTTCGCGGTCCATATGCCACGGGAGCGGTTTCTCGGTTTTATCTCGATCTTTAGCATTTTGCTTTGGTCTCGTCGGTTTTTGGGTTTGCTCCGAATTGTCGTCTGGATCGTCGCTCTCGGATTCGCCACCGCCCATTTACCACCCCTTGCCATTGCACGGGAATGGTTAGTGTGGGCCTTTGGCGGCGTCATGGCTTGGATTTCGGACATTTTGGCCCGCCCTTTATTATTCATCGGTGAACAGCCCCTCTCGCTTCAATACATATTCTTCTTGATCATTTTGCTCATCATGGTGTTTATGGTTGCCGGCTATTCGCGGTTGGTATTTCGGCGCTATCTCCTTTCTCGAATTCCAATGGAAACCGGTGTGCGTGAAGCCCTCGCCACCGGCGCAAGTTATATTGTGTTGCTTTTGGGTGCCCTCATTGCCCTCGATGTTGCAGGCATTGATCTCAGTACCCTCGCCGTGATCGCGGGCGCACTCAGTATCGGTATCGGATTTGGACTGCAGCATATCGTCAACAACTTCGTATCGGGCCTGGTCATTTTGCTCGAACGCCCCATCAAAGTCGGCGATCGGATTGAGATCGGCGGACTCCACGGCAAAGTCATTAAGATCTCCGCCCGGAGCACCACCATTGAGACCAATGACAATATTGACATCATTGTTCCCAATTCAGAGTTTATCTCGGATCGGGTCATCAACTGGAGTCAGGAGCAAAACCGTATTCGCTTCCGCGTCTCCGTCTCCGTCGCCTACGGCAGCGACATCGATCGGGCGATGACGGTGATGGAAGCAGCTGCTCAGGACATCCCCGATGTCCTCGAATATCCCGCACCCGGCGCCCGCTTCATCTCCTTCGGTGAGAGTGGCCTTAACTTAGAGCTTCGCATTTGGACCCGCACGCGACTCCATCGCAAAGGTCTGATCATCAGCGACGTCAATCGGGCCATCTATAAAGCCTTTATCGAAAACAACATTCGGATTCCCTTTCCTCAGCGCGACATCCATATCCAATCATGGCCTTCGCCCCCTGCTGATGAGTCGTTGAAAACCCAGTCCAGTGAGCCCGACACCGTGTCAAGAAGGGACCCGTCAAATCCACAAAGAGGAACTTGAGCGACAATCCCGAAATTCTCAATAATGCCATTTCGGCAGCAAATCGTAAACAATACCCGACCATTTCATCATCATTGAAGTTGGTCGGAAGCAGAATCGATTCAACAGGAGAAAGGGAGGGGATCCCAGCGATGAATCAACGCGTACTCGCTATTTGTTTGATCATTGGATTGATCATCGGGCTCTTCCCGCTGATTGCGACTGCCCAAAGTGGGACCAATCCCTCACGAAACGTTTTGACCCTCGATATTGATGGGCCCATCACCGCGGGACAATCCACGTTCGTTCAGCGACAAATCAAAGAAGCGGATCCCGATGAAATCGAGGCGATCCTCATCCTCCTCAATACCCCAGGCGGACTGTTGGATGCCACGTTAAAGATGGTTCAAGCCTTCGAACAAACGTCCATTCCGATCGTCATTTTTGTCTCGCCATCAGGCGCGATCGCCGCCTCCGCCGGTGCCTTCATCCTGGTGGCCGCCGATATTGCCGCCATGACACCGGGCACTGCGGTCGGCGCCGCCATGCCCATCACCCTGTCCCCAGAAGGTGCCCAAGATGCCGATGAAAAGACTATCAACCTCTTTGCCAGTCAAATGCGGGCGATCGCCGAAGAGAAGGGGCGCCCTGGAGACATCGCAGAGCGCTTTGTCACCGAAAACTTGAGTTTAGATGCCCGACAGGCCGAAGAAGACGGCATCATTGATCTCCTGGCAACAGGTCCCGCCGACCTCCTGAGTCAAATTGACGGATGGGAAGGGGAAAAGCAAGGCATTCCGTATCGCTTATCCACCGACGATGCTTCCCTGGCGCCCGCCGAAATGAACACCCGTGAACGTTTTCAAGACGTGGTGAGTGATCCCCAGATCGCCTTCTTGCTCTTCATGGCAGGCGGCTTGGGCATTTACTTTGGCCTCGGGATGCCGGGTACTCTGGTGCCCGAGACAATCGGTGCCATTTTATTGATCCTCGGCATCTACGGTATTGGCATGTTTGATACCAACACCACAGGAATCATCCTTTTGCTTTTGGGTTTTGGGTTGATTGTGGCCGAGCTTTTCACCGGAGGATTTGGGATACTCGGTGTGGGAGGAGGTATAAGTCTCTTGTTCGGTGCCATTTTGCTCCCGCATGAACCGTTTATGGCAGCGGATTGGTACGCCACCTTCCGAAGCACCGCCATTGGGGTCGCCATTGCCATCGTGGCTTTGAGTGCGCTGATCGTCACCTTGGTCATTCAATCCCGTCGCCGGTGGAAAGATAGCGGCGATTTCTTCCGCCCCGCCGAGCGGGCGACCGTCGTCAACGACCTAGATCCATTCGGCTCGGTCAAAATGCGAGGCGAGATTTGGTCGGCAGAAACGGCGGACGGTTCGACGATTCCACGGGGTACAACGGTGCAAGTGCTGGAGCAGGAAGGGCTGACGTTGATCGTGAAGATAATCGATGACAGCCAAAACGATGCCAACGCCGGAGCCTAGATGAAGATCCAACTTTGATCTTTTAGATTGGAGGTGACACTTCCGGGCCAAGGAGTGAGTTTGAGGAGTTTCTGACCTTGCGACCGGAATCCAATGGAATTCCTTGAGACCGGAAGTTATATGGAACCAACCATTGCAATTATTGCGGTCATCGTCATCGTTTTGTACATGGCAATCAAAGTGGTGAAGGAATACGAACGCCTGGTGGTCTTTCGGCTGGGACGATTAGTCGGTTCCCGCGGACCGGGGTTGGTACTGCTGATCCCCATCGTTGACCGATACTACCGGGTCCCGCTTCGCGTGGTCACCATGGATGTTCCCACGCAGGAAGTCATCACGCGGGACAACGTGACCGCCAGTGTCAACGCCGTCACCTATTATCGAGTCGTAAATCCCGACAACGCCATCGTCAACGTTGAAAACTACATGAAAGCCACCGAGCAGCTAGCCCAGACCACCCTCCGAAGCGTCTCCGGTCAGGCGGAGCTTGATGAGCTGTTAGCCGAACGGGATAAATTAAATCTGCAAATTCAACAAATTCTCGATGAGGCGACCAATCCTTGGGGAGTAAAGGTAACGGCCGTGGAAATTAAGGACGTTTTGATCCCCTCCAAACTCCAACAAGCCATTTCGCGTCAGGCCGCCGCCGAGCGGGAGCGGCGAGCCATCGTTATCCAAGCGGAAGGTGAAAAGCAAGCCGCCCAAAAACGAGCGGATGCCGCTGCCATTTTGAGTTCCCAACCCGGTGGCCTGTTCCTCCGACTTTTGGGTACCCTTCCCGAAATCGCGGGGCAACCGGGCA
>SLMV01000137.1 GCA_007133365.1 Clostridia bacterium
AGTTGAGACGATTTTTGCAGCAACGCAGTGTCAAATGGGCGGTGGCCGTCGTATGTGTTGTGGCACTGGCTGGCGGCACGGTGGCGTGGCAGCTTGGAGGTGCCCGCGGTGCTCCGGGCGATACCCTAGCCACGGTCAACGGACAGGAAATCACGCGCGGTGAATTTAACCTACAAGTGGACGTCTTTAAATCCCAATTTGAGGCACAAGGACAAGAAATTGAACCCGAGATGCTTTCCCAAATACAACAACAAGTCTTTCAGACGCTGATTACCGTTGAAGTGGTGGTCCAAGAAGCAGAGAAGCAGGACATTCAGGTTTCCGAAGAGGAAATTGATGAGGAATTGGCGGAGTTGGCAGAATTCTCGGGTGGCAAGGAGCAACTCGAAGCCCAGTTGGCCGAACGGGGCCTAACCATCGATGATCATCGGAAGTGGATTCGAAACAATCTTTTGATCGAATATTTCGTTGAAGACTATTTGGAGGGGGAACTCTCCGATGAGGATCTCGAAGTTACCGCGGATGAATTGGAAGCAAGGTATGACCAATACAAAGAAATGACCGAGGATCCCGAGCCGCTGGAAGACATTAGAGAGCAACTGGAGCTGCAAATTCAAGAGGAGCGGCGTAATCAGGCGGTTCAGGGCAAGATTCAGGCTCTAATGGAAGAGGCCGATATCGAGATTTTACAACCCGTCAACTAAGAATACTTGACATCTTGCTCAACTGATGGTGCCAGCTGGTTGACCGGCCGGCACCACTCTTTTTTCAGCACCCAAGCCCAAACACTTCTTGGCCTTTTCGACCAGCAGAGTCACCGGTTATCTTCAAATCCGCCAACTCCAGGCTTTTCCCCGCGAATAATCTTAATCACATCCAACCAGACGGGCTCTACTTCTAGGCGCCTAAATCCAACAGCCCGAGCAAGTTGAGTCGCATCACGTCCGATATGATCCCCCGTTAAGCGGTACAGAGGTCGGGCGAGAATATCCATGAAGCGACCTAGTAAACCGGAAGCACGCCCATGCTCCAATACGATGAATCGGCCTCCTGGACGAAGCACCCGTAGGATCTCTCGCATGCCTACATTCGGATATTCCACCGAGCAAAATAAAAAGGAAGCAACGACGCAATCGAAAACTTCATCATCAAACGGTAACCGATGAACATCTCCCCATTTAAGAACAACCGGATGCCCTAACCGCGCTTTTCGCCGGTGGGCACGAGCGAGAAAGCCGGCATGTCGGTCAATTGCTGTGACCTTGATTCCTTGGGGATAGTAGGGAATGTTCCGACCGGTTCCCACCCCGACTTCGAGTATTCGTCTTCCGGTTACCCGCTGCCAAAGGGACCGCCGCCACTTGCCAATCGCAAGACGTTCAAACGGCGCGAGAAGCAAATCATAGAAATGAGCATGCATTGGGGTCTCTCCTTGATCTCGAGACTCAACTTAATGGATCTGTTTCTTCATTTACCGATTTATCAGCCGTCAACATCAGCATACCATGGTCCACCGTGTCTCAACACAGTCGATTGTTTTCGTCCCACCGGCTATTCGGATTCCCGTCCGCTCTTTTAAGATGTCCGAACCAACTCAAGGGATTTTTCTGACGATAGCGAAACCTTTATTGAAGACACAACGCCTTGAGGAGGCCCAACGTTATGAACTTTGATTCCTTGTACCATCCGTATTCTTCTCGTCGGTTCACGCACTTCGCCCGAAACGGCATGGTTGCCACTTCACAACCCTTGGCTGCAAGTGCCGGTTTGGAGATCTTAAAAACCGGCGGTAACGCAATTGACGCTGCGGTCGCCATGGCTGCTTGCTTAACCGTTGTCGAACCAACGTCTAATGGCATTGGAAGTGACGCCTTTGCTTTGATCTGGACCGAAGGAGGGCTCCATGGCTTAAATGCGAGCGGGCCGGCACCCGCCGAGATTTCACTGGAAGATTTGACCAAACGAAACCTTAGCGAAATGCCAATGTTTGGTTTCGATCCCGTCACGGTGCCAGGGGCACCCGCGGCATGGGCCACTTTATCGGAACGATTTGGCAATCTTTCGCTGACGAAAACCTTGACTCCGGCCATCGCTTACGCTCAATCCGGTTTTCCCATCTCCCCCATTTTGGGCGATGCCTGGAAGCGAAGCCTTCTGCGTTATCGTCGTCACGTGTCGGGACCCGCCTTCGACCCCCTCTTTGACCTGTTCGCACCCGAAGGGCGGGCTCCGGGCATCGGCGAAATGTGGGCATCGCCGGAACATGCCGAGAGTTTGCGGCTCATTGCAGAAACCGGTGCCGAAGCGTTTTATCGCGGTCCATTGGCGGAAGAAATCGATGCCTTTTCTCGTGAACACGGGGGCTATCTTCGCGCTTCGGACCTCGAACAGTATACGCCCGATTGGGTGGATCCGATTGGCATAAATTACCGAGGATTTGATGTTTGGGAGATGCCACCGAATGGCCAGGGGCTCGTCGCTTTAATGGCGCTCAATATCTTAAAAGGCTTTGAATTGTCGGAGAAAGACACCGTCAGGACGTATCATCACCAAATTGAGGCGCTCAAACTGGCCTTTGTCGACGGGATGAAGTACATTACGGACCCCGACAGGATGAGTGTATCCGTGGCGGACCTGCTCTCTGACGCTTATGCCGACGAACGCCGGCGCTTGATCAATCGTGACGCCCTCGATCCCGCCCCGGGATCACTCCCCCAAGGGGGAACCGTGTATTTGGCCACCGCCGATGGTGACGGCAACATGGTTTCGTTAATCCAAAGTAATTATATGGGATTCGGCTCCGGCATTGTGATTCCAAAAACAGGAATCGGGCTACAAAATCGAGGTGCCAACTTTTCGTTAGATCCTTCGCACGACAATTGCTTGGCACCTGGCAAGCGGACCTATCATACCATCATTCCGGGTTTTTTGACGCAAAACGAAAGACCCATTGGGCCCTTTGGCGTCATGGGCGGCTTCATGCAACCTCAAGGTCATGTCCAGGTAATTAGCAATGCAATCGATTTCAAACTAAATCCGCAGGCCACTTTGGACGCTCCGAGGTGGCAGTGGCAGTCGGGCCGCAAGATTCGGCTTGAACACGGCGTGCCCGAACACATTGCCCTTGCCCTCGACCGACGCGGACATGACATTTCCTGGGCCCTAAGCGCTGGTGGTTTTGGAAGAGGACAAATCATTTGGCAACTCGATAACGGCGTCTTGGCCGGAGGAACGGAACCCCGAACCGATGGTGCCGTTCTTGGGTGGTAATTAGGATTCGTCACACACGGATCTAAGCACCGACGCATTGGCATAGCGTTCTTTCGACAGCTGCCGCACGAATTGCCGAGCGCGCGCGTAGTCGTTTTGATTGGGACGTCCGCGGTTGATCCCACCCAACAGAGACAGCGGTCCAAACGTGTCATAGCCACGGCACGAGAACTCGCCACAAAGGGAAAAGCCACGAGATGTAATCAGTTGGCGGGCGACACGGTGATAAATGTCAAAATACCGGGTACCTCGCGTGGAGAACAAAAAGGCGCACTGGCCCGAGGTGGATCGACGCTTGATCCAGCGCATCAATCTCTGGTGCATGCGAAACACGTAGATGCCTGATCCAAAGCCCACAAGTTGGTAGGAGGAAAGCGAATCCGGCGCTTCGGAAAGCGAGTACAGATCAACGGAACCGCTTTCAGCCATCGCCTCCGCGATCTGTTGCGTATTGCCGTGATGTACCGAGGCGTATATGATTGCGATCTTCATCAATTTGACACTTCCCAAACGAACGCCAACCCACAAGCCTCGACGCCAAGAATTCGTCAACAATGCGCCGAAACGGTTGAAAATATTTGGACACCACAACATACCCTGTGGTATTTCCGTTCTTCACAGAGGCTTGATAAACAGGTCCTTCTGTCACTCCGCTCCTGTGGCACTCGCCACATCAACTAAATTATCGCATATAATGATCGGCCTGTCATCTCTTTTCATCCTTCCCTAGAAGCATAACGGCAAATTAGGCACCAACGCATGCTTGGCTTCTCAACGCAACCCATCTTCAAAGTAACCGAGAGGCATCCTAATAGTACCCGAAATATTCCGGGCTCTTTAGACCGGATTGATGCACTTTAGCCGTTCATTCGTGTGCAAGCGCGCATTAGATTGGCTGGCTTATCGCTTGGAGATGCCGGATACGAAAGGAGGCAAAATGAAGCGTCAGCTGGCTGGGTGTAACCGCTGACGCTTATCGAAGGGTGATTCAAATTTCAA
>SLMV01000196.1 GCA_007133365.1 Clostridia bacterium
CTAATTCCGATGGCAAGGATCCAGAGGACGAAGCCACTAGTAATACAGATACCGAGGACGGTAGAACTGAAGCTGATGATCCTGGAGAAGTTGAGAATGAAGAAGGGGAAGAAATAGCTTCCCAAGATGAGAATAACCCAACAAGAGACAGTGCAGCATTACCATGGGTAGGAGTTGGTGTCCTCCTTGTTGCATTCGTGTTGGGAGCCGGTTATTTGCGCCGCAGGTCTTCATCTTAAGGTCAGGGATTTGATGGTGCCCAGGAGGTGTTTGAATGAGTAAATTTAAAAATTTAGGAATAAATTACATTAGGCTTACCTTTTTTATTATGACCCTTTTATTGATTCTGGTTTGTTCATCAAGTGTCATTCTGGCCGAGGAACCCCCTCCGTCCGATACCGAAGAGATATGGTTTGAGGTGCTTCCAACCTATATCGTCACTTTCTCAGAGACGAACAACCAGGAGGATGTTTCCATCCAGGTCTATACTGATGCTTCTCGGACAGAGCAGGTGGGTGAAACCCTTTCTACAGATTCAACTGGTATCGCTTCTCTCAACCTTGGAGCAGGAGAGTATTGGTTTCGAGCTCAACGATCGGGATTTGAGAATTTTCTCGGTGCCTTTATTGTCGTTGATGCTGATAAGACCGTGAACTTCACGATGATTGAGTCCACGACACCACCTCCGCCTCCTCCACCACCACCTCCACCTAGTTATGAGCTGACTATTGCCGTGGAAGGTGAGGGTACCGTCACCCCCTACGTGGGTACCCAATCCCACCCGGAGGGTACGGAAATAGACTTGGTTGCTATACCTGCAGAGGGCTGGCAGTTTAAGCGTTGGTCAGGGGACATCATCGGTACTGCCCACGAGATCCAAGTCACCCTCATGGATGACATGGCATTGACCGCTCACTTTGTGGAAGAGGATGTCTCTGAGATTGATCGCGCCACGGTAGTCATTGATCCCGAGAAGGGTGGATCTCTGGGAGTTAACGGTATGATCCAAGTGACTCTACCTTCAAAGGCAACGTCCAAGAAATCCAATCTGACGATCATCGTGTATGACTCGGATCTCGATGAAGAACTTCAGCAAATCATCGGTGATCGGATTCAAATAGGCAATAGGGTCTTTCGGGTTACGGTCACAGACGAAGACGGTAAACCCATTCGTCGATTTAGTCAACCGTTGACCTTAGCCTTTAACTATGACCCGAATACCGTGACAGAAGAACAACTGCAAAATCTCATGATCCACTATTACGATGAGGATCTTCAGACCTGGATCCCCCTTCCCACCACTGTGGACCCGCAACGGAGAACCATCACGTGCCAGACAAGCCACTTAACCCTGTTCACCTTACTGGAAGCCGACCGTCTCACCGACATCCAGGGCCACTGGGGCGAGGCCGACATACTGAAACTCCAGGCCATCGGCGCCATCTCCGGGTATCCGGATTCGACTTTCCGACCAGAAAATATGGTTAATCGGGAACAATTTGCTCGCATGCTGGTCGATACCGCAGGCATTGAAGTCCCAAGAATCGCCCGATTACTGCCCTTTATTTTCGCCGATGCCGATGCGATCTCCGGCTGGGCCCAACCGTACGTCGAAGCAGCCGTGACCTATGGCCTCATCGAAGGATACGAAGACCGAACGTTCCGTCCGAAAGAACGAGTAACCCGAATCCAGGTCGCCGTTATGTTGTCGCGGGCCTTGGGATTGATCCCCTCCGGCACGCCCGATTTCCTGGATGCCGATGACATCCCCTCCTGGGGCGTTGGTCACGTGGCGGCCCTCGCCGAACGCGACATTATCCAGGGCATCCCGTCGCAGATTGAACCCGGATTTGTTTTCGATCCATCGCGGGCGGCAACACGATCACAATCCGCCGCATTCTTGTCGCGATATCTCTCCGCGCGTTTGGGCCGGTAGACGAAATGAGGAAAAGTCCGTTTAGACTCAATATCCGGTTACGAAAGGATATCAGGCAATGAGCAAAGGGGGTCCAACCCATCAACTTCAAGTTCGTTCCATCAGATCATCATAAAATGAGCCGACGCTTCTTTCTGCTCGTTACCATCGCCGTCTTCCTTTTGATGACGATGTTTTCCAGTCATGACATTGGCACCCAGGCGGCCCCGCCCGAAAGGCACGATCTTCTTATCGGGTTTCACGGCCCTCCTGATCCCGAATTGGTCCGCGGTTTGGGTGGTGATATCTATCGTGAATTCAATATCATCAATGTCATCGCGGCACGCCTCCCAGAAGCGGGCCGAAAGGCCCTGGCCGAACACACGTCCATACGCTTTATCGAATTCGACACACCGGTTTATGCGCTTGAACAAAGCGTTCCCTGGGGGATCGATCGCGTCTTTGAAGACGAAACCGAGCCCTTCCCCACCTGGTGGACGTCAACCGGCAGTCCGGTGGCTGTGGCGGTGCTCGATACCGGGATTGATAAATTCCATGAGGATTTGGCAGCCAATGTGGTCGGGGGCATCAATACCGTTGACGACACCAATTGGTGGGACGATGTTCACACTCATGGCACCCATGTGGCGGGTACCATTGCCGCCATCAACAATGATGTCGGCGTCGTCGGTGTGGCACCCGGCGCACAACTTTTCGCCGTAAAAGTCCTTGAGGATGAGGGAAGCGGCACGGCCTCCTCGGTTGCGGCCGGCATCGATTGGGCCGTCACCCAGAATATTCCGATCATCAACATGAGTTTGGGCGCAAAAGACTTTTCGCAAACACTACAGGAGGCTTGCGATGCTGCCTACTCAGCGGGCCATCTGATTTTGGCTTCAGCTGGGAATGCCGGTGAGGAATCGATCGAAGACAATGTCCGATATCCGGCGAGATTTAACTCGGTTATCGCGGTCGGTGCCTCCGATCCCGATGACAACCGAGCACAATTTGCATCGTCCTGGTCCAGCACCGGGCCGGCCGTTGAGTTAATAGCCCCGGGTCTCAGTATCATGAGCACCCTTCCCGGCGATAGCTATGGCACCAAGTCGGGCACGTCCATGGCCTCGCCCCATGTTGCGGGGGTTGCGGCCCTGGTATGGGCAACCGACCCTGCTCTTTCAAATGTCGGTCTGCGCTCTGTCCTAAACGACTCGGCAGTGGATTTGGGCCTTCATGACTGGGAACAAGGAAACGGATTGGTGCGGGCTGATCATGCCGTGGCGGCGGTCGCCCCCGACACCTCGGTGAGCATCACCACACACCCCCTCGATTTTGGAACCCTTCGAGCCGGCAACTCTACTAGTTTGAACCAAACACCGCTCGTCGAGATCCAGGGTCCAAACATCGCGGAACTCGCCATCTCGGTCTCACCCATTGGCAACAGCCCAACCCCGTGGCGTTGGGGAGACGGCATCCAACCCGATACCGTGAAACTGAGCCTCCGCCTCATCGAAGGACCGGAAGGTCTAGTCTATCCCTTGGAAGTGGTCATTGACGATGCGGGAGAATTTATGTTTTTCAGTGGCGAAAGTATTCCGGAAGGAACTTATGTGGCAGATGCGACATTAAGCGCGGGTCCACAGGAAACGGCAACGCTAAATCAATCGATGTGGGCCGTCATCACCTATTCAGTGGTGGTTGATTAGGATTCCACTGGTCGGTTTGGTGAGAATGCTCAAACATCCTATCGTCCTCAGGATCCTCGCGCTCGGTCCCTTAAGAAACTACGTGCCCCGGGTCAGGAGCCAAACCATGAGAAGAACGGTTTTAGGATTCGCATCGATTCATTTGATGCAACCTCTCCCGGCGCTCCTATGCCCCGTAAATCAGCGCAAGGCTTCAATGCGAATGTTGCCATTGGACGTGCGAAGGAAGACTTCATAATCACCTGCACCCATGGTGCCCACAAACTCCGTTTGAGAATGTTGCTGCACTTGCAATAGTTCCTCGTCCACCGATACACGCCCATTGGAGGTCCGGGCTGTGAGGGCGGCGTCCAATTCCGGAGAAAGCGCGGCCACCACTCGCCCATTGCTGGTTGAAATCTCTACCCGATCGCGAATGGCCCGAACGTCCACCTCAATGCCGCCATTGGAACTTCTCACCCGATCAATGCCCCGACAATCCTGAACTTGGGCCCGGCCGTTCGACGTCCAGGCATGAACGTAACCATCGATCCCCTGCAAGCGAAGATTTCCGTTTGATGTTTCCGCCTTCAAATCACCGGACGTGCCCACCACCACGAGATGCCCATTGCTGGTTTTCACCTCGCTTAAGATTAGGCCTTCTGGTACCACCACATCCCACTCCACCACCACCGAGCGGCGGGGCGGATCGGGGTAAATGGTTTCCGCCCTAAACGTGGTCCCCGGCGTCACCACGATTTCCACATCCTCAAGATTCGCCCGTTGAAAACTGCGTTTGATTACCGTTAGCGATAATTCGGTGGCAGTGGCCGATTGGCGTACATGAACACTTCCATTTTCGTTGACGATGGCGATCTCCGTACCAGGCTCTAGTGAATAGAGTCCCTCCCACGTTTCGCGGGCCTGAAATACACTCAAGGCATCCCCGAAAAGGCCGCAGCCCGATACCATCAAAAGCGTCAGTGTAAGAAGAATGAGAACGGATGCGTACTTCACCCAATTATTCATGCCATGACCTCCTCTTAGGATGCGATGCAATCAACCCTTTGAGCGCCCTTTGTCGCTCTCTGATCGTACCACATTTTCGAGTGATATTGACCCAAATCAATAGGTCCCAAGGGAATGCACCCAAAGAGAGCGAAATAGACCCATATATTATCGATCCGAACGATCAAAACGCACCATTGGAAGCGACGTCATGAGTTAGTAACCACGCACACCATAAACGCCCAAGCCTTTGCCAGCCGACACAACTTTTCGCCAGTAACTCGAGATCGGATTATTGCACACCCACCAAGGTTCCCCGAAAAGACGACGAAAGGATGGTAAGAATGGGAACTCAGGCCACCATTTCGGAACGCAACCGGCGCTTCGCCCGGTTGCAAGATGCCATGATGAAAGAAGAACTCGATGTTTTATTGGTCGCCGGTAAAGGACATAGTTCCAGCGGGCGCGGCTATTTTCGCTGGCTCACGGATTTTCACTTGTGGGGACATGACGGCATGATCCTCTTCCCCCTCGAAGGGGACCCCATGCTCACCCTGACCAGCGCGGGCGTGGCCAAACGCATCGCCACCACCCCCGGATGGATTGACCACGCCCAGGGTGATTGGTATGTCACCCCCACAATCGTGACCGAACTCAAAAGACGCGGATTGGACCGGGGCCGCATTGGCATCGCCGGCTACGAATTTATCGTCGGTGCCGGCGCCTTTCATCGTCTCCAGGAGGGGCTTCCCGATGCCGCCTTGATTAATGCGGATCACATGATGAATCGGGTGCGCGCGATCAAGAGTCCCCTCGAGGTCCAACAAATCCGAGAACTCTGGGCCATGACCAAAGGGGCCATGGAACGTTTCGTCACCCACCTCGAACCCGGGATGACTGAAAAGCAGGCATCCATGGAATCCGTTCGCTATATCCACGAACACGGCGCCCGCAATTACCTGATCTTTCACAACGGAAACATCCCCACCGATCGCTTAGTAGAATTGGAAGACATTCTGGCATACCACATGGAAGTGTGCGGAAAAAGCGGGCATTGCAATGAATTAACGGTTACCTTAGCGTTTCGGGACCCCACGCCGGACGAACTCCGGATCATGGAGGCGGAATTTAGCGTCTACGAAGAAATCCAAAAGGCGGCCAAACCGGGTGCCCGCCTCGGTGATCTTTTTGACCAATACGAAAGAGCCCTGGTGGAAGCCGGTTTCGAGCTGGCGGACGAACCGCTTCATCACTACGAATTTCACGGCCAGGGCATGGACTGGACGGAATGGCCCACCTTTGCCCCCAACGATCCGGTCAATCATGATGTCGAATTGCAAGCCGGCATGGTCATCAACTATCATCCGGCCGCCAATATCAAACCCACCGCGGACGTGCGCCAAAAGACCGGCATCAATGACCATCTCCTGATCACCGAAAACGGGAGCATCCGTTTGAGCGGGGATTGGGACATGCGCTGGCGTATCGTCTAATCGTCCCTTGGTATAAACCGAAGCCCCCGGGGTCCCGGGGGCTTCGCTAGGAGTCGAGCATCCGAGGAAGAAAGGATGCTAGCCAAATCTTCCGGGTCCCGACTACCGACACCCGGTGCCGTCTCGTTCTGAGATCCGGACAACCGCATCATCTCGGGATTTTTCCATCATCATTCATTCCTACCGCGTACATTTCGTCATTTTAACCCCTTCTGCCGATCAAAAGTCCAACCGTCGGGTCGGATCGGATTCGCGTCCATGTGTTGACAGGCCCCACCGCGGCGGTTACAATCAGATAAAACTGACCGGTCGGTCAGTATCTCTCTTGAAGGAGGAGCCCCCATGTCCCAACGTTTGATCCCCATCTCAGCCGTCGTGTTGCTCGTATCGCTTCTCGCGATTTTGATGCCTCCGGCCACCGCCTCCGAGGTCCAACCCCTGACCCTCGATGCGGCAGTCCAGATCGCTTACAACGAGGGGCCGGAAAGCAAACGCGCGGAATTGGAGCTCGCCGAAACCCTGCTTCAGGCCGCCAATCTCGAACACCAACATCAATTGGGGGCACCGGGCCGACAAACCATCCGCATTGATTTCGACCTGGGAACGTTGGGCGAACTCCTCGACGAGTGGATTGACGACTTCCAACCGCCCCGGATGTCGATTCCCATCGGGGGTCCCAGCGACATGGAAAGGGCCCAGATCGAAGAGGTCCTTCCCATCCAATTCGCCGCCCTTCGCCAAACGGCCGGTGCCGCTTACGATCAGCGGATGGGATCCATCCGAACGCAAATCATCGACGCCTACTACGCCCGGGTCCTAGCCGAGGGCAACCTTGAAGTCCAGGAGCGGGCCTTCGAACGTCTCACCGTCCAACAAGAGCAGGTCCGCGCCCTTTACGATCAAGGCATGATTCCCCATATGGATCTAATCCAGATGGAGATGGCACTGGCTTCGGCCCATGCCGAGCGGTTGGACGCCCAAGATACCGTAACACTGGCGTCGGCATCGCTCAATCGCCGTCTGGGGCGCCCACTGGGGGACGACATCACGCTCCGACTCGATCCGATCCCCCTCACCCCGCCGGAGGGCGATCTCGGGCGGGATGAGGAAACCGCACGGGCGGCCAGCGCCGAGATTACCGCACTGGAGGGGCAATTGGCAGTGGCGGAAAAAGAACTGGACCTTTTCGGTCGCTATAAGGGCACCTTCACCCGCCGGCGCACCTATCACGAGTACGAGCTGGCCGTCGAACGAAAAGAACTGGAACTTCACGATGCCGAACGCAACGTGGAACTTGCCGTCTTGGCCACAGAGTCCCGCCTCACCCGGGCCTTCGGCCAACTTGGCGCCCGGGACCAACAACAATCCGTCGCCGAACGCGGACTCGAAGCGGTCCAACTCAAATACGAGGCGGGTCTGACCACCATCACCGATGTCCTCGAGGCGCAAAACGCCCTTTTGGGCGCGGAGCTGGCCCATTTATCCGCCACCGTCGAGATCTTAAGCACCAAAGCGGATCGCGATACCCTTCTCGGTCGCGTGGGCCCTTACGTCGCCGATCGGCGCACCGCCATTGAAACACGGATCGGAGAACTCCGATAAAGGAAAGGATCAAGATCAACGTGCACCATTGGAAACGGCTGCTTTGCCTAATCCTTCTTATCAGCATCCCCCTTGTTAGTGCGGCCTGTGGGGCTCTAAACGCCAATGACGGCGAACCGGAGGCGAGTGCCGTCCCCGTCCAGACCCTCGAAGTCGGCCGTGGGGACATCACCCGAAGCCTGACCTTCTCCGGCCAAATGGCCCCGATTTCCCGTGCCGATGTGGCCGCGGAAGTTCCCGGCAAGGTGGGAACGATTGGGGTCTCCGAAGGCGACATCGTCGCACCCGGTGATTGGCTCATGACGCTCGATTCGGAACATTTACGATTTCAGGTCGAGCAAGCCCAGTCCCAGCTTGACGCCGCCCAGGCCAACCTTGCGGATGCCGAAAACGCCTATGCCATCGCCCGCCGGGAGGTGGAGCGCCTCGAACCGCTCTATCAGCAAGGCGTGATCGCAAAGCAGACCTGGGACCACGCCCAGGACGATCTCAAACGGGCCGAGCGGGCGGCCACCGCGTCCGCGCCAGCGGCCGTGGCCGGTGCCCAAGCCGCGGTCCAAGCCGCCCGCCAACAAGCGGCTGATGCCCGGATTTATGCCCCCATTGGAGGGGAAGTGGCCGCTCTCCCGGTCGCACAGGGTGATCAGGTCGGCGTCGGAAGCCACCTCATCACCCTCATCGATCCGACCCAGATGGAGGTGGTGGGACTCGTGAGCGAACGCCAGGTGATGCAGATCAGCACCGAAATGTCCGCCACCATCACCTTAAAAGCGGCCCCCGACCGCACCTTTTCCAGCACGATTGCCCACGTCGGAAGCCTGGCCGCCCCCACCGGGACCGGCTACCCGGTCAAACTCCGGTTGGACAATCCCGATGGGGCCCTCCGATCCGGAATGGCGGTAACGGTAACAATTGAAGTCGAGCGCATCACCGATGCCCTCCTGGTTCCGGTGGATGCCGTCATCGACCGGGACACCCTTCCCGCCGTCTTCGTCTTCGACTTTGAGGACCGGGTCGAGCGGCGGGACGTCAGTCTGGGGCTATCCGATGGCACCATGGTGGCCATCACCACCGGCCTCGAGGAGCAAGAGCACATCGTGATCGCCGGCCAACATTTTCTGACCGACGGCGACCGCGTCCAGTTAAGTGAGCCGGGTGGGTCGTCTTGAACCTACCTGCCTTTTCCATCCGACGTCCGGTCATGACGGGCGTCATCCTCATCGTCTTCTTTCTCTTCGGACTATTTTCGCTATTCTCCATGGAACTCGACCTATTGCCCGAAATCAATCTGCCGGTGGCGGTGGTGGCCACCGCCTATGACAACGCCGGCCCCGCCGAAGTCGAGGCCCAGGTAACCCGTCTCGTCGAAAGTGCCATGGCGACCGTGGGGGGTGTCGACACCCTCCGGTCCACCAGCAGCGAAGGATCCTCCCTCGTCATCGTCAACCTGGGTTGGGGCACCGATCTCGATGTCGCCACCTCTGAAATGCGGGAAACCTTAGACCGGATTCGCAATTTGCTGCCCGACGGCGCCGGCCAGCCCCGGGTCATCAAATTGGACCCCGGGCTTCTCCCCGTCGTGACCCTGAGCCTGGCCGGATCCGGCCGCTTATCCGACATCCAGGAAACGGCTGAGGATGTTATCATTCCGCGGCTAGAACGCATCGAAGGCGTGGCTTCGGTCGATCTGGCCGGCGGGCGCGAGCGCCAAATCCAGGTCCGTTTGGATCCCGGTCGGATGACGCAATATGCTTTGGATTTCGAGACCATCGGTCAAATCCTAATGGCTTCCAATCTCAACCTTCCCGGCGGAACCTTGGCGGAGGGCAACCGCGGCTTCACCCTCCGGACACTGGGCGAATTCACCTCGGTGGCGGACATCGCTCAGGTATTGATACCAACGGCCAACGGTGGTGCCGTCCGACTCGAAGACATCGCCCAAGTCATTGAGACCGAGGCCACCGTCCAGAGCATCACCCGCTTGGACTCCGATCCCAGCATCGCCCTTTCCATTCGTAAAGAATCCGGCGCCAACACCGTCATGGTGTCGAGTCGCGTCCGTGAGGAAATGGCGGCCTTGATGTCGGAGCTGCCGCCCGATCTTCGGGTGGTGGAAACCATGGATCAGGGACGCTTTGTGGTCCAATCCATTCAGAACGTGCTTTTTAATGGCCTAATCGGGGGACTGCTGGCCATCGTGGTCCTGTTCCTCTTCCTGCGGGATTGGCGAAGCACTCTGGTCACCGCCATCGCCATCCCTTTTGCCGCCATCGTGTCGTTCACCTTCATCTATTTCATGGGGCTCACCATGAACCTCTTGAGCATGGGGGGATTGGCCCTGGGCATCGGCATGATGGTGGACAATGCCATCGTGGTTTTGGAGAACGTCTTTCGAAAACTAAAACAAGGCCTCACGCCGGCTATGGCCGCGGTCGAGGGGACCACCGAAGTCGGGGCGGCCATCACCGCGTCCACCTTGACCACCCTGTCTGTCTTTATCCCGATCATCTTTACCGAAGGATTAGCCGCCGAAATCTTCGGCGATCTGTCGCTCACCATTTCCGCCGCCCTCGGGGCCTCTTTGCTCATCGCCCTGACCGGCATACCACTCATCGCCTCCCGACTCCTTCGTCGCGTTCCCAAAAACGAAACCGACGAGAAAACCATCGAAAGCGGGCGGGGATTGGCCGGCAAATATCGGGGCTTTTTGGGATGGTCGCTCTCGCACCGAGGCCCGGTGATCGGTCTATTGGTGCTCACCCTGGCCCTGGGTGCGCTCGCCATCCCGTTCATCGAAACCGAATTCCTGCCCGAGATGGATGACGGCCAAATTTTGGTCGACGTCCGATTGCCCCCGGGCACCACCTTGACCCAGACCGATGTCACCATCGAGGCATTAAGAGACCGCTATCGCGACCTCCCCGAAGTGGCCGCCATCCTCACCTATTCCGGAACCTCGGCCGGGGGTGGCATGGGGGCGGCCGATACGGCACAGGGGCAACTCCAACTCACCCTGGTGGACCTATCCGACCGCAGACGAAACACGTCGGAAATCGCGGAAAACATCCGGATCCTTTCGAGTCAGGTGCCAGGCTGTGAGGTCAGCGTTCAGGCCGGCATGATGGCAGGAATGGGAGATGCGGCCGGTGGCTTCGGGGGACCGGCGGTCACCGTCGAAATCCGCGGGGAGGATCTCGGCACCCTGGAAGCCCTCACCGGGGAACTCGCCGGCGCCATCGAAACCCTCGAGGGCACCTCCGAAATTCGGACCAGTTTTGATGAGGGCGCACCGGAACTACAGCTCATCATCGATCGCACCCGGGCCGCCGACCTGGGGATCACCCCGGCCCAAATAGCCCGCACCGTGCGGGCGGCCTCCATGGGCGAAACCGTGACCCGCGTTCGGCTGGACGGATCGGATCTAGATGTACTCATGCGTCTTGACGAGGATCACCTCTCGGATCGTACGGCCGTGTTACACCTTCCCCTTCGGCTCCCCACCGGCGTCATGGTCCCGCTGATGGAGGTCGCCGACCTGGTCGAGGCCGTCGGGCCCTCGACCATTGAACGGACCAATCAGGCCCGATCCGCCACGGTGACGGCACATGTGACCGGACGGAGCGCCTCGGCGGTCAATGCCGAAGTGGCCGAGCTGGGGCGAGCCCTTTCCCTCCCGCCCGGTTACACCTTAGACCTCGAAGGGGAACAGGCACTCATGCAAGAGTCTTTCAGCGTGCTCACCTGGGTGGCCATTTTGGGCTTTGTCCTGATGTATTTGATCATGGCGGCCCAGTTCGAATCCTTCGTCTTTCCCCTTAGCGTCATCCTTACCGTGCCCATGTCGCTCATCGGCATCGCCGTGGTGCTGGCCGTCACCGGCCGGACTTTCGATGTCGGCGCCTTCGTGGGTATGATTATGGTGATGGGAATTATTGTGAATAACGCCATTGTCATGGTGGACTACACCAATCAACTTCGCCAAGGGGGAATGGATCGGCGCACCGCCATGCTAACGGCGGGGAGCGTCCGGATGCGGCCCGTGCTCATGACGGCCCTCACCACGGTATTGGCCATGATCCCCCTCTCGCTGGGGCTCGGCGAAGGGGCCGAGATGCAGGTCCCCTTAGCCACCACCGTGATGGCCGGTCTTGCCACCGGGACCTTATTGACCCTGGTCGTGCTGCCCGTCCTTTATACCTTAATCGATGATTTGGCCAACGGTCAGCAATATTCCAAAAAGGAAGAACTTTAAGGAGGCAGTTTTCGGTGATAAATTCAGCCAAAACGGGATCCTTTCCCGATAAACGCACCCAAATACTAGAAGCCACCGTGATCGTCTTGGCCGCCAAGGGCTTTGAGGCGACCAAAATTGCGGAAATTGCCCGGGAAGCCGGCATTGGCAAGGGGACGGTGTATGAGTATTTTTCCAGTAAAGAGGACCTTTTTGAACAGGCCATCCAACACGCCACCAAGATGCACGCCCAGATGCTCACCAATGCCCTCGAGGCGGGGGAAAATCTCGAGGACTCTCTGGAGCGGGCGCTGATGGCGTCTTTGGTTTTTTGCGAAACCAGTCGTCCCACCGCCCAGGTTCTGCTCAACAATCCGGTGGGGCGAGGCGGCGCCTCGCTCGGCGACTGGCTTCTTGGCTTTCGACGACAAATGGTCGACATGATCGCCAAAACCATCCGCCGGCACCGAGGCCCTGACTTCCCAAGGGATCCGGAGATTGCGGCCAACGTCTTTTTGGGCGCCTTGAATAATCTCTCCCTGGCCCAGATACTCGACGATGGCACCACGCGGATTCGCAGCTTAAAGGCCACCACGAAGGAAGCCGTGGCCATCATTTTGGAAGGCTTGGGTCGAGAGGCGTAAAAATGAGGAGGCGAGGCAAGCGCCGTCATTTGAAATAGCAGACCAAAAGCGCTCACCTTTGAATCCATGCACCGCGTCAACCTCACGATCACCGCTTGACTCGCACCGAGTGCCGGTGCACATCGTATCCGGATGCACCGGTACTATACGGGGTTGTCGTTAAGGAAACCATCAAGCCGGGATCGTCGATCATCCACGCCTTCTCCTGGGCCCGAACGTTTTTTGCCCGATGAATAAAGGAAACACCCCTTTTCCTGGCGAACTTATAATTCAAATCGTTAATTATTTATTCATTTGATCCGAAACCCGTGAGACGATTGGCTCGGTCTTGGGTGGCATCCAATCCTTATCACCACCGATCCTAGCCGATCACGTTCCAACGGCTCGTGATGCATCTTGTACATACGTTGACCCAAAGAAAAAGGGCAAACCGAGGAGGGGATGTTCCGTGAGCATTGACGTCCACAATCATTTCTACCCGGCTTCGTATCTAAAAGCGCTTCGCACCGGGAAATACCGCGCCAAACTCTCGAGCGTGGGCGGTTCGGACCCGATCCTGCGCTATGCCGGGGACTACAACATTCTGGTACCGGGGCATCGTGAGCTCGAGACCCGCCTTTACGACATGGACCAAAACGGGATCGAAACCCACATACTGAGCCTGACCACTCCCGGCGTTCACATCGAGGAAGCAAAAGCGGGAACCGCGCTCGCCCAAAAGGTCAACGATGAATTTGCCCGGATCCGCCAGGACCACCCCGGACGCTTCTACGCCTTTGCCGCCCTGCCCTTACAAGATCCCGAAGCCGCCGCCCGGGAACTCGAACGGGCCGTCAAAAAGTTGGGACTCGCCGGGGCCACATTGTTCACCAATGTCGAAAACCAAACCTTAGACGACCCCGCCTTCGACTCCTTATTTTCGACTGCCCAAACCCTCGACGTGCCGCTCTTCCTTCATCCAACCACACCGAAGGAACATGGATCCCTCGCCCGGTATCGGTTAGTGCCACTGTTGGGATTTTTGTTCGATACCACCACCGCCGTCGCTCGCCTCATCTTCGCCGGCGTCTTTGAACGGTATCCCAAACTCAAACTGATCGCCTCGCATCTAGGCGGTACCCTCCCGTACGTTGCCGAACGACTCGATCGGGGGTATCGTGCCTATCCCGAACTCTGGGAGGAAATCCCCCAAAGACCCTCCACCTATCTGCGCCGGCTCTTCTACGACACCGTGTCCTTCGATCCGAAGGTATTGGAGTTTGTCCGCACCGCTTTAGGCGCTGAACAAATGCTGTTGGGATCCGATTATCCCCATCAGATCGGCGATATGCGACAGGCCCTAAGCGCCCTCGATCAGATGGCCATCAGCGAAGCGGAACGAAAACGCATTCAAAGCATCAACGCACAATCCCTGTTCGGCATCGGCAATTAAGCCCTTCAAAAAGCGATGGCCCGACTCGTCATCATCGGTTTTTTGCACCCTTTGAGGCAAATCTCCGGAAGACGGGAACCTTAACGTTTCGATGACGTCACAATGGGTAGAATGGCGCTTAAAGGAAAGGGTGCATCGGAATGTCAACATTGTGGGGGCGAAATCGTCGTTGGGGATGGGTCGGGCTTATCGTTGGCAGTCTCACCTTATGGGTCATGTTGAGTTGTACGAGCAGCCCCTCACTTGTTTCTCCGCCGCTGGATCCCGAATCCATCGACGAGATCCTGGTGGTTTTGGCCATGGGCAATCCCGACTATGGTGCGGATTCGAAACGAATCACCGATCCCGATGAGATTCGCCGGATGGTCGGCGTCTTCAACGGGGCCACCTTGGGCCGACGCGTCCGGGATATTGACTTGGCCGTGGCGGACACCTCCACCTACTATTTCTACCGCGATGGTGAAAGGGTCCAGAGCTTCATTTTCAACGGCAACGATAGCGAGCGCATTGCTCACCAATCTCGCTGGCATTGGGTGCACTATCCCGCCGCCAAGCCTTTTGACCATTACCGAGCATCGGAAGCCGAAGTCATCGTGGTAGACGAAGACCTCGAAGAAATGGAGCGGCCCGACTGAAGCGTCAAAACCCGGGTTTTGGTCAAATACCGATGACATAATGGAAAATGAGAATGAACGCGATGACGACCGCCCCGATGCTCATCGCCAGGATCCCAAAGGCCTGCCGCCGTCGGTGGGCCAAAGCACCCAAGACAATGGCCAATAAGGCGAATGGCAACCCGAAAAAGAAAGCCAACAAGCCGAAGAAAACGCCAACCCATCCCAAAACGCCGGGCCGCGGCACCCCCTCATCACGGGGCTCTGGGCGCTGCTCGCGTACCGGTTTCCCACCCGTCGCCTTCTGGGACGATTCGGCGGCCGCCTCCGGGTTTTCCTTTAATTCTCGCAACACCTGCCGGAGCGTCCAAAGAATCACCAGCCCGGCCCCGATGCCGATCAGTATGATGGTTTGAAGTTCGATTCCATATCCTCCCCTTCCCCAATTCCGAGCGCATTGGATCCGTCCCAACGGTCGCATTCAACCATCCGTCATTGGATCCGTTTCGTCTCTTATCTAATTTAACCCCTTTTCAAGGCCTTTGGGAAAGAGGCGCCATCCTCCCCCGATGAGTGACTGCGTCGTATTGTTGTGGATGGTCGAGCGGCGGATTCGAAAGATCAGAAAGCGAGAACGGGGCATCGGGATCTTCCGCAACATAAGATCAGGTATTTAGCTGCTCGGTACCCACCTGACCGAACAAGACAAGGCCTCAAACAACGGAAAGAGGGGCGACATGCCAGAGTCCTCAGAGCCCCAAGAAACAAGATGCAACGCCCAAGACGAGCCGGCGAAGCGATGGCC
>SLMV01000160.1 GCA_007133365.1 Clostridia bacterium
TGTATTCGGGCGTCTTGCTTCAATCGGACGAAGATGTTCGCTTTGCGCTTCGCAAGGTGGGGAATGTAGCGTCGGTGTTTTCTACAGATCAGATCATCGAAGGATTTGAAGATTTCTTGGGACTCATCATCGCCGCTTATACGCTTTTGATCTCAATCGGTGGGGTCTTGGCTTTCGCCATTCTCTTTAATACCACTTCGGTCACCATTTCGGAACGGACCCGGGAGTTTTCCTCGATGCGCGTATTGGGATACGGCAGGTGGGCAATCTTTCGGCTCTTGGTCTATGAGAACGTCATGGCCATGGGGGTCGGTATTATCTTGGGGATCCCGATGGCACGTATCACCACCACGGCGCTCGCCGAATTTGTCCGTTCCGAGTTATTCTATCTCCCGGCCCTGATTCAGCCGCGGGCTTATGGGATCGCGGGCGGACTGGTGACGGTCTTTGTGTTCTTGGTCATGGTGGCGATTTGGTATCGAATTAAACAGTTAGATCTACTCGAGTCGTTATCGAGTCGGATGACGTGAGGGGGTATCGCTTTTGAATCGAAAATGGACAGTTATCGTGTTGGCGGTACTGTTAATGGGCGGAGGACTCGCGCTGGGGTATCCGCTTTTGTTTTCACCGCGAGACGTGGAATCCGAGGTGGTCTCGGAGCGCACCGTCGAACGATGGGTCAGCGGCACGGGCCATCTTTATGGCGAGCGAGAAGAGAAGATTCTCGCGCGCTACAATATGGTGATCGATGACATCCCGGTAAAGGCGGGTGATCGGGTGAGTGCCGGCGACCAACTGGCCCGAGGGGATACGGTAGAACTCGAACAGGAAAAAAGGAACTTAGAGGTAGAACGCGATATGCTCGCGCGTCAAATCGCAAGTTCACGTGCAGCCTTCTCTGTCCAACTCGAAAGCGCACAAGGTCGCTTGGAAGCTGCTCGGGCACAACTTTTTGAAGCCGAACGCGAGCACCTTCAAATGGAGCGGCTTTTTGAAGCCGGGGTGATTGCCGAAAAGACACTTCGAGATGCTGATCTAGCCGTGTCGGGTATGCGGGCGCAGGTTGCCGAGGCACGAGCCGCACTTGAAGAAGTCAAACGGCAAGAACGGCAGCTTGAGGTGGAGGCCGAACGCCTGGTGACATTGGATGAACAGATTTCCGTGTTAAAGAGACGAATTGATCAACACATCATTGTAGTGCAAGATGATTGGATCATTGGCGAACGTTTCATTGATCCGGGTCAACCGGTTAGCGCAGGGACGCCTTTGTTTCGGCTTCATAATGAGGTCCTTCGTGTCAAGATGGATCTTTTGGCAAAGGATGCTCGGGAGGTGGCCCTCGGGCAGTCGGGCATCATCAGCGGTGATGCGCTAAACGACGACGAATGGGAGGCGGTCGTTTCAGAGGTTGCCCCTCGGGCGGTGGAACAAGTGTCTGAACTCGGTGTTCGTCAGCAGCGCGTTCCGGTTGAACTTTTAATGAAAACCCCACCCGAAGGGGCTCGTCCCGGTTACCCGGTCGATATCGACATCCGGGTTGCGACGGAGACGGGTTTGGCGATTGAGCGGGACGCCGTGTTTGAACTGGACGGCGCCGATCATGTCTTTCGGGTCGAAGGCAATCTAGCGCGGCTCCGAAGCATCGAAACCGGGCTCGAAGGGGAGGATCACATCCTGGTGATCGCAGGTTTGGCCGCAGGGGACCAGGTGGTGCTCAATCCGTCGGATGAGCTATCGGACGGGGACCGGGTCCGAATGGTCTCGCGCAACGATGTTGAAGAAGGACATTGATGCGTTTGGCGCTAATGATGAAATGGGGGTGAGATTCGATTTCGGCCAGGCGTCTGGCGATAGTGATTTCAACTGTGTCGTGGTGAGGGGGGATGAGCGTGTTTCAAAAAACACTTTGGGATCAGATGTTTAAGCGGATCGAAGGAGTTGCCTTCTCGGTTACGTTTTGGGATGGCGAGACGCGGCACTATGGTCTAGAGGAAGATGGGCGGAGTTCACCATCGTTTCAGTTTATCTTTAACCAGCCCCTTTCGCTGCCCGACATTATGAGCGATCCCGTTCTCCGAATCGGGGAAGCCTATATGCGGGGCGACTTGGAAGTCGAAGGCTCGCTTCATGAGCTTCTTCGAGTTGCCATTGAGCATGAGGCGACCATCCTGGAGGGGGCTTTGAACTCGTCGTTTCAGCGTGTGACAAAGAGCCTGTTCACGCGCGACCAAGACGAGCAGCAAGCGGGTGTTCAATACCATTATGACTTGGGCAATGACTTTTTTCGTCTTTGGCTGGATGACACCATGAGTTATTCGTGTGCCTATTTTCGCACACCCCAGGACTCTTTGGAAGACGCACAGCGGCAAAAGATCGATCATGTCCTGAGAAAACTTTGCCTTAAACCCGGTGAGACGCTCCTTGACATTGGTTGCGGTTGGGGTGGGTTGCTCATTCGCGCCGCCCGAGAATATTCGGTTACGGGCGTGGGCATCACGCTTAGCGACGAACAGGTGACGGAGGCCAATCGGCGGATTCGTGAAGAAGGACTGGCCGATCAATTGGAAGTCCGACTGGCTGATTTTCGGGAAATTGCTGATCGGGGGCAACAATTCGACAAAATTGCGAGCATCGGCATGTTTGAGCATGTGGGGAAAGCCTATATCCCCGAATATTTTGATGCCATTGAGCGAATGTTGATGCCAGGGGGGCTATCGATGCTTCATACCCTGACGCACCCCGAAGAGGATCCGCCCAATCCCTGGTTGGCAAAATACATCTTTCCATGGGGCTACATCCCTTCGCTCCGCGAGGTCGTTTGGGTGTTGCCCGAGCATGACTTTCACTTGCTCGATGCCGAGAGTCTCCGGCTTCATTATGCGCTGACCACCGAGCGCTGGGCGGAAAATTTTGAGCGGGAAGTGCCAAGGGTCGAAGCCATGTATGATGCTCAATTCGTCCGGATGTGGCGTTTATTCTTAGTTGGATGTGCGGTCTCGTTTCGCCACTCGGGCCTCAATGTGCACCAGCTCTTGTTTTCGAAGGGCTTAAACAACACACTTCCGCTTACTCGCGAACACCTTTATCGCGGCGTGTTACGAAATGAATGACACCGCCCTGATCGAAGCTGGATCCTTTGGGACTCATTGCATCGACATCCGCTCGCAGCCCAGGGTGTTTTTCATTTCATTAAGCGCCCATTCGTGGGCGTCACGTGTGGTCCCGGCCATCGCTTGGTCGTGGACGATCACCCGATAGTTACGGTTTCGGGCAGAGGCGGCGGAATATAGGATGCAGATATTGGTGCAGACGCCGACCAGATGGAGTTCTTCAATGCCCGCTTCTCGCAGGGTGAGGTCCAACTCGGTGCCGTAAAAGGCGCTGTAGCGACGTTTTTCGATAACCCGATCGCTAGCTTGAGGCTCGAGTTCGGGGATGAATTGACTGCCCCAGGTGTCGGCAACGCCATGAGGAGGAAACATGGCAAACTCGGCATCATCGGGGCGATGCCAATCCCGGATGAACACAATCAAGTTATTGTCTTCCCGGGCAGTTGCCACGATTCCTTGAACCATGGGGATGATTTCCCGGGCCGCTTCCCCCAGATAGAGGGCACCTTGAGGATCCAAAAAATCATTGAGAATGTCGACGACCAACAGAGCACGTTGTGACGTCTTTGGGGTGGTTTCCTCGGCAACCATATTGAAGTCACCTCTTTATCGTTGGGAGGACGTGATGGTAATTGACACACTTTCACCTTCCAAGATATCAAATGTGATGCGTTGGTGCCATTGAAATCGAATGGCGAAGGTGTAGGCGATACGTTGATGAAAGTGTTCAAGCGGATGTGGTACCATAGCTAAGAATCATAACATTCTTTTTTTGTAATGGAGGCGTATTAATGGGTCGAATACAAACAGTTGGGGTCCTAATGCTCATCGTGATGTTGGCTATTTTCGCAGGGAGCTGTGGAATCTTTACGAATGGCGATGTGGGGGAAGATCCCGGTGATTTGGATAACGACCTTGAGCCGAACCTCCCCGAAGAAAATGAAACGGAGCCGGAACCCGAGCCGGAACCCGAGCCGGAACCCGAGCCCGAGCCGGAACCGGACATACGCACGGTGACCTTGAAGGCGGCCGGTGACATTACGGCGCATCAGCCGCAAATCACCAGAGCTTATGAA
>SLMV01000047.1 GCA_007133365.1 Clostridia bacterium
ATATGCACGGCTTGCTATATTCTCATTGCTACTGATAATCATTTTCACCTATGAGTCTTGGTACGTGCTTTTCTCAGATCGCCTAGGCCTCAAAGTCCTGAGATGGCAACGATTCAATAAGGAGGAGTGGGGCGATGTTAAAAGGAAGAAGTTTTGTTGCATTGATTCTGGCCGCACTATCTGCCGGCCTCTTGATAGGATGCGGTGGCAGCACTGATATCGGAGATAATCCGGGTGAACTCGTTGTTTATTCGGCAAGAAACGAAAACTTTGCCAACGATCTTCTGGATAAATTCCAGGACGATACCGGGATCCAGGTTCGCGCTTTACATGCCGGAGGCGCTGCAGTCAATCGGCTTATCGAAGAGGCGAACAATGTTCAGGCGGACATCTTCATCTCCAACGATGTGGGTGCTCTGGAACACCTGCGTCTCAAAGGATACTTACAAGGATATGTGTCGGAAGGTATTGAGACGATCGATGCGCAATACCGTGCATTGGATAATTCCTGGTTTGCGTTGTCAGCGAGGACGCGAGTCCTGATGTTCAATAAGGACCTCATCACCGAGGGCGAGATGCCGAAAACCCTTTGGGAACTGACGGATCCAAAGTGGGAAGGACAGTTTGCCATCACTCGCGGAGGCAATGGGGGCATGATCGGTGGTGTTTCCGCCAAGCGGTACGAGTGGGGCGATGAAAGAACGGCCCAATGGATCCATGAGGTCAAAGACAACGCAGGCGCCATCATGCAAGGCCACGGCGATATACGACGGGCTGTCGGGGCGGGAGAATTCAAGTTTGGCCTCGTCAACAACTATTATTTCCACCAGCAGCTTATGGAGCCTACCGACAATAACGTCTGCGTCATTTATCCCGATCAAGGGGAAGGCGAGATGGGCGCCATCCTCAACGCGGCCGGCGTCGGCTTCATTAACGGGGCTCCCAACGATGAAAATGCGAAGCAGTTTTTGGATTGGATCCTCAAACCCGAGAATCAACGGGAGTTCTCCTATGCTTCCATGGAAGTTCCCATCAATCCCAGTATTGAGCCCATTTCGGAAGCGGCTAGCATTTCCGATTACCAGGTTCAAGGGATGCCGCTTAACCAGCTCGGTGAGTACTTCACCGACACCCGTCAACTGATCGAAGAATCGGGGCTGGACCTGGAACTTCGATAACCTTCGCTGATTCGTTGGTGTGAGAATATCGACATAAGATTGCGGGGGGATTGCTCCCCGCTTCCTTATAAGCCCGCAGTATTTGCCAAAATTGGACGGAAGGTGTTGATCGTGCCGAACCCACATATTGAAGCTCAACATGCAGAGCCTAAGGCTTCAGCGGATCAGTGCACCATCTTTCAAACCATTGGTAGGCAGTGGATCAGACTCTGGAACGGAAATCCACCGGATCCGGCTCTGGCCGCATTGGGCCTGATCATCGGATTGATGATGACCCTTCCCATCGGGTATGTGATTCTCCGTTCGTTTTCCGCCAGCCCGGACCGTTGGCTCCGGTTATGGGATACTCGAATTCCCTACCTATTATGGAACACCCTATCCATGACCGCTGCTACCACTCTATTCAGCGTGGTGATCGGCGTCTCGTTGGCTTGGTTGGTCTATCGTTGTGATACACCCGGGCGTGGCGTTTGGCGCTGGTTACTCGCCCTCCCCCTAATGTTGCCACCCTATGTGGGGGCCGTCGCCTATATCATGATTCTGGGACCAAGCGGTTGGCTCAGCAATATCACGGAGATGCCCTTTAACATCTATTCATTCGGGGGTGTGCTCTTTGTGTTGACCATGTTCAAGTTTCCGTATGTGTTCCTCATTGCCGGGGCAGCGCTGAAACGCATGAATCAAAGTTTTGAAGACACGGCTCGTTCCCTGGGATTGAGCACATGGGAGATCTTCTGGAAGGTCAACTTCCCTTTTCTTCGACCGGCGATCGGCGCTGGGGCCATTCTTACGGCCCTTTGCGTGTTATCGGAGTTTGGTGTGGTAGCGATTATGCGCTACAATACCTTCACCGCCGCAATTTTTTATCAGATGGAAAGCTATGATCGGGTCTCCGCCACCATCTTGAGTTTCATTTTAATTGCCCTCACCCTCGTGGTGTTATGGATCGAAGCGATAACGAAGCGGCGACAAAAATTCTATCAAACCGACAATACCTATCGAAGCCCGAGCCTTTTAAAATTGGGACGCTGGAAGCCCGTGGCCCTCCTCTGGGTTTCGATCATCGTCTTCTTTTCCATCCTACTGCCGGTGATCGTCCTGATCTATTGGTCGGGCTACGGATTAGCCGAAGGGGCCTTGGATAGCCAATTTTGGACCTATACGCTCAATAGCATCAAAGTCGCCAGTCTGGCAGCCATTCTTTGCATGATTCTGGCCCTGCCCGTCATTTATCTAAAATCACGGTACCCTTCCGGACCCTCGGCACTGATCGGAAAACTAACATCATCGGGTTATGCGCTCCCGGGCGTGATTGTTGCCCTGGGAATCATCTTTACCTTCAATACGTATATTCCCTGGCTGTATAACACCTTCTACTTGATCTCCATTGCATACGTGGTGCGTTTCCTCCCTCAAGCCATGCAGTATGGGGAAGCGTCCCTGAGTCAGGTTTCGCCAAGGATCGATGAAGCCGCCCGAAGTTTGGGATACAAACCATGGAACGTTTTGTCCAAAGTCATCGTTCCCCTCATTTCACCGGGCCTTTTAGCCGGAGGTGGACTGGTCTTCGTCAGCGCGATTAAGGAACTCCCCGCCACACTAATTCTAAGGCCCCCGGGCTTTGACACACTGGCGGTGAGAGTGTGGGTGGAAGCCAGTGACGCCGTTTATCATATGGCCGCTCCAGCGGCTCTCATGGTCGTTTTGGTCTCCATACTTCCTTTGAAATGGATGCTCAGCAAATATTAGATTGGAGATGCGCCATGATCGACATTGAACTTAGAGGCATCACAAAAACCTTTCCCGGTGCCGATCAACCGGCGGTTTGTGATATCAACCTCTCCGTCGAAAAAGGAAGGATCATCACCCTTTTGGGTCCAAGCGGTTGTGGAAAAACCACGCTGCTGAGAATCATCGCGGGATTTGAGCGACCGGAACAAGGCGAGGTCTTTCTGGCCGGAAGGAAGGTCATGGGTGAAAACACCTGGGTTTCCCCAGAACAGAGGGGCGTGGGGATGGTTTTTCAGGATTATGCCCTCTTTCCCCACCTCACGGTGAGCCAAAATATTGGATTTGGCTATAAGGGGTCGGACAAGCGGGAACGGGTTCGGGACGTTCTCGAGTTGGTTAATCTCTCAGGCTATGAAAAGCGCTATCCTCATCAACTGTCCGGAGGACAGCAGCAGCGAGTGGCTCTGGCACGGGCCCTGACCCGAAAGCCGGTGGTCGTGCTGCTAGATGAACCCTTTAGCAACCTCGATGCTGACATGCGTGTCCAGATGCGCATTGAAGTGAAGAGGATTTTAAAGGAGGCAGGCACGACCGCGATCTTTGTTTCTCACGATCAAAAAGACGCCCTGGCCATATCCGATCAGGTCGTCATCATCAACGAAGGGGTGATCCAACAGATCGGCACTCCCCGGGACATCTATCAACATCCATCCAATGCCTTCGTCGCCACCTTTGTCGGCCAAAGCAACCTATTAAAGGGAGTGATGGCTTATGATGCTCAGTCCGTTATCACCGACGTGGGGTCCTTTCCGTGCAGTCATACGCACGGGCATCCAGCCGGTGCGGAGGTCTATATCTCCCTTCGCCCCGATGGTCTCGAGCTGTCACCGGATGGCGACATTCAAGGTCGAATCAAAGCATTCACTTATACCGGTGAATCCTATGACGCGGTGATTGCAGTCGAAACCGGCGATGGTTTCCATGATTTGCTCGTTCACATCCATCCCGAAGAAGTCATTGCCATTGGGGATTGGGTTGCCTTTAAAGTGCTGCCGCATTTTGTGGCGGTCATCAGCCCGGATTCCAATTAAAGTTACAACCGGGCCCCGGGGTTGTGGCCTCGGGACGGGCGGTTTTGAAAAAGAACGCGCCCAGCGGTTGATCGAACCAACATCGAGACCTACCTTTATCGCCCACCATTTGTCGATTGGCGGTTACGTGGAC
>SLMV01000190.1 GCA_007133365.1 Clostridia bacterium
GGCCGTACAAGCGCTCGCGCTTCGGTTGGGTTGGAAGCAAAGTTTCTCTCGTGTCGGCAAGCCTGGAGACAACGCGTGGAGCGAAAGTTTCTTTTCGATATTAAAGAAAGAGATTGTTCACTGGCATTTCTATCCGACCCGAGAGTCTGCCCGACAGCAGGTCTTTGAGTACATTGAAATCTACTACAATCGACAGCGGAAACAAAAACAACTTGGCTACCTCAGCCCGATACAGTTTCTCAATAGATGGATGAATCAGAACTTACCGAGTGTGGCTTAACCAGTTGTCCGAAAAAGTGTTGACGACCCGTACGTCTTTCTTGCTGGCTTGCAATCGGATTCGTGGAGATCCCATCTTGACGGGTTGATACATTTTTCGTTATCCATACCCACCGTAGTCGAGGTACGCACCCGAACACACATACGTTATTTTCTTTGTGGTCAAGGTGTTGTTGCGAAGATCGGGGATGTAATACACATCCTGATAAGCGGTCATCCAATGGACGTGACCGATGGCATAAACGTCCGCCAGCACAATGTCTTTCATCGCGTCCAGTTTATTGATCTTGCCACCCTTGGTGCGCCCACCACCGGTACCGTGGGTGAAGTAAGCCGTATAAACCTGGGGCTTCCCGTTAGGTCGTTTCCCAAAACGTATTTTCAGCAATACGCCATCGGGATCATACCTCTCCCTGACCCCCCAGTAATCCGCCAGCCATTCCATCACGTCTATGCCCGTCTTCTTGTAGATCCGTTCTTCGTGATTGCCGGAGGTTACGCCTAAGATTCGACCTTCTTGCGCCAGTGGTCGAAACACGTCACGCACTCGCCATAATTGATCTCGTGGTTGAAACTCAGCACCATAAACATCACCCACGGAATCCATGATTGATAGATCAAGGAGATCGCCGTTGAGCACCGTGAAAGCATTTTCGCATTCAAGAATCCAACAAGAAACCAATTTGTTCGCGGCTGAATTGCTTGGCATTCCGTTCGATCCTTGATCAAGTATCTTACATCGAAGATCATGGAATCGTCGTATCTCTGGGAGATTCGTTTCATTGACAAACGCTTAAAGGCTCAGAATAGATTTCTATGTGAGATGGGTGTGCCCACTTTAGTGCGGCTATGTTCTTAGAGATGGAGCATCCCAAAGTCACTCAGGAACGTCTAGGCATTCGAAAGTATCGGTCGTTTTGGATACCTATACCCATGTTCTTCCTACCATGCAACGTGACGCAGCCGATCGAATCGATGAGTTGATCGAAGGCTAAAATGTCTAATTTCAGGGCTTAGAAAAAAGTTGTGTGCACAAAATGTGCGCAAAACGGCTTTTTCACTAATTGTAAGACATAGGAAAACCCCCGTATCGCCTATGATACGAGGGTTTATCGAGTGTGGACGTGAAGGGAGTTGAACCCTCGGCCTCTAGAGTGCGATTCTAGCGCTCTCCCAACTGAGCTACACGCCCGATTTCGTTTTCTTCCAGCCATTGATAGTGTATCTTACCTCTTCTTTTGGGTCAACAAATGAATGTCGCCTGCATCTACTAGTTGACTGCATCGACCCTTTGCCCATTCTGAGACAAAAACTTAAGAAGGAACCCAAATGATCGGTCTCGAAAACGTCTTTGAAAGTAGGTGGGAATTATGAAGATTCATCAAGTCCAACTCGGAACGGAGGGTCCCAAGGTCTCGAGTCTAATCTTCGGGACCGAGCACATCATCCACATGCCACCGGCACAAGGTGGTGCCTTGTTATCGGCCGCCTACCAGGAATTTGGCATCAACCATTGGGACACCGCTCTCGCATACAAGAGTCATCCCCAAGTCGCGGCTGGCCTCGATCAGGCCGGACGCGAAAACATCATCGTCACCAGTAAGACGTCGGCGAAAACGGCTGAAGAAGCCCAGGCCGATCTCAACCGTATTTTTGAAGAACTGAAAACTTCCTATCTCGATATCTGTTTTCTTCACTATGTAAAAACCGGCGAATATTCTGAACATGAAGACGCACTCAAATATTTGGTTCAGGTCAAAAATTCGGGTCTAATCCGCCACATTGGTCTTTCGAGCCACTCCCCCTCGGTCATCAAAGAAACCCTTCATACACCTGAGATCGAAATCGTCTGCGGTACGTTGAACCGTGATGGCTCGCGCATCGATGATGGCGATCTCAACGCAATGCTTGAGGCACTTCAGGCCTGCCATCAGGTCGGAAAGGGGGTTTACGTGATCAAAATTTTGGGTCGCGGAGATCTGGCCCACGACGTGCCGGGGGCTCTGAAATATGTCACGCAGTTTGATTTCATCGACGCCTTTAACATCGGCATGCGCAACCTGACGGAAGTTCGAGAAAACGTCGATTTGCTGGACCAGTTCTTGAAAGCGAGGTCATCATCGTGACACACCTTCTCATTGTCCTCAACAAAGACGAAAACACCATCTCTTATCACGATGCCGACACCGGACAAATCGTCGCCACGGTTGACGTCGATCAAAACCCCCACGAAATCGCCATCACAAGGGACGGTACCCGGTCGTATGTGACCAATTCCGGAGGCAACACCGTATCGGTCCTGGATAACACCGAATTCGAGGAAGTGGCTCGCATCTCCCACCCCCTCTTTAAGTTTCCCCACGGCATCGGCCTAACCGACGACGAAACCGAACTCATCGTCAGCGCCACCGGATCCAATCGCGTCTTTTTCATCGACTGTGACACTCATGAGGTAAATGACGTCATCACCACCCATCAAAAGGCCACCCACATGATCTATTTCAATCCGGGAAAAACACAGGTCTTCATCCCGAACATCGGCTCCAACAATGTTACCATCATGGACGCCAAAACTCGCGACATTCACACCCATCTCCCAGTGGGTCGCGGTCCGGAAGGGGCCGGGGTGCATCCGACCAAAGATCAACTATACGTCGCCAATCAGCATGATGATAGCCTCACTATATTTGACCTAACCAACTATCAGCTGCAGACTAAACATCCCCTCGGACGCTGCCCCATCCGTTTGGTATTCAGTCCGGATGGCCGCTACGCGTTTATTCCCAACCGGGAATCCAACGATCTTTCCATCATTGACACCGAACGCCAATGGGAGATCAAGCGGATTCCAACCGGCATCTGGCCGGGCGGCACCGTTTTTCACCCGCATGGGGATCGCGCCTACGTGGCCAACAATAAGACCAACGATATCTCCGTCATCGATGTGGCGCGTCTGATCGAAGTTGAACGCTTTGGAGCCGGTATCCACCCCGATGGTCTGGGGCTTGCGAGCATCAAATAATTTTGGATGATTGACTTAGAAAACTTATATCAGGCGAGGTACCCACTTTGAGCCAAACGTAAAAAGACGGGCTGCGGCTCTTATCAAAGTCACAGCCCGTTTAATTTGGCCGCAAAATCCGCTGCCGTCCCCTTTCGGTCATCATTCGTGAAACGGGGACATCGTGAGACATTCGGGGTAAGCGCCGGCACATTTGAAAGGAATAGCATATCCCCATACTGACCACCCGGTCCCCCACTTCTTCGAGCAGCCGATCGTAATAGCCGCCTCCATAACCGATACGAAAGCCTTCACGATCAAAGGCGAGTCCAGGAACCAAAATTAGACTCAGCTGTCCGGGATCAATACCCGGTGCTTTCGGCTCTAAAATGCCCCGATAGGCCGGGGACAAATCGACAAAATCCCCTTCATGATAAATGACGGGTGCGACCGCCAGCCGTTTTCCCTCCACACGCGGCAGATACACGGATTTTCCCTCGGCAAGCGCGTGCCTTAAAATTGGCCAGGTTTTGACTTCCTCTTCCAGGGAGGCATAGCCCATCACCCGCTGAGCCCGCTGGTATTCCGGTGATGCCAATATGTTGTTGGTCAACTTCGCATCGTAAGCCGCTTTTATGGCGTCTGGCATCACCTTCCGACGCCATTTCATTCGCCGCCGAATCCACTCTTTTCGCCGCATGACAACCCGCTAAAGCGGAATGTTTCCGTGCCGGCGCGATGTGCGAATGCCCGTGTCCGGCTGCTTTTTTCGTAAAGTTGAAAATGCCGAAATCAGGGTCGAACGGGTCTTAGCCGGTTCAATAACCCCATCAATATA
>SLMV01000138.1 GCA_007133365.1 Clostridia bacterium
CCGGGCAGGAACCCGAGCTATCGATTGATCTGCTTGATATGGGACGGTTTGACCGGGGCGAGTTGATTCTCGAACCGAGCGTGGTCTAGCGTCCAGATGAGAGCGACGGTGGGATTTGGATGGAAAAAGGGTGGGGGCATCCCCACCCTTTTCTTATTGGGCATTGACCACGTAATTGATCAATTTGTTGGGGACCACGATGGTCTTCTTCACGCCCGGGGCGAGATAATCGCGCAGTCTGGCATCTTGTCGCACCGTCTTCTCAATGTCCGCTTCGGATGCATCTTTAGGAACTTCGATGGTCGCTCGGACCTTGCCGTTAATTTGAACGGCCAGTTCCACGGTGTCCAGTTGCAGGCGATCGGCATTCGCCACCGGCCAAGATTGATCGAAAATGGAATAGGGATATCCGAGTTGCTCCCACATTTCTTCGGCAAAGTGGGGGGCAAAGGGCGCTAGCAAAATGAGCAGGTCTTGGGTGGTGGCTCGCACCCGATCGATGTCCTGATCAGGCGCGGGCACCGCCTGGGCATAGCGATAAAGCGCGTTGGTCAGTTCCATGAGACGGGCCACACAGGTGTTAAACTGAAAGACTTCCACATCGTCGGTGATTTTGGTGATGGCATGGGCCCGTTCGTATTCCAGTTCTTTTTCGGCTTCGGTTTCTTCGTGGGCGTGATTGGAGCGATTGCGCGCTTCGGGCAGTCCTTCGACCCAGCGGGCGACCCGATCGACAAAGCGCGCGCTGGCGCGGATGCCGCTGTCATCCCAGGCACCGCCCTCGACGTAATTGAAGCCAAAGGCGAGATAGAGGCGGAAGACGTCGGAGCCATACGTGTTGATGTAATCATCCGGGGA
Organism: Clostridia bacterium; assembly: GCA_007133365.1. Lineage (GTDB taxonomy): Bacteria > Bacillota > Sulfobacillia > SLMV01 > SLMV01 > SLMV01. The sequence goes on from SLMV01000138.1 coordinate 859, forward strand.
GACGACGTTGCCCCGGGACTTGCTCATCCGACGGCCGTCGGGGCCGAGGATGACGCCCTGATGCGTAAGTGAGGTGAAGGGTTCTTCAAAGTCCAAAAGGCCCTCATCGTACAGGAACATCGTGATAAATCGGGCATAGAGGAGGTGCATCACGGCATGCTCGCTTCCGCCCACGTAGCGATCGACTGGTAGCATTTGGTTGATCCATTGGGGGTCAAAGATGGCCGAATCGTTTTGGTTATCCGGATAACGGAGAAAATACCAAGAGGAATCCACAAACGTATCGAGGGTGTCTGGATCGCGCTCGGCCGGACCCCCGCAGTCGGGACAATCCGTCCGAATGAAAGCGTCGGCGCTGGCCAAGGGCGATTTCCCTGCTGGGGTGTAATCGACCACTTCTGGCAGCCGGACCGGAAGCTCGTTTTCGGGCACGGGCACAACGCCGCAACAAGAACAATGAATCATGGGGATGGGAGCCCCCCAGTACCGTTGGCGCGATACCAGCCAATCCCGTAGGCGATACGAGACACTGGCCTCGCCCCGCCCAATTTCCTCGAGGGCGGAGGTGATGGCCGTTCGAGCCGGACCGGAATCGAGTCCGTCAAATCCGGGACTATTGGTTAATTGGCCCTCGCCAGTGTACGGGAGAGAATCATCGGTGGTCGGGTCTTCAATCACCCGGGGGATAGGGAGCCCAAATTTTTGCGAAAATTCGTGGTCGCGCTCATCGTGACCAGGAACGGCCATGATGGCGCCGGTGCCGTACCCATAAATCACGTAATCGGCCACCCATACGGGAAGGTTTTCGCCGCTTAACGGATGTTTTACGTGGCCGCCGGTGAAAACACCGGTCTTTTCCCGCTCGGTGGAAAGACGCTCCATCTCGGTCTGACGCCGCGCCTGCTCCCGATAGTCCAAAATGGCTGCCTTTTGTTCGGAGGTGGTGATTGGTTCCACCATCGGATGATCCGGTGCCAAGACGAGATAGGTGGCCCCAAAAAGGGTGTCCGGACGCGTGGTGAAACACTCAATGGCTCCGCTGCCGTCAACCAGGGGAAAGTGAATGGTGGTGCCTTCGGAACGGCCGATCCAATGTCTTTGCATGGTTTTGGTGCGCTCGGGCCAGTCGAGGTCCGGGAGGTTGTCCAACAAACGATCCGCATAATCGGTGATGCGAAAGAACCACTGGGTCATCTCTTTTTGGTCCACCATCGTGCCGCAGCGCTCACAGGTGCCGTCGAGCACTTGCTCATTGGCGAGCACCGTGCCGCAGTCGGAGCACCAGTTGACCGGGGCATCGGCCCGATAAGCGAGGCCGGCCTGATAGAGTTTCAAAAAGAGCCACTGGGTCCAACGATAGTACTTGGGGTCACACGTGACCACTTCGTAATCCCAGTCGAACATGGCGCCCATTTCGTGCAATTGGGTGCGCATGGTCTCGATGTTGGTCCAGGTCGAGGTTTTGGGATGGATACCGGTTTGAATGGCGTAATTTTCCGCCGGGAGTCCGAAGGCGTCGAAACCCATGGGTTCGAAGACTTCGTAGCCTTGAAGTCGTTTGACCCGGGCCCAAGTATCGGTAAGGCCAAAGTTATACCAATGCCCAACGTGCAGCTTGGCGCCGGAGGGGTAGGAAAACATGCTCAGACAGTAGAGCTTGTCATCCACCCGATCCGTATTGAAACTATAAAGTCGGCTTTGGTCCCATCGTTGTTGCCATTTGGCGTCGATTTGTTTTGAATATCGCATCCGCGTCAACTCCTTTGATCCAGTTTGAAAACAAAAAAGCCCTTCGCCCATAGAGACGAAAGGCATCAACCTTCGTGGTACCACTCTACTTGAGCCGTAAAGACTCCGCTCGAGGGGATAACGGTCGAAACCGGGCGAGGTGCCATCGGAAATTGAGGTATCGGATACCCTCGCCGATTCCAGGATGAGTTCGGAGACTTTACGCGCCGCGTCTCAGCAAGGGGCGGCTCTCTGGAGCGCACCACCTCCTACTAGTTCCCTTCATCATCATTTGCTGGATGAATGATTGATTATGCTCCATGATACTAAAGGGATCCAACGTGAGCAATAGCGAAGATGCTAAAGACCGGCAAACCGTGCTTGCGCCCAGGCGTAAAATTCCGAGACAATGGAATCAGTTAAAGCGACGGCAAGGTCGCGAGCGGCATCCGTTTGCACAAGAAGAGTAGGAGGGGTATAGGTGCGTTTGATCCGTTGGTGGCTGATTCTTTTTTTGATTTTGACCGGCGCCCTTTCCTTTGGGTGTTCGGATGATTTGGCGCCCGAACCGCTTGAGCCAAATCCGGAGCCGCCACACGAACCTGCCGACGAACTTCCATCTGATGATCCAGCCCCCGATCCCGAGGAAGAATCGGAGGAATCGGATGAATCCGACCCCAACGGAGCACCCGCTTCGCCTGATGAACCCGACGTCGGGCCGACCTCCGGCCTTTTGCCCAACGAACTCGGATCCGTCATGGTGCTCATGTATCACGGATTTGGCGATGCCGACAGTGAATGGGTTCGGAGTTATGACGGGTTTCGTTCGGATCTCGAATATCTGTATCAAGAGGGCTATCGGCCCGTTTCCCTATCCGACTATCTCGCCGGCACCATCGACTTGCCCAAAGGCATGACGCCGGTGCTTCTGACCTTTGACGATGGACTGGAAAGTCAGCTTCAATGGGAGGGGAACCAAGTCGGCCGCCTTGCCGATGATACGGCCGTCAAAATCCTGCTCGACTTTGCCGAAGACCATCCCGGATTTGAGGCCCACGGGGTCTTGTATCTCAACTCGCCGCGGCCTTTTTACCCGTTACCGGAGGCCGAAATCGCACCGACTCTCCAATGGTTGGTGGATCAGGGCTTTGAATTGGGGAATCACACCCACTATCATGCCAACCTCCGCGACAGCACGGATCAAGAGGTTCAACGCGCCATCTCGCTCACCCAAGCACTTTTCGATGAGGGCGTTCCCGAGGCGGAGGTTCAATCGCTGGCACTGCCGTACGGCCTTTGGCCCGAAGAGCGTTCGCTGGCCTATCGCGGGCGATACCAGGATCTTGAGTATGCTTATGAAGCGGTGATGTTGGTGGGTGCCGAACCGGCGTCGTCCCCTTTTTCCCGGCAGTTTTCTCCACGGGCAACGCCTCGGATCCGCGCCTGTGAGGAACAATTGCCGCTTTGGTTCGGCTCGATGGAGCAAAACCCGAATCGACGCTACGTCAGTGATGGAAAACCCGA
>SLMV01000101.1 GCA_007133365.1 Clostridia bacterium
ATGGCGCCCACCTGAGGACCATTGCCGTGGGTGAGAACAATCTTGTGCCCCGCCTCAACAATGTCCGCAATGCGCTTAACCGTGGCGGTAATGCTTTCCAATTGATCCTCAAGGGTCCCCGCTTGATCGGGTCGTAGTATGGCGTTGCCTCCCAATGCAATAACAATGGATCTACTCATGCATAGCCTCCTTATTTGTTTTAATTTCGTTGGTTGGAATTACTTGTAAAATCATGCGGATTGGCCAGCGCAGCCAATTGCGATTCTTGACGAAGCAATCGGCGGGTGGCCTGCTTTATCGTCATCCGGACGAACCGAAGGGCATGGCCCGGTGCGGCCTGCCCAATTTTCCAAAGTTCCGATGTGGCAATCGTCGCAATCGACACAAACCCACCGAGACTGGGTCCGTCCACCGTCAGCACGATCGGGAGATTACCCGAGAGATTCACGGTCCCAATGGCATAAGCGTAATCGTGGACATTGGAAGGATGATGCCCGCCATCACCGCCATCTTTTCGGGCAAATTCCAGTTCGGGACCCACCAACCGATAACCCTGGCGGTTGGAATTATGATAAACCTTCCATTCGGCACTAAAGAAATGCTGTACCCCCTCATCGGTAAAATAATCGGGCGCCTCGTGGGGACCGGGGACAGCGCCGATCCACCAGGGCACCGTATAATCGGGAATCAAATCCGCTGGTGGGCGGGTTCCAACGGCCACGGAGGGGGGGTTGTGCGCATCATCGACTTCCAATACATCGCCCGCTTTTAGGGCTCGGCCCTGATACCCCCCGAATTCGCCGAATAAAAAGGTTGCGCGACTGCCCAGATACCTCGGCACCCTGATCCCACCTCGAATGAGCAGGTAACTCCGAAAGCCCTCTCCCTGAACCGGGCCCAAGCGTAACACCTGTCCCTTTTGTACCAAAACGGATTCCCACCAGGGAACACCTTGACCATCGAGGTCGGCGACCATCTGAGCCCCCGTCAACGCCACCACAGCATCCCCCTCAAATTGGAGGGTCGATCCCGTCGCGGTCATCTCCAAGCCGGCCGCACCTTCCGAATTCCCCACCAGGTGATTTCCCACCCGAAAGGCAAGCGCATCCATGGGACCGGAAGGCGGGATGCCCACCTTCCAATATCCCGTGCGGCCGGGATAGTCTTGAACCGTGGTTTGGAGTCCCCCATCTTGAACGACCAGCATCAATGTCCGCCTTTCGCACCATCCCTCTAATAACCGTTCATTACCTCGCCGATGGCCGTTTCACGACGTTTCTTGGCCGCCCTCACCTCGTCTGCAATGTCCGAAATAAAGCAATTGTATTGTCCGAGATCAAAGGTGCTTTCTTCGATCTCAAGCGAATACTCCCCCACCGCCATTTGCTCCCGATACCGGCTAAGCGTGCGCTCATCCACCGCTTTAAACTGAAGTCGATCGAAGGGGCGAAGGAGATACGGCGCCTCCTCAAACAGCCAAGTGGTCTGATAGGTATCCCAAATCTTGAGGGTGCGTCCGATCATTTGATAGCCTCCTGGAGACGTCATGGGGTAAATGCACATGTAACTGCCGCCAATGCCCACCGTGCCTTCGTAGGTCCAAAGCCGAGCAGGATTGTACTTAGGCGCAACCAAACGATATCGGGGATCCAACCCGACCGCACACGGGGCGCCCAAATAGACATCGCCCAGCCCGAGCACCATATAGTCGGTCTTTTGATGATAGGCGATCACCTGATCCTTCGATTCTAAGCCGTTGGCCCGAGCCACAAACGCCAGATTATCAGGCAAATAAGGGGCCGATGCGCGCACATGCGCCATATAACTCTCGGTGGCTTCCCTAACCGCTGAATCATCATAAGAAATCGGCAACACAATACGCCGGGATGCGACCACTTGATTCGCCATCGACTCGAGTCGCCGCTCAATCTCCTTAAGATTTTCGATGAGCTTCGGTAACGGGATTTCAAGGGGATCATACCGTATCAATAACGAGCGCACTCCCGGTGCCACCTCGCGAACCCCCGGGATCACCGATTCCTCGAGGACTTCGGCGAGCGAGTACACCCGAAAGGTCAAATTCAAATCCAGCACCATGGGTCCATACTCAACCAAAACATGGCGATCCCCCGCTAACCGATAGGTGATTTCCGGTCGCGTCGTTGTCGCATTTAACGATGCCACCACCGCATCCGAAAGCGCGTCCATGCGATAGCCCATGGACCATCACTCCAAATCAAAATCCCCGCCCAACCTGCTTTTCTTGATCCGATCGTCCCATCCGATCATCTGTTGCTCTCATTCTCTCACATGGCATCATCTATTATCCATTATCCATTGCGTGCATACGCATCAACTACTTTCGCGAGATCATGGCAGCTATCCTTTGTTCCTCGGCACAAAGGTCGCCGTCCGGTGTTGTCGTCCTACCAATCCCGTAACGACATCCTCTATTTTCAGGATTGAGACCAGGCAGCGTTCAGTATTTCGCCCGACCTACATGCCCCGAACTGCATCCGAGTCACCGGGTTTCATGCAGGATTTTTATGTTATCACGTCGAAATAACCAACCACTATAACGAATGCTGTCATAAGGAGGTCAATAAATGAGCTTTTTTCGAACTTGGTATCCGCTAATTCTCATCGCACTGCTGATTATCGTTGCGGCGGCCGGCTGTGGCCCGCGAGCCGCTCCCGAAGATCCGGTCGCTGAACCCGAAGATCCCGCCGTCGATGAGGAGCCGGAAGAGCCGGAGGAACCCGCTCTCCCCGAACGCGTGACGGTGGCAGCCGCAACCGGCGTCGGATCCTGGGATCCGCCCCAATGTTGGCTATCGGCTCCGGAGTGGCTCATCGAAAATGCCTATGACTATCTGCATATGAAAAGTACAGACGGAGCCGACTGGGTTCCGCAATTGGCCACCCATTGGGAAATTATCGACGATTATACTCACCGTTTCTACCTCCGTGATGACGTCAAATTCCATGATGGAACCGACCTGACCGCCCACGATGTCAAATTCCACTACCGCCGCATCATTGAGGGCACCCGCGAAGAATATATTCTCCGCGCCCAATACGAGTGGATTGACAAAATGGTCATTCACGACGACTACACCATTGATTTTGTGACCCAAGAGCCGGATGCGTTGATCCATCTTAAAATCAGCCAACAAAATAACGGAGCTGGTATCGTCAGCAAAGCGTATTTTGAAAACGTTGGCGTCGAAGGTGTGCACCGTTGGCCGATGGGATCGGGTCCCTGGATCCTGCGGGAGCACGTTCGTGACGAGCACGTTATCTTTGATGTTAACGAGGACTATTGGGCCGGACGGGCAGACTTCGATGAGTTCGAATGGAAAGTCATTCCCGAAGCCTCGACTCGCGTGGCGGAACTGATTACCGGCGGAGTGGATCTGATTTGGGACATCATGCCCCAAGATCAAGGCCGAATCGATTCCAACCCCGGCACGCGGACGCTCTGGACCACCGGCGGAAGCGGGCTATTTCTCATCCCGCGCCGAAGCGTTAACCCCGAGCTCGTCGGTGATGCGGAACTCGATCGCTATTTCACCACCGAAGACCCGCGAATCCGAGAAGCCATCGAGTTGGCCATCGACAAGTATTCGGTAAGGGAGATTGCCGGTGGGACCGGTGAAGCCTTCCGCGCCCGACTTATGCCGCCCATCCCCGAGGCCAATCCAAACCTCTTCGGCCCCGAAGCCAACCTCTACGATCCCGATCGCGCGCGCGAACTGATCGCCGAGGCGGGTTACGCTCCCGGTGAATGTGTCCTGGTGATGCACGCCAACGAGATTTATCCCACCGGGGATGAGGCCCGGGTTATCGCAGATATGTTAGAAGAGGTCGGGCTCAATGTCGATCTCCGACTTTTGGATACCACCACTTTCAATACCGAGGTCTACTTCCCGGTTAAAAGCCAGGAACTCATTTTGATGTCACTGGGGGGCAATATGAATCCGTTCTTTGGAACCGGCCAGTATCATAGCAGCAACGACCGGATGCAGCGCTACGGTGTCTTTGGTGACGTTGCCGAGCGGCTCGATCCGCTTCTGGAATATGCCTGGCA
>SLMV01000225.1 GCA_007133365.1 Clostridia bacterium
CCAGGATCAAACTCTCCACTTAAATCTATCTCAAATGCCTAAAGCACCTAAGATGCATCTCCTAGCCCTTAATATCGCTTGGCTTCCTCAAATATACACTGTTCTTTTGTCAAAGATCGAAGGTTCTTCGATAAAATTGTGACCGGCAAGTGGTAAAACTCTCTCCCAGTCACGGGTCTATATACTAACAGGCGGATGCCCCCTTGTCAATACATTTTTTGATAAATTAAACAGTCGGGGTCATCATTAACAAGATGGTGCCTGTTCCCAAAAAAATATTGGTACCCCGTAGGGGACTCGAACCCCTGCTACCGGCGTGAGAGGCCGGCGTCCTAACCGCTAGACGAACGGGGCACAAATCTTTTGGCTGGGGGAGGAGGAGTCGAACCTCCACAACTAGATCCAGAGTCTAGCGCCCTACCATTAGACGATCCCCCATTACCAAATCTATTATAATCTCATACAAAAACCCAAAGATCGAACTGTCTCTCAATAGTGCAGAATTGATTATAGACATGACCAAAAAACAAGTCAAGGGATTCCTCAGCCTAAAAACAGTCCATAACTTTCGCGAAAATCTGATCCAAAATGGCGTCATACTACCGCATTAAGCCGCCGCGCCAAACAAATTGATGATGAGGGAGCGCTTTGCCCCCCCACCATCGATGTCATCGTAATTATTCGCTATCATACTTTGAAAGACGAAGGAGCCGTTCCCAATTCCGATCAACTTCTGCCTGTAATTCTTCTAAGATATGCTTATTCTCAGGCCGGAACAGATGCCGGAAACGTCCTTGTGGCTTCAACCAGTCGCTCAGAGGTTTCTTTTCTTTTGGCTCGTAATTCATCTGATAACTACCATTCTCGACTTCAAACAGCGGCCAAAAACAAGTATCCACCGCCAGACGGAGAATGCTGATGGACGAATCATCCGGTATCCGCCATCCCAAGGGGCAAGAAGAGAGAATATTTAAAAAGGCTGGTCCCTCAACCGCCAAGGCCTTCTTTACCTTCGTCATCAGGTCGCGCCAGTGTGCTGGTGTCGTCTGGGCCACGTAGGGAATATCATGGGCCGCCATAATATTTGTCAAGTTTTTTCGATGCCCAGGTTTACCGGGTATTCGTTTGCCAACCGGACTGGTGCTGGTTTCGGCTCCAAGCGGTGTTGCGCTTGAGCGTTGAATGCCGGTATTCATATAAGCACCGTTGTCGTAGCAAATATATACCATGTCATGGCCGCGTTCCATCGCACCTGATAGCGACTGCAGGCCGATATCATACGTACCACCGTCACCACCAAAAGCCACAAACTTGATGTCCTTATCGACCGCACCCCGTGCTTTTAATGCACGATACGCCATCTCAATACCACTGACCGTAGCCGCAACATTCTCAAACGCATTGTGGATCAAAGGGGTTCCCCATGCCGAATAAGGATAGATTGTCGTCGCCACTTCTAGACAGCCGGTAGCAACACCGGCAGCAATCGGCTGCTCTGCCGCCGCCAGCACCTGCCGAACAATAATCGGTGCACCACAACCGGCACACATTCGGTGACCCCCGGTGAAGGGAATCGTCTTCTTGGATAACTCCCGTAAATTAATTGCCATACTTAACCTCCCGTCACTCCCTAACGCCGAGGTAGGTGATCGGTTGACTGACCCGACCACTCTCACCCATTCGTAAGGTATCATCGAACACTTTTCGAAGATCGTGGGGCTTCACATCGCGTCCACCAAGCCCGTAAATATAATTTGACGTCAATGGTGCTCGCTCACAATCATAAAGAGCGTGACGTACACCATGAAATAGCGGGCCGCCTGCCGTCGAAAAGGTATCCGAACGGTCCATAACGGCAACGGCTCGTCGTCCGGCTAGCGCTGAGACCAATTGTTGCATCGGAAATGGTCGGAACGTCCTGAGTTTGATCAAACCAACCGGGTGCCCCTCATCGCGCATCGCATCCACAACATCTTTCGCGGTACCAGCAGTGCTTCCCAAAACAATCATGAGCGCTTCGGCATCGGAAGCACGATACGCTTCAAAAAACCCATATTCCCGACCCGTTAGCTCCTCGTATTCCACCGCAATCTGAGGAATCACATCGAGCGCCTTCTTCATGCCTTCGACTTGTTGCCGTTTGTGTTCAAAATACCAATCCTGGAGATCGAGTGGTCCGTACGTCGCCGGATTGTCGACATCCAATAAGGAATACTCGGGTTTACGAAGACCAATAAATTTCGTCACCATCTCATCCGGCAACATAAACAAATTATCCATCGCATGGCTAATGATAAATCCATCAAGGCATACCATGACCGGTAATTCCACATCGGGGTGCTCAGCGATACGGATCGCTTGCAACGTATTGTCATAGGCTTCTTGAGCATTTTCAGAGAACAACTGTATCCAGCCGGAATCACGTGCGCCCATGGTATCGGAATGATCGCAGTGGATATTGATCGGAGCACTAAGTGCCCGGTTAACCACCGGCATCACGATTGGCAAGCGATTCGATGCCGCAATGTAAAGAATCTCCCACATGAGAGCAAGGCCATTCGCTGAAGTGGCTGTCATCGCGCGCGCTCCTGCTGCTGCCGCACCGACTGCAGCGCTCATGGCACTATGTTCGCTCTCGACCCGTTCAAAAACCGTATCAACATCACCATCGGCAACAAAGCCGGAAAAAATCTGGACAATCTCAGTTTGAGGGGTAATAGGATAGGCTGCCACAACATCCGGATTAATCTGTTTCATGGCATGTGCGACCGCTTCATTACCCGTTAGAGCTACTCGATTCTCCGGTTGAGTAGCGAGATTCATGTCATCATCTCCTCTCGCAGGGTAATACTAATATTCCTCACTAACCATCTCGATGGCACCCTCTTTGGGACATTCTGCAGCACAAATTCCACACCCCTTGCAGTGGTCCAAATCCATCCCAATGACTTCACCATCTTCATTGACCATAATCGAAGAGTCTGGGCAAAAGACCCAGCAAAGACGACATTGAATACAAATATCGGCATTATAGATCGGCCGAAAGGTACGCCAGCCGCCCGTAATATATTCTGACGCATTACCTCCACGTGGTATTACACCCGCTCGCGGGACGTCTTTCCAAGTATCAGTTGGCTTGGGTGTTTGCCAAGAACCCTTTTCGTTGCTGGTCATTCCGCCTGCACCTCCTTATAGGCCCTCTTGATGGCTTCGAGGTTACCGGAAACAATCTCGGGCCGACCCGAAAATTTCTTATTGAGTTCGTCTTCCATCTGTTCGATAAAGGGCTCGTACTCCAGCATATCCGTCGCTCGAATAACGGCGCCGAGCATCGGCGTGTTAGGGATCCTCCGACCGATCGCTTCCGTTGAAATGCGATCAGCATTGACCGTAAAAATCTTGAAATGCTTGGTATCCAGCTGGTCTCGCACTTTTCCCGGTGATCTTTCCGTATTGACCACTATAACACCATCGTCAACCAAACCCTCAGTCAAATCGGTGGCCACCATAAGGGTCGGATCGAGAACGACCACAACATCCGGATTCGTCACTGCTGAGCGTATCCGAATCGGCTTTGGCGATATCCGGGTAAAGGACGTGACTGGCGCTCCCCGACGCTCCGGCCCATATTCGGGAAAGGCCTGAATGTAACGCCCAACCGCTGATGCCGCTTCCGCGAGCAGATTGGCGGCCGTTTTGGCGCCCTGCCCCCCACGACCATGCCATCTGATTTCCAATATCTTTGTCATAGGTCCCCTCCTCACTGCTCCTCGGTCAACAAATCAATGCGTATCCGTAAACCCGTGGCACCTGCTGGGCTACTTGACACTTCAATGCTGAGCAAAAAAAAGTCCCGTTACCACGGTATTTTGACAGTCGGGTTCTTTAAATTACACAAAGTCAAATGTAGTCTAACACGGTGCCTATAGAGCGTCAAGGAACGCCCACATCACAGGCTAAAGGCCCCTAAAACACCCAAGCGGAGATGAATGATGATATTCTTCATTTCGCTTAACGAGATAAACCTACCCCAACAGTGGGAATATAATCGACAGCCTCTATGAGTCCGTCTCCATGACCCGCCGCCCCTCTAAAGCGCGGACCAGCGTGGCATCATCGGCATAGTCGAGATCTCCACCTTCAGGCAACCCCCTGGCGATACGCGTCACCTTGATCCCCAAGGGATTTAGCAACCGTGCTAGATAAAGGGCCGTTGCCTCCCCTTCAACCGTAGGGTCGGTCGCCACAATAACTTCACGAACCTTACCGTCTCGCAATCGTTCGAGCAGTTCTCCGATCCGTAATTCTTCGGGACCAATCCCATCCATCGGTGACAAAACGCCACCCAAAACATGATAACGTCCGTGATATTCTCGCGTCTTCTCCATCGCCACAACGTCGGAGGAATCCCCTAAAACACATATCGTTGAGCAATCACGGTCCTCATCTCCGCAAATCTCACACGGGTCAGCATCCGTTAGGTTTCCACAAATTGAACAATGCTGAACGCGCTGTTTGGCCTCAACCAACGAACGAGCCAATGATTTGATCTCCGATTCCGGACGGTTGATTAAGTGCATTGCCAAACGTTGTGCTGATTTAGGCCCGATACCCGGCAATTTTGTCAGCTCTTCGATAAGGCGGCTGATTGATGGTGCAAAGTACGTCCTCACTAGTTGCTTCGCCCCTAAAGACCGGGAATATTGGGCAGATTAAGCCCGCCGGTTATTTTTTGCATTTCCTCTTGCACCATGTCCTGGGCCGATCGTAGCCCCTCGTTCACCGCCGCAATGATAAGGTCACGAAGCATCTCTGTATCCTCTGGATCGACGGCTTCCGGATTAATCTCAAGCTCAACTAACTCCATCCCACCATTGACAGTTGCCCGGACGACCCCACCACCGGATTGGGCTTCAACGGTCTTATCCTTGACTTCTTCCTGCATCGCTTCCATATCTTTTTGCATTTTTTGAATCTGCTGCATCATTTTCCCCATGTTTCCGAAATTCATACGAAACCCCTTTCATCGCTGAGATTATGAGCGCTGGTTCGGCCCTGACTCTGAACGTTTCATCTCGCTCCATTTACCAAGCACTGTACCATCAAATGCTTGGACGATATCCTCGACACTGGAATAATCCGTTTTCGGCTCCTCGTTAGATGACTGGGATGCCTCCGTAACGCGTTTCTCGCCCTCATCCGAAGGGTTTTCCTCTCTTTCATCAGAAGGCATCGACTCGGAAGCCCTTTCTTTCCCGGCATTGAATTCGTCATCTTTGGAGAAATCAGACTCAAAAACGCACTGGATCCTTAAGCGTTTGCCCAATAACCTCTCCAACACACGTTCCAAGACCGCTCGATTCTCATTCTCCGTACGCTCCCGATGAAAAGAAAACTCATCTTCAAATACAATAAGAAAACGATCCTCTGTGATCGGTCCGGGACGAGCTGGTTGCAACAAAGCATGCGCTGGCATGCTTTCCTTCTTCACTTCTGATTTAAATCGTTCCCAAAAGGCCGTTACTCGATCAGACCCTTCCAACTGTTCTTTATTAATCCGAGACTTCGTAGCCTCAGGTGTTCGTCGAGACATTTCCTCCTTGCTCTTCTCAATCAGTGTTTTCTTCTTCCCTCGATCGGCCGGCTCTTTCGTTTTGCCCACCACAACATCCGGCTTGAGCGCCTTCTCCGTTACTGCCACTTCTGAGTCATTATAGGCAATTCCCCCAAGACGGATGGTGGCCATCTCAAGCAGAAACCGAGGTTGGGCAGCATACCGGATCCGAAATTCAACATCCGATAATTGATCAACCGCCGACAGCAATTGCTCTAGATTGAACCCATCGGCAATCTGCTGCAGTCGTTTTGAAAACTCTGCCGGTAATAACGGCTCATAACTGCCACCACTTGCTCGATAAAGGAGTAGGTCGCGGTATAACCCAAGAATTTCGCGGATAAAGTGCCCAATGTCTGCACCGCCGAGGGAAACCTCTTCCACTAACTGCAAGAGTTTACCAACATCACCCTGTTGCATCAACTCGGCATATTGAAATAAGACATCGCGCGCCACCGTCCCCATGACCTGACGAACATCCGATTCCTCAATAGGTCCGCTGGAATAATCACGACACTGCTCAAGCAAACCAAGTGCATCACGAACCGAACCCTCGGCCGCCATCGCCATCGAATAAAGCGCCGCGTCTTCGACTTCCAAACTCGCTTCGTCGGCAACTTGACGTAATCGCTCGACAATTTCGCGCACCGTGAGAAATCGAAAATCAAAGCGCTGACACCGCGACTGTATCGTTATCGGAATCTTGTGCGGCTCCGTTGTGGCCAAGATAAAAATGACGTGGGCAGGTGGTTCTTCTAGCGTCTTTAAAAGCGCGTTAAAGGCTTCGGCCGTTAGCATGTGGGCTTCATCGAGGATATAGACACGATATCGACCATGAATACTGGCGTAAGGAACGCGCTCCTGAAGCTCTCGGATGTCGTCAATGCCACGATTGGAAGCCGCATCCATTTCGATGATTGTCATCGAATTTCCAGCCAGAATGCTCATACAGGCATCGCATTCACCGCACGGCTCGACCTGGGTTACATCTTTGGTTACCTCTCCGGTTAACTCGTGACAGTTGACCGCCTGCGCGAGAATTCTAGCAACACTTGTCTTTCCCGTACCTCTCGGTCCGGCAAATATATAAGCATGACCAATTTGATCCCGACCAATCGCATTCCGAAGAGTCGTGACGATGTGCTCCTGACCCACCATTTCATCAAAACGACGTGGCCGCCATTTGCGATACAGGGAGGACCCTTGCAACTGATTCACCATCCAATCGGAGGGCACATTCTATGAAGGTAGCATCATTCCGTTTAAGTAGCGTAGCAGGCTTCTAAAGATGGCCGTGCACCTTCCGTTGACTCGCTCTGATGAGCGTAACCCACACAGTTAGCTCGGACTCGGCACCCCCACGGCACATGAAAGGTCGTGCTTACCGCTGCTCCCTTCCGGGCCTGACGGGGTTCACACGTTTTCATTGCGTGGGACCCAGTCGTCAACACCACTTGTGTGGGGCAGACCCCACCATCACGTAGCCGCGGGAAGGAGTTCAACCCCGCTATAGCGGTTTGCGGGTTCAGGGCACCGCTACCTCCCCGTCTAGCACGGCCAATATTTGTGGTGCGGAGAGGGTGGGATTTGAACCCACGAGGCGCATTAACGCCTACACGCTTTCCAGGCGTGCTCCTTTAGCCGGACTCGGACACCTCTCCAGATTATAAAATTTTGGCGGAGAGGGTGGGATTCGAACCCACGGTTCTCTTGCGAGAACTCGGCATTTCGAGTGCCGCGCCTTTAGCCAGACTCGACCACCTCTCCGCTTTTTGCCAAGTATCTAATTTGCCAATCCCAAAGCACCGTACATTATACCATCGGTCCGTCAATCCGACCAGACCGCAGACGCGTAAAGAACGATCGTAATAATTCCGCACATTCCTTGTTTTGGACGCCCTCAATCACTTCCACTTGATGATTCAATCTCGAATCGTTTGTGAGCGACATCAAACTGACCACCGCCCCCGCCTTCGAATCCCGTACCCCATAGACTAACGTCTTGATACGAGCATTTACAAGGGCTCCAGCACACATCGGACACGGCTCGACGGTGACATAAAGGGCACACTCAGTCAACCGCCAATCCCCTTTGGCAGCACCGGCCGCCCGGAGCGCCAACATCTCGGCATGAGCCGTTGGATCATGGTCACTTTCCCGGCGGTTATGGCCTTTTCCAATCACACCTTTGACGGGATCCACAACCACCGCTCCGATGGGCACTTCATCCAGCGAAAACGCATGGCGGGCTTGATCCAAGGCTAGATCCATGTAATGCGTATGGGACTTCACAATCAATCCTTTCGTATCGAAGCCTTCAAGTTCAGTGACAGAATATTTTGGTCCAAACGATCATTTCATGTGCGCCAGGGAGGATTTGAACCCCCGGCACAGGGATTAGGAATCCCTTGCTCTATCCACCTGAGCTACTGGCGCCTGTAATCTAATCGTATCATAGCAAAAGCCAAAATGGCTTCTCCACAAGTAACGAATAGCGAAGCATAGGGTAAACGAACGGTTTGGGTCCTTTGACAGACAAATACGTTTTTTGATTTTCATTGGGAAATCCGCGAGAGCCGTTCGCTCAACAGTTGACATTCAAGTAACCACCCTCTATTCTTTATATAAAGATATTCTTATATAACAACAATTAGGTTCTTTCTATTTGGAAACGAGGGTGGTCCGATGAAACGGCAGTTATCTCGAAATGTTTATCTTCTCTTAGCGTTTGCTTTTATCTTTGTCGTCGGTTGCGGTGCCCCTGCGCTGACCGGGGATTTTGATCTTGACGATGGGACGTATGAAGGGTTTTCCGATCCCGGTCCTCGAGGTTATGTAGCAGCCGAACTTGTCATTGAAGATGGCGAAATTGTCGATGCGAAACTCATGGAGTTCGATGGACAAGGAGAAAGAAAAACAGCGGATACTTATGACTATGAACCTTGGATTGAAGCTGAAAATGAACTTCCGGAACAAATTGTAGCAAATCAGTCTTCCGATATCGATGCCGTATCTGGTGCAACCTCAACTTCCGACAAATTTGAACAAGCCGTCAAACGTGCGCTAGGTGAAGAAGAAGCCTTCGCGGTCGGCGACTATCAAGATGGGGTGTATCAGGCCGAGTCGGATCCCACGGATCGGGGCGACTACGTAGAGGTGTCGGTCACGATCCTGCTTGGAACCATTGTGGATGTTGACATGGCCGAATATCGAGAGGATGGATCGGAAAAGGACCCCGACGAATATGACCATGAGCCCTGGGTTGAAGCGGTCGAAACGCTTCCCGCTGCCGTTGTTGACGCCCAGTCCGCCGATGTCGATACGGTTAGCGGCGCCACCAGCACCAGCGAACTTTTCCAGGAAGCCGTTCAACGTGCTTTAGACCAAGCGTCTTAAAACACATGAATTAGAAGAATGTAAGGTTCTTTGAAACCCGGTCGAAGAAATCTTCGACCGGGTTTCCTTTCGCTGAGTACCTCTTGCCCTCATCCACAGAGTACTCCCTTGCCTAGCAGCACTAATCATCGGGCCGGCTAGCCACATGGGTAGTGCTGGGCACAATAAGCGTCGTCCCCTCCGCGGCTTCCAACTGTTGTCTTGCCTGTTGCAAAAAGAAGAAACAAACAAAATAGATAATGGCCGATGAAAGGTACGGGGCGTGCATCGAAACGGCATAAATCGCGCCGGCCCAAGCCGGTCCCAACATTCGTCCCATCGAATCATAGCTGGTTTGAATTCCCATGGTAACGCCCTGGGTCATGTCCGTAGCTTTCGACAAAAGTGAGGTGACCACAGGACGGGCCAGCGACATTCCTAGGCTCGCCAAAACCACACATAACAAAAGGACTGGGACACTGGGCGCCAAGGGCAACAACAGATACCCAGCGCCTGCAATCACCATGGCCAGCCTTAATGTCCCCACTTCGCTAAAGCGAAATGTCGCAGGACCAATTAAGAACCCTTGTGTGATCACGCCAACGGCGCCATTGACGGCAAATGCAAGGCCCACCACCGTTTCGGATGCGCCGAAACGATCGATCAGATAGTAACCCAACATTGTGAACAATGAAATGCCCGCGAACGTCATGGCGAAAGGAATCCAATATAAAATTGCATGCGACTTGCCGGCGGCCGTCCGAAGCGCAGTCAATAAGGACATTTCCGTTGCCGATCGATCGCGGGTCTTCGGCTCTGGAAGAAAGAAGAACACCGGGATTGCCGTGACAAATCCCAAACTTCCCGCAATGAAAAAGGTGAGCCGTATGCCCAAGGGTGCTAATAGCCCGCCGATAGCAGGCCCTAGCACAAATCCTAAACCAAAAGCTGCCCCAATCAAGCCCATGCTCGGGCCTCGTTCTTCCGGGGTGCTCACGTCGGCAATATAGGCTTTGGCTGAGGGCATGGTGGAGGCACTAAGCAACCCTCCGGTTACCCGCGCAGCATAAAGCATCCAGAGTTCTGTCGCCAACCCCATCGCAATGAAAGCAAAACCGACACCCAGTAAACCAATGAGAATGGCCGGACGCCGGCCGATACGGTCCGAAAAAGCGCCCCAGCGAGGTGTGGTCAAGAACTGGGCGGCAGCCCAAACGGTGACCAAAAGGCCAATATCTAAAGAGGACGCCCCTAACTCCAGGGCAAAAAAGGGAAGGACGGGAATCACGATGCCGAATCCCATCATCACAATAAATAAGGAAACGAAGAGAAGGAGCAAGTACGAATTTCTAAATATCAATGCAATCACCTGTTTGGCCTTTTACTCCAAAAGATGTCAAGTCATTATACTCCAACATTTTACGCATTGCGAGGGTGCTTGAAATTGGTCGACCGTCCCAGCTGTCAAAATCTTCAAAGCCCATGACGAAGAGCCTAACGATACGATATGCTCTTTCTATAACCAAGAGAAGGGTGACACCCATGCAAAGACCTATTTTGGGCATTTTCTTAATCGCCTTCGGGCTCCTCTTGCTGGTCCAAAGAACGCAAGTATTGTCTGGAGATTATTTTCTAATCATTTTGGGCCTAGCACTTATCGCCTCTTACTTCGTCACAGTTCAACACCGAACCGGTCTTTTGGTTGCCGGTTCGATCCTGATTGCGATTGGCGCTTACAGCAACCTACCGATCCGACTAAATGCGGACTATCTATTCTTTTTATCCCTAGGGATGGCCTTCGCGTTCGTAGTGATCGCGGAGAAGATCGTGGGCCGCACCACCATCTGGCCTTTATATCCCGCATTCGCCCTCGCATTCGTCAGCATTATTATTTATGCGGCTCAACACGGGCTGGCCTCCGCCATCATCCCATACTGGCCCGTTGTATTGATCTTAGCGGGTGCGATTGTCTTGCTTTCTGCCCGGCGCTGACGATTTGATTATTCGAGGAGGTGTGTTTTGCTTTGGCGGTCGTTACCGATCCCCTCTACGCGCTTTTGGGATTTGCCGGAATCATTATCTTGCTTTTGGTGCTGATCACCAAATTCCGCTGGCACGTATTTTTGGCTTTGTTGATACCCATCCTCCTTTTTGCGCTAATTCCTGGCACGGATATCGACACCTTCATCAATGCATTTGAGGTCGGTTTTGGCCGGACGCTGGGCAGTATCGGAGTTGTCATCGTCTTGGGCGCGACGATGGGGGAAGCCATGAAACAAACCGGTGCGGTCCAACAAATTACCCGTAGCATGATTAGAGCCGTCGGACGAAAGCGCCTGCCTCTGGCCCTTACCCTCACCGGGTTCGTCTTGGGCATCGCTATTTTTGGTGATGTTGCATATGTGATTATCAACCCGCTCATTCATGCGGCCGCGTTCGAATTTGGAGCCGGGATGGGCATGATGGCAACAGGCTTGGTCGGTGCCATGCAGCTCACCCATGCTGTGGTTCCTCCGACCCCCGGTCCCCTGGCGGCCGCCTCGTTGGTCGGCGCCGATATTGGGTTGCTGATTTTTTTTGGGAGTTTGGTCAGTTTCGCCGGGGCCATTTCCTGCTGGATTTGGGCAGTCACCATTGGTCGGCGTATACCGTCACCACCTTCTAAAGAATTCGTAACATCATCGGAAGATGACTCCGCGAACGGCCCATGGCCCACCACCCTCAATGCGTATCTCCCCATTGTGGTCCCCATTTTATTAATCGGAGGTCATAGTATTGTTAAATTAATGTGGCCAGAGGGCAATCTGATCACTCAAGTCTTACAATATCTTGGTTGGCCGGTAGTGGCGCTCTCCTTGGGTCTCGGGTTGGCCATCCGGCAAGCGCGTTCCGATCAAAAAGCCCGGGCGGTCAATGAGTGGGTGCAAAAAGGTCTGACAACCTCGGCTATGATATTCGGCGTCACCGGCTTAGGGGGTACCTTGAGTGCGATCATCGAAGAGACACCCGCCGTCGATAGTATTGCGCATACCATCATCCAAATTGGGATTCCGAGCATCGTCTTGCCCTTTCTCATCGGTGTCATGGTCAACATGGTGACGGGCTCATCGACGGTCGGCGTGATTACCGCCGCCTCATTATCCGCTCCTCTCTTACCGCAACTTGGCCTTTCTCCCGAGGCGGCGGTCCTAGCCGCCGCCTCGGGTTCCGTCATCATCAAGTACGTCAATAGCAGCTATTTCTGGGTATGCACCTCTCTATCCCGCATGAGAGTTGAAAGCGCAATTCTTGCTTACGGCGGTGCCTCTCTAGTTGGGGGCCTCACCTCTTTTGCTGCCACCTACCTTCTTTGGTATCTTGATATTTTGTAGCAGGATTAAAGGCAAAGGCGTGCCCTTACGCCGGCCTCGTTCTATTGGCAAGGCACTTTTACTTCGGTAGCATTGGAAGAGAATTTTGTGAATTCGATGGGAGAAGGAAATGAAGCCGAAAAAACCCTATGGCATGTCCGACGACTGGTTCGGTTGTCTAATCGGAATCGCCATTATCTTATTGATCGAATTGAGCGTAAGGATTTTGGGATAGGCGGCATCCAATGTCTCGTTCTCCGTATCCGCGTGTTATGACATATATCCATGATATACTTCCTGGCTTTCTCTTTTGTGCTGCCATTGGTGCTACGGCCATCGTGCTTGATCACTTCGTGCTGTCAGACCGGGTCGTATTCGTTAACTACGTCTTAATCGCCATTCTTTTGGGCTTTTTCGCCCGCAATACCCTGGATTTGCCATCCGTGTTGAACGCCGGCATTTCGTTTTCGGCCCGAATCTGCCTATTCATCGGAATTGTGCTCCTCGGAACTAGGCTGGATCTAAGGGAAATCTTTTCGGTCGGAACATCTGCCCTCCTCCTCGTAGGTCTATCTATCGTTGTAACTCTAGTCCTTGCCATATGGATGGGTCGGATGTTGCGCGTAACGCCTCAATGTTCTCATCTTCTTGGAGTCGGTCTGGGAATATGCGGCATCTCGGCCATTATCGCAACCGCCCCCGCAATTCGCGCCAAAGACACGGAAATGGTAAGTGCCATTGGTGCCAGCATCTTGACCGATCTCATCGTTCTAATTAGTTTTCCTATCATCGCCAACGCACTAAACTGGATTGATTTACCGGCAGGCTTTATGGCGGGCATTATTCCGTCAAACACTGCTCAATGCATCGCCGTTGGCTATTCATTTAGCGAGGGTGCTGGTGCCATTGCGACCATTGTCAAATCTGCCCGAAATGCCCTGATGCCGTTGGTTATTTTGGGAATCGTTTATCGGTTTACCCTTCAGGGTCTGCCGACCGGGCAAAGCATGCATCCGCGCATCTTATGGGATAAATTCCCAAAGTTTATCGTTGGTTTTCTAGCCGCGGCTTTTCTCGCCACCTTCAATTTGATTTCACCTGCTACCATCAATTTGACTGGCTATTTGTCTCAGATTTTCTTTGTCGTTTGCTTCGCCGGCATCGGTGCAGGCATCCGGCTCCATGATATCGCTGGAAAAAACACTCGAATCACCGGGCTCATCGTACCGATCCTGATCATCCGCTGGTTGTTTATTTACGCTATCTGGGTATTGTTGCCATTTTAGCTCCCGGCGTCCAGAAAGAGGGAGGATTCATGTTCGATACCGTCATTCGTAACGCCACCATTATCGATGGAACAGGCCGTTCCGCTTATCAAGGCGATGTGGGGATCGTGGGACATCAAATTGTCACAATTGGCGCAAATCTTTCTCGGGGTTCTAACGAGATCAAAGCGAACGGCCAAGTTCTTTGTCCTGGTTTTATTGACACTCATAGTCACTCCGATCTCAAAGCATTGGGAGAGGAGCCGCTGACCCCAAAACTATCGCAAGGCATTACCACAGAACTCTTGGGGCAGGACGGATTGGGAACCGCACCCGTCAATCCACAAACCATTCCCGAGCTGGCTCGCTTGACATCGGGGCTTCTTGGCCCCTATCCCGAATCGAAATGGACCTGGCGAACATTTTCCGATTACTTAGGGCACCTTGCAAAAGCTCCGATTCAAAATAACCAAGCGGTCTTGATCTCCCATGGTCCCGTCCGTTTAAGCGTCGTTGGAAACCAAGACCGACCCGCTACAGAAAAAGAGATCGCCATGATGAAAACCATCATTGAGGATGCGATGCAAGAAGGTGCTTTTGGTTTGTCTACAGGTCTGATCTATCCGCCCGCTTCTTATGCCTCGAAGGAAGAATTGAGGCAATTGACCCGCGCGATCGCCCCTTATGACGGCATCTTTGTCGTGCATCTTCGCGATGAGGGTTATTATCTGCTGGAGGCTCTACACGAGGTAATCGACATCTGTCGCGGCTCCGCGTGTCGCTTGCACATTTCTCATCTACAAGCCTATGGACAGGTCAATTGGCCCCTCTTAACCCCCGCACTCGAACTCATCGACGCCGCCCGAGAACAGGAATTATCGGTCACCTTTGACCGTTACCCCTATCTAGCGGGCAGCACCGTCCTCACCGCTGTCCTTCCGACTTGGGTGCTTGATGGCGGGCCAAAAGCATGCCTTGATCGTCTGCAAAACGAAAAAGATCGCAATCAAATTCATAATGACTTTAACAAAGGTCTTGATGTCTGGCACAACCGATCGATTTCGGTCGGCTGGGACAACATTGTCATCGCTTGGGTCAAAACACAACAAAACCAAGATCTCATCGGACGCTCCTTGCGCGAGATTGCCGAAGAGCGAAATGTCGATCCGATTGATGCTCTTTGCGATGTTTTGCTCGAGGAAACCCTCAATGTCACCATGATCAGCCACTACGGCAGTGAAG
>SLMV01000217.1 GCA_007133365.1 Clostridia bacterium
CCAGGGTCATTTCGCGATCCTCAAAACTACCGATAATCGATCACCTGCTAACGCCTTATTAGCCTTTTCTTCATTACCAGCAGATATCCTTCCATCAATGACCCGATCCCTGCCGAAAATCGCCTTATCAGGTCGAGATCTCGCATTGTCCCCATCACAGAATCGATTGGGCGAAAAGAAGATCTTAAGGACAAGGTTCCAAAGTGCTTCTAAAAGGCTCATTGCGCCAAGCTACCAGATCCCACTCTTCCCGCAACGCTTAGTCGTCGGCAATCAAACCTTCATTGACCAAGAATTCCCAAGCCACCTCTTCCGGATCCAACCCTTCCTCGGCAATTCGAAGGTTCAAAGCCGTCTGGGTTTCAAGGTCCAAACGGGAGGAAATTTCGCGCAGCAATCCTTCCAACTCCGGATTGGCTTCCAATACCTCCATCCGAACCACCGGGGCCGCATTATAGGCGGGGAAAAATTCCTGATCGTCTTCCAAAATCGCCAGATCATAACTAATGATGCGCCCTTCGGTAGCATCGCCCACTCCGATGAGGGCATTCCCCTGGCGGACTGCCGAATAGGCCAAGCCCAACTCGACTTCCACCACTCGATCAAACTCAAAATCATAATGCTCCTGAAACGGGATCATCCCGTCACTTCGCTCCACCCATTCCGCCGGCGTGGCGATACTCCCATAAGCACCGCCCTGATCCCGAGCATAACTTGCCAGGTCTGAAAGCGCCTCCCAACCGTATTCGTCCTGAGTCTCCTTTGTGACAAAAAGAACAAAGGTGTTGTTCGCCGGGGCATAATCCAGCCACTTAAGGTTATGGTTCTCGAGATCATAGTCATGAATTAACTCGAAGGTCTCATCTTCTCCTCCGGGAAGTTCGTCGCCCTCATACCCCATCACGTTCATGAGACCGGTTCCGGTGTACTCCCAATACAAATCAATTTGCCCGCTTTCGAGGGCAGGGCGTATGACGGCCACCTCTCCCAACCCGATCTCATTTACCACATCATACCCACGATCCTCGAGCAAATAATACGTCATCCAGCCTTGTGTGAGCGCCTCCGGGAACGTCTTTGAGCTCACCACGACACGCCCCGGTTCGACGTCAGGCTGAGCCCCGCAGCCCAACACCCCGAACAAGCCCAACGCCAAGATTAAACTCATAATCGTCAAACGAAGGAATACCTTCATATTTGTTGGCCCCTTTCCTTAGTTGTCTTGGATCCATCCATTGCGCTATGGATCGGTCGTTTACATCGTCATGATCGGTTCGGCATCGATATCTTTATCGATAGAACCTTCACCTTCCGAGATTACGAACGAATCCTCAGATTGGCCGGTGAAAGGAGATAATCAATTAGTGAAAGCATTCGATCAAAGGCAATCGCAATGCCGGCAATCACCAGGGTGCCCGCAAGAATCAATTCGACCCGGAAAAAGTTAATGCCCGCGAACAAAACGGCCCCCATGCCGCCCCCACCAATTAGGGCCCCCAATGCCGCCGTGCCCGAGATCAACACCGCCGATACCTTGATCCCGGCCATCACGACAGGGACACTTAAGGGAATTTCCACTCGAGTTAACACTTGCCAGGGCGACATTCCCATTCCCCGAGCGGCCTCTTTGACCTCCGGTGAAATGCCTTTGATCGCAGCCAGCGTGTTCCGTGCGATGGGCAACAGCGCATATATGGTCAAAGCAAACAGGGCGGGTCGCCGGCCTAACCCCAAAAAGGGAAAGAAGATAGCAATGACCGCCAGAGGCGGTATGGTCTGTCCGGAACTGAAAACTGCCATGACCCGATCAGCATATCGCGAAAAACGAGGTCGAGTCAAAAGAATCGCCACCGGGAAGGCAACGAGAAACGCGACCGCGAGCGGAATGAGCACCAACTGCAGATGCTGCCAAGCGTGAGGGGGAGAGCGATAGATCAAGGTCTCCCAAAACCGTTCGAAATCGAAGGTCATGGGGCATCACCCCGAATATTTTTTATGTACTTCTTGATATCATCCCAAGAGATGACACCTACCAACTCACCGTGCTGGTGAACCCCCACAATGTCCGTGTCGTGTTTCATCATCAGCTCAAGGGCCCTTTGAGCCGGTTCAACCGCTTGAACCGACACCGCCACTTCCTTCTTCGCTACCGATGTCGAGGGCTTCGACGTCATCAACACCTCGGCCCGGGTCAGCTCCAGCAATTTTATCTCTCGTTCGATCCCAATTAAATCCTGAACGAACCCATCGGCCGGATGTGATAAGATTCGCATCGGTGTCCCGACTTGCACCACGCGTCCTTCATTTAATACGACAATTTGGTCCCCCATTTTGATGGCTTCGTTGATATCGTGCGTCACAAAACAGATCGTCTTTTTCATCTCCCGTTGCAAACGCAAGAACTCATCTTGAAGCCGGGCCCGAACAATGGGATCGACCGCTCCGAAGGGCTCATCCATCAGCATGATGGGTGGATCCGCAGCGAGTGCCCGAGCCACTCCCACCCGCTGCATCATCCCGCCGCTCAACTGAAGCGGATACTGATCACGGACTTGATCGGGGTCGAGCCCAACCATCTCGAGGAGCTCCTCGACACGACGGCGGATATCCTCCTCTGGCCAGTTGAGCAATTTCGGAACCAATGCCACATTTTGCTCAATGGTTCGATGCGGTAGAAGCCCAATTTGCTGGATAACGTATCCGATTTGCCGGCGCAGTTGATTGGGGTCCACTTGATCATCTTGGAGGCGTTGCCCTCGAACATAAATGTCACCGCCATCGGGCTCAATTAAGCGGTTGATCATGCGCAATATGGTGGTCTTCCCACAGCCGGAAGGACCAACAAGAACACAGATATGGCCTTCTTCAACCTGAAAATTCACGCCGTCAACCGCCGGTCGTTCTGCATTTGGAAAGGTTTTGGTGACGTTTTCGAGTACGATCAAACCATTCTGCCTCCTCCGTCAATCCCGATACAACAAACCCGGTGAGGTCATCCTTTTTTCAATCCAACCTAATATGAAGTCGAGTAACAACGCGATGATCGACACGAGCACAGCACCGGCAATGATCATGTCGGCGTTTTCCCGGGCAATCCCATGATGGATCAATCGTCCCAAGTTTCGCTCGCCAATAAACGTCGCCACCGTCGCCATGCCGGTAATCATGACCGTGGTGATTCGGATGCCGGCAAAGATAATGGGCCAGGCTAACGGGATTTGGATTTCGCGGAGCAGGTTCCAAGAGGTCATGCCCATTCCCTTTCCCGCCTCGATCACCGCGGGTTCCACCGATTTGATGCCCCGATAAACGTTACGCACCATGGGCATCATGGCATAAAGCACCAACGCCAAGGCTGCCGATCTGCGCCCGAGCCCCAACCCGGGGATGGTGATGAACAAACCAAAAAGCGAGAGACTCGGAATGCAAAACAAAACATTACCCAAGCCGAAGGTAAACCCGGCCAAACGATCATATCGGCTGATAATAAGACCTAATGAAATCCAAAAGATGAGCGCGAAAAGCATGACCGTTAACACGAGCGAAAAGTGATTGAATAGATATTCTATGATCTGGGCCCGACGAACGCCCACCACATAGAACCACACGCGCACCAGCTGATCAACCGCACTGTTACTTCTGAGAACTTGAAGTAAATCGAATGCGGTCAGCATCTCGGTTAACCCTCCTGTTAACTCCCACAGTCCGAAGTTTCTCACACTATCTTAATGGCGCGTTTGCTCAAACAGTTCCGGTGACGGTTACCGAAAGGTAAAAACGAGTGATCGCCGCCCCATTGCCTTTTGGATTCTGCGAGTATCATCCACCCAACGACACATCTTCCCTATGTGAATGGGCCCTTGTACAAAACCGATTGCCCATAAACCATAAACGCTAAACCACTGCTTTCCAAGTAAATATCAGGAATTATCAATAACCTATTATTGCTATTCGACCCTGATCCGCAAATCCCTCCAAGCACATAAGCCATGTTGCATTTTATGATGTCAACG
>SLMV01000170.1 GCA_007133365.1 Clostridia bacterium
CCATGGCTCGGGTACACCACCCGATCTCCAACTTGGAATTCCAAAAGAATGCCTCCATCCATGATGCAAGTGAAAAGAAGACTGATTGGAAGAATATAGAACAAATAATCGATAATCTGCCTTCAATTTCCCTACAACATTATACCACAAAAAGCCATCTAAACCCATTATTCAGCCGTGAAGGCGAACAAACGGCTTGGACGCAGTTTTTGCGCCTCCTAACGACGTTTACGCCCTCGGGGTCGGCAAACCACGTCGAGAATTTCGCCATCAAAGAAATCTTTGGCATGAGCCGGTCGCAGTGTCAGGGCGGTATCAGCGCCTCCCCCACTTCCCGCAACTGCCACGATTTCCTTTCCGTACGCCACCAATCCGGCATCGAGCGCCGTGGTCGCGATTTCCAAACAAACTTTGGTGCCTTCACCAAACATACGAAGTGTCGCAGAAATGATGCCACCGGGGTAAAGACCACCGAATTTTTGAGTGATTGCGCGCTCGACATTTCCAAAAAGATGAGTCGTCGTCAAGATGTTCACGCCGCGAGCCTCCAGCCACTCCCTCATTTCGGCGGGCATTTCGTCTTCTCCGGGATTACGAAAACCCACATGGTGGGTAATGGCGACAATGTTGATCTTGCCCTCGGGCCAAACTTCCGCCTTTTGTTTGAGAAACGTCTCAACCGTATATCCGGTGTTTGAAGCAATGACCACATCTTCAATCTCCAGGTCTCGCATACGGCTGACCGCTTCCCTGGCGGTATCTTCGGTATTTTTGCGTCCGGGTTGTTTCCAAAGTTTCATCTTGTTTGTGGCTCCTTTCAAAAAAAGAAACACGCATTGGTCGGACTCCGGTATTATCGGTCAATTCTTTCGAAATGTTATGATTTTTTGCTTATCGGTCTTAAGCATGGTCAGGTCAAAATGACAGGCAATCCAATTCATGGTTCGAAGACTATAGAACATCACATGGGTGGGATCACGATGATACCACCAGTTAATAAACTCAGCGACACCCGGGTGAAAATGCGTCATCAATGCAAGGATGCCCGAGGATAACAAACAGTGGTTAAGCTCCGCAATGACATGGCAGGGGTAAAAGACATGTTCCATCACTTCGGTTGCCGTGATCAAATGATACTGTTGAGACATGACATCGGGGCATGGGGCGAAAAACGGATCATATATGGCAACATCAAACCCAATGTCCGCCATCAAGTCGGCCAAAACCGGACCGGGTCCTGAGCCAAAATCAAGAGCGCTCCCCTCATTAATATACGGTAATACGGCTTGCTTTAGAAAGCTTTCGAGCATCCTGACGTAGCCAGTATTATCCGGAGTATTTTCATGCTCGAGGTAGCGTCGATGTTCCTCGTCTCGAGCGGGATAAGGCCCTTCAAGAAAAATGAGGTCACAAAATCCACAGTGCCGGTACGTCTTAACATCAGGAGGCGGCGTCGTGATCCGACCTTCCGCTCGTGCTTGACATAAAGGGCACTTCATCGTGATAGCCTCACTTTCTTAATGAATCGCAGGTGGTGTGACCGCTCGCACCCAGTGGGATCCTCCACCCCCTCACGAAACCCTTGCCCTTCGCTATCGATCGCAACACCCTACCATAAATTGTAAAATGTCGAGCGATGTCTTTTTCGTCGTCGGAGTGCAATGCGTCTCCCGGCGAATGGACCGCTAGAAGCCGGGCAAGTGGAGAACGAAGCCGGCTAAGATCCGGCCTCGTCCCTTTGGTCAGCCATGACGTAGCCAATTAAATCTTCAGTCTTTCACCCGGTGCTAAGATATCAACCTGTGTATTAGGAGCCCGTTTTGCGATTTGATCGCGAAAACCACTTGCGTCTTGTACCAAGACGGGGAAGGTCTTGTAATGCATCGGAATCACGCGTCGCGCCTTCAGCAAAGCGGCAGCGTATGCTGCTTGTTCCGGACTCATCACGAAATGGTCCCCAATGGGCAACAAGGCGAGATCTAAATCAAACAGCGCGCCATAGGTTTCCATACTGGCAAAGATTCCGGTATCGCCGGCGTGATAGATCGCCTGTCCGTCTTCCGTCGTGATGATGAAGCCAACAGGCGTTCCCGCATCGGCCGAATGAAAAGCTTGAACCATGGTGATACGAATGTCATTAGCCGTTACGGTCCCCCCGATGTTCATGCCCATTCCATTGGTAATGCCCATATCTTCCAGTTTGGCCACGAGTTCGGGCTGGGCGGGGATTGCCGTGTTGGCGTTTACCAGCATGTCGAGATCCTGCCCTAGATGGTCATCGTGGTCATGGGTGATAAGCAATACATCAACATCGCCAATTTCACTGGCCTCAATCGGGCAGGATGGATTACCCGTAATCCAGGGATCAATCAAGATACGACGTCCTGCGTTCGTCACGAGTTCAAAGGTGGCGTGTCCGAGAAAACGTACTGTTGTCATCGCTTATCCCTCCAAACAATAGACTACTTTCTTTCTTCCGGAAATGAAGAAGCAATCCCTGCTTGGACACTCCAATTATTGCCTGAGACGAGGCAATCCTTGGATCGCTTGACCGGGCACAATCTTTGTTCCCGGCTTGTTAAGATCCAAGGACCGACTCGATACATCCTATTCTCTTGAATTCCCGCGGTCCATCACGACCGGGAGATTATCGTCAAGCCGTCGAAACAGCCACGGTGCGATCAATACGGTGATTAGCCACTCCGGTATCAAAAAGGTTCCATTGTAGATCACGCTGTACAAAGCCGCTGGAGTCCCTTCCGGTGCAAAGGCCGCGAAAAACAAAATGCCGGTCACCACGTGACTGGCAAAGCGGCCGGCGAATCCAAGGGTAATGCCCACCCAGGGCCGGTGAATTCGAAGTCCGGAAAGTCCCAAAAAACCAAAAGCCAAGGGATAATCCAAAACGTACTGGGCCCAATGCAAAATGTAGGGATCAAACATAAGGCGCAAGAACCCAAGGGCCACGCCAACCATGATGCCAGCACGCGTCCCCCAGCGCAATCCAATGATGACAATGGGTATCATGGCTAGTGTTACCGAACCACCATACGGGGCACGAAATAGGCGGAAGTGGCTGAGTAAGAGGGCCAAAGCTAAGGCCATTGCCATCTCTGTTAGAATTATGACACGTCGGTCCACAAGTCATACCTCCTTGCGGCGGTACACTCGGAAAAGCAAAATCCGCTGCAGGGCAGCGGACGTTAAACAGCGCCTTCCCTGCGCTAGTATTACCTAGATCAGGTAAAGGGGTCGGAATCGCATTCCCTCTCAGCAATTAAGCTCCCCCAAGCATATGCCTATCTTTTGACCCCATCCTAGCATATTAGGGAGTAAGAATCCAGGGGCGAAAAGACGAAGGCCGTCTGGCGTTTTCGCTAGGGACAGATCCGATGTGATTGAAGGGACTTATACCAAACATTCATGCTTTCCATTCGACCCGCAATTTGGGTGTTGTTGTAAAGCGTCCCGGCGTACTGATAATTTGAAGAAGCAAACACGATGTTCATGCCATAGGAACGCGAGCGGGCAATGGTAAAAGCAGTGGGCAGATCGCGCGCGGTTAGATACGCTTCCATTTGGGTTAAGAGAAACCGGGCCAGGCCCTGCCCCCGATGGTCCGGGCAGCAAGCAAAATCCGTTAGCTCAGCGCACTGGCTTTCCCAATCAATCTCCGAAGCGGCAACCGCCACCAATTCATCCTCCAGCCAAATTCCAAAGTATACCACATTATCTTTCATGGTCTTGATCAGGTAATTGACATCCCAAATAGGAAAGGGATAGCTGGCAAAAACGCGACGGTAGAGATCGGCCATTTGGTTGGCATCTTTGGGTGCGCCGATCTTCCACCGATAAGATGGAGACAAGGCGTCTCGGCTTGGACATTTCGCCGCCTCAAGAGCTCGGTGCAAAACGTCACGAACACGCTCCGGTTCCGATTCTTGGCTTCGCGATTCCGAGAGGAACCGGGCCATGAAGTAAGCCGGGTCACGTCCTCGTAATAAACCCGGCACACGTGCCTCCGGTCGAAATCTTGCCTTTTCAAACACCGAATAGGCCGAAGGAGGTATTTTGGCGATGATCTTACTGTAGCCATGTTGTTTGGCAAGCGCCTTCACCGCTTTAAGACAGCATTCCGGGGATTCCGACCCCATGCTCATTAGATAAACGCGGTCATTGTGCGGACCATGTTGTATTTTGGCGCTTCCCAATTCCATTAGGTGATCGGCCGTCATGATTCCTGGTCCCCCCAACGATCGCGCTTTTTCATGCGTTCATTGTTTTCGGGCGTAAACGATATGGTGTCATCATAATCGGCAAGTAGTTGGGTGATGCCCTGATTTTGGGTTTCCATTGCCTTGTCGAGTTTTAAGGGCAAAGTGCATTGGTCGCAGTCGTCATTACACTCAACCGTGCGATAATTTGCCGGCTCCTGATACGTGGTGATGACCCCTTCGTAGTTCCGTAAAACTACCTTGTTCCCCGACCAAGAGATGATGTAATTGGGCATCAGTGGAATTTTGCCTCCCCCACCCGGTGCGTCCACGACGAAAGTGGGCCGAGCAAACCCGCTGGTATGGCCCACCAGGTATTCCATAATCTCGATCCCCTTCCCAATCGGCGTTCGAAAATGCTCCAGACCCTCCGATAAATCACACTGATATAGGTAATAGGGCCGCACCCGATTCTTCACCAATAGATGGACCAGCCGTTTGATAATACGAGGACAGTCATTAATTCCCGCCAATAAAACGCTCTGATTGCCGAGCGGTATCCCCCCGTCCGCCAACTTTCTTATCGCCGCTTTCGACGATGGAGTAAATTCTCGCGGGTGATTGAAATGCGTGTTGACCCAAATAGGTTGGTACTTTCGTAGAATCCGGGTCAAGCCATCGGTAATGCGGCAGGGTAATACCACGGGCGTTCTCGTACCGATCCGAATCACTTCGACATGCGAGATGCTACTAATCTGTGCCAGAATCCAGTCAAGGCGTTCATCCGGCAATAAGAAGGGATCGCCGCCGGATAACAAGACGTCACGGATTGCCGGCGTGCGTCGTATATACTCGACTCCCTCCAACAATTCCTCGCGCTCGGGGATGTGATCCACCTCCCCCACTTTTCGTTTTCGCGTACAATGACGACAATACATCGCGCAAGTGCCGTTAACGTTTAGAAGCACTCGGTCGGGATAACGATGGGTCACGCCGGATACCGGGCTATCTATCTCTTCGGCCAGCGGATCCTGAAGATCCTCACGTTGGACTTGCAGCTCACGCGGACTTGGAAGTGCCTGCCGAAAAATGGGATCATTGGCATAATCGTCGCGTTGGATCAGCGACAGGTAATACGGGGTGATCGAAAGAGGGAATTTTTCGAGGGTTTGCTCCATGAGTTTCCGTTCTTTTGGATCGAATGTAATATCAAGGAGGGATTCTACCGTGGAGAGCTCGGTAATTGAGTGAGACAGCTGCCAACGCCAGTCCTCCCAATTGTGTTTATGCACCTCAAAATATGCTTTCATCCGCGATTCAATGTGTTCTCGCACCTGTCTTGGCTCCCTTCAGCGTCTCTAATGCGAACATTCTATAGTATACTAAGGAGCACAGTTTCATAGCAAAAGACTTTTCGTTCCGACCCGGTGCTGTTCGTTAGCACTTATGAATGCGGGAATCAATTATTAGAAAATGCATTACCTTTTCCCGAAACTAGCGAGAGGGTATAATGCAAAAAGATGCTCAAGACATTTTCTTACCATGCGGAAAGGATATTTGTTCATGCCTGTACGAACTATTGTCCATGTCGGCCTCCTGACGGCCATCAGCGTGGTGCTCACGCGAACCCTCAGCCTGATGGTGCCGATAGGAGGCGCCATCGGCCTTCGCTTAAGTATCGGCGAAGTTCCCATCTACTTGGCCGGCATTCTCTTTGGCCCTTTGGCTGGAGGGGTTACCGGGGCAGCAGCGGACTTGATCGGGGTTTCGATTGCCGGCATCGATTTTTTCCCAGGCTTTACGATCAGCGCCCTGCTCGCCGGGCTGGTTCCGGGAGTTCTCCTGCACCGCCGGCGGGATACCCTGACCTTTCGTCAGATTGTCATTGTGATTATCATCGCAGGCTTTATGGTAACGGCCTTAAATACGGTCTGGGTTAATCTCCTTTATGGCCAAGCGCTCGTCGTCCTCCTTCCGCCTAGAATCCTCTCCCGCCTTCTTATGATTCCAATACACAGCGGCCTGGTCTGGATTGTCATTAGGCGCTTTCGAATGATCTCCCAATCTCAGGGTTAATCCGCGTTAATCCGCGCAAACAAACCGGCCGGCAAAACCAAAACGGCCCCTATCGCAGCATGTCGGGGCCGCCAGGTGACGCTTAAATTATCGGTAAATCAATCGATTGTAACGAGCCAGCAATCAAAAATCCAATTCGACCTCTTCTACCTTGCTCGCCAAGATGCCTAACCAGTCGCCTTGATTGATCACCGGCCAAATGTGGGCGCCATTGAAGACCAACCCATCACGCGGCGCAACGATTTCACCCGTCCGTTCGCCCGTCAGTGGATTGTAAACGCTGGCATAAACGTCCCCTTGCTCGAGGTAGTCGCCCCATTGGCATTCTAACAACATGATGCCCGCTTTATTTCCAGCGTTGATATCACAATGAATATCATAGATTTTGGCCACCGACGATTCCGTTTCGATCCTACCCTCCAGCATCCCCATCAACTTCATTACGTTGGTGATGCCCCGCGCCGATGCCTCCAACTGCTCCTTGCCGTTCATCATAAAATTGGCACCGCCGCCGACCTCGGGTACGATTGAGGGGATATCAAATTCTACCCGTTGATCCTTGGGAACCCCCCAATCCGGCGTCGACCGGGCGACGTGTTCCAGCCCAAAGGCCAGCGCCATGTCCCGTGATTTTGCCGCCACATCGGGATTGGAATGGTTGCCCGGGTAGATGGTATACCAGATGTGATACCGTGATTTACCGGAGTGGATATCCACGATGGCATCAGCTCTGGGAACCAACTCATTCATAAACATCCAAGCCAATTGCTGTGACGGCGTGCCCTCCAGTGAGGGAAGGCCTTTTGCGGCATTGAAGTTGGTATAGTCCCAGTAGATCTCACGCGTGTCGAATTCAAAACCCGAAGTGTTAAACACAGGAATCGCAAGTAGTGTTCCGTTTAGTTCTTTTGGGTCAAGTTCCCGAAGCACCTTGCCAAGCCCCAAGGTCCCCCCAATCTCACTGCCATGAACCGCTCCCATCACGAGCAGGGTCGGCCCGGGTTGAGCACCGGACACAATGTTTAAGGGAATATGAATTGGAATCTGCGATGCCGTTCGGCTCGATTCAAGATACCCAAAAACCTTCTCCCCGGGTTTGGCTTTAACATTTCGAATTTTCATTCATTCGTCCCCTTTCAACCGTTCATTTTCCTAAGTACGATCGTATCGGATGGGCGGAATGATGCACAGCCCAAGCCCTTGATCAAAGGATTACTGAGCCCTTACACATAACGCCATCGCATATCCCAATCGCCGCTCAAGCGAACACCGCCTTCTCTGGTGACCAGAAGGTGATCGTTGATGCTGGCAGCCCCTTTGAGTCCGGTAACGGATTCATACCCGGCAAAATATCCGGGAGATGGGGACGGATGATAATTAAAAACCATGCCCGCCTCGAGTTCAGGCGGCTCCTTCATTTCAGCACCCGCGAGGGCGTTGCCGAACGGATCGTTGTTCGCATAGGTGGGCCATTCCAGCCAGTCCATACCCTGGCCGTGAAATTCAAAATGAGGGCGACGGGAACCGCTGAACACCCACCCATCTTCTTGGAGGCTTTCTTGAAAGACCTCAAAGAGTCGGACCATGGTGGTGCCTGGCACTGTTATTTTCCGAACCTTTTCAAAAGCCCGAAATTGGCTCGCTGCCAGGCGTTCTTCCAATTCGGTCGGATCCCGATAGGCCAGCGTGATGGTGTGCTCGTTAAAATGACCGCTCTCATTGCATATCTCCATATGAAAAGAAAGGATCCCTTCTTGCTCGAGAATGCGATCTTCGGGCGGGTTACCATTAATGAAGATCAGCGCGTCACGCGCTCCGTGCTCGTGAATATAACGAAGCGGCTCGGCAGAGGCCTGCCGCTCGGTCATACCAGGTTCGAAATAGGTGGCAAACCGCTCCATCGCTCCCTTGGACATGGCCCAAAGCTCCTGATATTGCTGAAGTTCCAGCGCACTTCGCTTGGCCCGCACGCGATTCATAAGGAGATCCGCATTGACCAGTTTTGCATCCGGCAATCCGGACTTGAGTATATCCGTAAGTCCAGCACCTAAGATAAACGTATATCCGGCAATACCAAGGCGCCCACGATCGAGACCGCGCCGCTTGATCTCCTCGACGATCGCAGGCGTCACGTGCCAATCGCCCCGATACTCGGTAATCCATCCTCTATCGGCAATGCGTCGGGCAACATTGCCGCTCGATAGGCAGAGCATGGGCTCATCATCGAGCGGAAACAAGATTACGCCGTCATGGCCCCATAAGTGAAAATCGGTGAGATAGCGAAAATACCCACGGCCCGTCCACCCGTGTCCCTTTCCGGCAATGAGAAGCGCATCGAACCCTTCCTTACGCATGGCTTGGCGCAACCGGTGAAATCGTTGATCACGCTCGGCCAGTGTGGCTTTTGTGCCCATTATTCCTCCTTCACTAGGTGGGGATATAAGCCTTATCGCGGAGACCCGGATCCCCACCGAAACCAATGATTACATCAACTGCTCTTGGCATTCTAATCGTCCAGCGAGACCCTCTCAATCTTATCCGACAATGCTGCCAGCCAAACATGCTGCCCGACAGCGGGCCATACCTGACCGGCATTAAGGACATATCCATCCCCCGGTGCTCGGATCTCATCAATGAGTTCCCCGGTATAAGGGTGGTAGATCTTAGCGTAGATCTCACCCTTCTTGACAAATTCACCTCGGTCAAACTGGAGTTCCAAAAAACCAGCACGGATACCGGTGGACATGGTATGAGTCGCGTCGACGAGGTCCACCGAATCATGGTCGAGGCAAATTTCACCCGCCATGATGCCCATTTTCTTCATGACGTTCTTAATGCCTTGGGCACATAAATCGACGAGGTGATGTCCTTGGTTTAAGAAGTTGGGTCCGCCCCCCATCTCTGGAAGAATATAAGGGATTCCACGCCGATTGCATACATCCTTGAAACCGCCCGGTTTCTGGGGTCCCCAGGGGGTTGATCGCCAGATTTCGCGAAGACCGAAGGCCTTGGCAAGTTCCAATGATCGCTGATAGACCTCTTCGTGGTCGGGATCATAAGTACATATGGTGTAAAAGGGATAAGACGTCCCGCGCCCCGAATGAATATCAATCACGGCATCGGCTTGGGGCAGCAATTCGTTGAGATAGAGCCAGGCCAACTGCTGAGACGGGGTTCCATCCGGTGAGGCATTCGGTGCCTCGCCACCAATCATTCCGGACATTCCCTGATCGTGGTCATCCCAGGCATTGGTCCGCCGGAAGAATTCAAAACCAGCGGTATTGGCCACGGGAACCAGGATCAGTGTCCCCTTTAGCTCGTTCGGATCGACTTCACGAAGAATCTTACCGATTCCCAAAGACCCCACGATTTCGGCTCCATGAACTGCCGCCAAAACCAGGAGTGTCGGCCCGTCTTCCCGACCACAGAGGATATTGACGGGCATGTGAACGGGTAATTGTGACATGGTGCGGCTCGTTTCCAAAAACCCAAAGACCTTTTCGCCGGGTTTTGCGCTAAGAGTTCCTATCTGCATGATGCGCCCCTTTCTTGGTGCCGTTGGCACCCGGGTTCCTCTCTGTCAATTCCATTTCGCTCGTCTTGGCCGTCATCCTCCGTTATCCTTCCGTCTCGAACACCCGACACGCCATACGCGTGATCGACGAAATGCCCCTCTCCGGTCAAAAATTCGATCTAAATTTTTGAGAAAAGCATCCCGCCTGCCCCCATCTGACGATGCCAGCTTTGCTTTATTTTGAGAAAGAAGCGCCATTCATTGATTGCCACCTGTCGCGTCTCAGCATCCTTGCTCTCGGGGTCAGAGAATTGCAAAGCAACGAATCACAGCGCTAATCCATTTCATCAACACTATTTTCGTTGTACGCTCATCAATTCCTTGGCACATCGAAATATTGACTAGATCTTTCCTTTCCCTTTATTCGATTTGCCAGAATCAAGAAAAATATTTACGATATTAAAGAATGAAATTTTGGGAAAGGTGATCAATCAATGCCCGACGTCCCTTTTTTCTATGGTAATGATGTTCCTCTCGAAATGCACAAAGTGCGAATCGTCCAGAAACTCAACTTCCCCAACGTCGACCAACGATTAGATGCTATGCGAGCGGCCGGCAACAACACATTTTTACTCAATAATCGTGATATCTTTTTGGACATGCTTAGCGATAGTGGCGTGAATGCCATGAGTGATCGGCAACTTGCGGCCATGATGCAAGCGGATGACAGTTATGCGGGATCGGAGACGTTCGCCCGGCTGGATACCGTGATGCAAGATATCTTTGGAAAAAAATATTTCTTGCCAGCTCATCAGGGGCGGGCCTGTGAAAACATTCTATCGCAACTCTTGGTAACGCCCGGATCCGTCGTGCCCACCAACTATCATTTCACCACCAGCAAGGCCCACATCGTAATCAACGGTGGTGAAATGGCAGAAATCTTGATTGATGAAGGGCTCGATGTTAACAACACCCACCCCTTCAAAGGCAATATTGATATCAAGAAACTTCGCAACGTCATTGATGATTTTGGACCCGAAAAGGTCGCTTTTGTTCGCCTCGAGGCCGGAACCAACTTGATTGGCGGGCAACCCTTCTCCCTCGCCAACATGCGAGAGGTTCGTGAGGTTTGTGATGCCTTTGGCCTTTTGATCGTGCTTGATGCCAGTTTGCTGGCAGATAATCTCTATTTTATTAAGACAAAAGAAGATATGTGTGACGGGATGTCGATCCGAGAGATTACGCGAGAAATCTCGGACTTATCGGACATCATCTATTTCTCCGCTCGCAAACTCGGATGTGCCCGGGGCGGCGGCCTTTGTCTTGATGATCCCGATCTTTATGCTCGCTTGCGGGAATACATTCCGCTGTATGAAGGGTTTCTTACCTACGGTGGGATGTCGGTTCGAGAGATGGAAGCCCTGGCGGTTGGCCTAGAGGAAACCATGGACATGGACATGATTTCACAGGGTCCCCACTTCATCGGGCACATGGTCCAAATGTTAGATTCCGAAGGCGTTCCCGTCGTCAAGCCGGCAGGAGGCCTCGGTTGCCATTTGAACGCCATGGAATTCGTCAAACACATCCCTCAAACTGAATATCCCGCCGGCGCTCTGGCTGCCGCCCTTTATATTGTCAGCGGAGTCCGCGGGATGGAACGGGGGACCCTTTCTGAGCAGCGCGATGAAGGCGGGGAGGAAACGCTGGCCCATATGGAACTTCTGCGCCTAGCGCTTCCGCGTCGAGTTTTCACGCTGTCACAGATTCATTATGCCGTTGATCGCATTCGGTGGCTCTTTGCCAATCGGGAGCTCATTGGCGGACTTCGCTTTACAGAAGAACCCGATGTGCTGCGGTTTTTCTTTGGTCGTTTGGCAACGACCTCCGACTGGCAGGATGAACTCGTGGCTAAATTTAAGGCGGATTTCGGTAGCAATTGCTAGTGATTCGAACGCGCAGCTGGCATTAGCAAACAAAGGGAGCGCCCCGAATCAGCCCGGGACGCTCCTCTTCTTTCCTACCCATGGTTCCTTTGCGTCAGGTTACTCGGCTTTCTTAATATCCTGACCCCAAAGATCACCATCAAAGCGCGGTTCGTATTCAACGCGGTCCGACATGCCCCACAAGCTACTGTGCTGGAATAGGCCTGTCGTAAGGTTATTGTCGGCCATTATTTCACTGGCCTCGTGATACGCTTCGATCCGTTCCTCTTCCGGGGTTCTGGAATCCCAAGCGGCTTCGAGTAGCGGGTCGAGATCCTCACTGACTTCCTCGGGGAATTTGCCATAGCGTTGCATCCGTTCTTCGTCACTATGATACTGGCGGGTGCCAAAGAACGGGTTCATGTTGCCACCGAGATCGTTTAACATCAGTTCCTGCGAGTTAATCGGGAAGTAGATCTCCGACTGGAACGTGGTTTCGTCTTTGAGTCTCAAGTCCACTTCGAATCCCGCCTCTTCCAATCGCATTTCGATGATGCGGGCGAGATCTCCGTAGGGATAGTCTTCACGCGCATGGAAGGTTAACGATGGCGCCTCGCCAGCATCAAGGTCATAGCCGGCGTCTTCCATCAATTCGCGTGCACGCTCCGGATCATAGAGATTGGCATCTTCGCCCCAAAGGTCAGGATTGCCTTCGGGAAGCGGTTGGAAAATGCGGGCACGGAACGCTTCGCCTTCTCCTCCGACGTAATCGCGAAGCTCGTATTTATCGATTGATTTCTCCACAGCACGGCGAATTCTCACGTCTTCCGTGGCAAATTCTTTGCCGTAAAGTTCATGATCTTCGTCCCATTCCGGATTGGGTCCTCGTCGTTGGTTGAGAAAGAACCCGGTATCGGTGGGTTGCCATTCGGTGCTTGTGCCGGGGTTGTCGTCAATACGTTCTTGGTCTTGGGGCATGATGTCATAGACGATATCTACACCGCCGGTCAGCAATTCGGCCACACGGGTCGATGCTTCTGGGATGATGCGGACTTCGTATTCTTCAAAGTCCGGTAGCTCGCCCCAGTAGTCGTCGTTTCGTGTAAAGAGCACGTGTTCGTCACGCACCCATTCCTCCATCTTGTAAGGGCCTGAGCCCATGGGCTCACGGTGCACCCCGTCGACCCCGACGTCTTCGAAGTAGGCTTTGCTCACGATGCCAGCACCGTTATTCTGTTGGGAAATCTTGTAGTGCTTTAAAGCATCGGGGGTCTCGGAGGTGAAATCGACAGTAAACTCATCGACGACTTCAATGTCCGCAATCCAGTCGGCATACTGGGCGCGGAGAATATATTCTTCTTCGGTACCATCGAGGATCCGCTGGTAGTGATGTGCCACATCTTCGGCCGTTAGCTGGGTACCGTCGTGGAAATAGACATCGTCACGAAGGTGAAAGCGCGTGGTGTATTCGTCAATTTGCTCCCACTCGGTCGCCAGTTGGGGCACCCATTCAGCACCATCCGCGGAACGCTTGTGCAAATAATCATAAGCATTTTGCGTGACTTGTTCCGGATCCGTCAGCCAGCACTGCGGTGGATCCCAAGATCCAACGTCTTGTGCTTGTGCATGAACGACACGATCCGGATCATCCGGTTCCGGCGCGGGATCATCAGGATCGATCGGATCAGGGTCTGGGTCAGGATCGACATCTTCGGCCGGACATCCGACCAGAACGAAACCGACTATCATCAAGAGAACGATCAAGATAGATAGTCTTTTGAAATTCATAAACCCACATCATTCCCTTCTTTTTTGGTCACTTCGTCAAGCAGTTCATTCCTTCGAGGTCTTCGTTGTCAAGAGCAATCGGCACTTACCAAAATAGTACTTCCCGACCGTGATTCGCGGAAAGTACCATTTGCCGGGGAGTCTATCAAGCGCTTGGAAAGCTTGTCAAGAAAGCCCCCTGTAAGTTTGAACCTAGAAGCGCTAGGCCAAGGAAACCGAAGCTCGTCTCTCGCACTTTACTTGTGTCGATTTGTTCGGGAAATCATTGTTGGATAAAATGGCAGAAGTGGGTGCCGAATGATCACCGATAACGATACCAATTGAAAGGTGAAACATTATGCGACCATATCTAAGGACCCTTGCTTATGTTGTACTCATTTTAGCTCTTTATCTCATTGCCTCGATCATCATCGGGTTCCTAGGTGGCTTTTATTTCAGTACAATCCACGACGTCGATCTTGATGCGGTCGAAACGCTCGTTGGAACTTACATGGTATGGATTGCCGCCGGCTCCGGTCTTCTTATGCTAGCGTTCCTGTATCTCCTCTTTTGGGGTGCAGGGGGTAATCTGTGGACCTACAGCCGGTTCCGCAAAGTCCCCTCCATGACGTTATTTTCATCCCTAGGGGGTGGGGTCGGCTTGTCCTTTCTTGTGACCGGGTTGATCAAATTACTTCAGCTTGAGCAGCTCTT
This sequence comes from Clostridia bacterium, assembly GCA_007133365.1. Lineage (GTDB taxonomy): Bacteria > Bacillota > Sulfobacillia > SLMV01 > SLMV01 > SLMV01. Next base: position 14,208 of record SLMV01000170.1, read on the forward strand.
CCCGGAGCATCAGGAGATGATGGAACAGTTGGTGCTTCAACCGGGTTTTTTGTTGTCAATGATTACGGTGGGCATTTTCATACCAATTTTTGAAGAAATCATGTATCGCGGAGTCATTATGAACCGTCTTAGGGCCAGCTTCCCCATAACCTTTGCCATCGTTCTTCAAGCCTTGATCTTTGGTGTCATGCACGGGAATGTCCTCCAAGGCGGTTATACTTTCATCATTGCCATCATCTTCGGTCTTTACTTCTTCTGGTCGGCTTCCCTCTGGGTGCCCATTATGATGCACATTGGCATGAATTCGACATCGGTCATCCGAGCACATTTCCTGCCGGAGCCATGGGCACCCGCGACCCTTCTCCTCGCCGGTGCCTTGTTACTGCTCCTCTCGATGTTCTATTACCATCGACAGCAACGACCACGGCAAAAGACCGAAGGCAGCTGATCCTAACCTCGACATCATGAGCCGTTCGATAGACAATAGATCAACAGGAATTATACTTTTACGCAG
>SLMV01000207.1 GCA_007133365.1 Clostridia bacterium
GAGCCTTTACATCGCCCCATTTAATAGTTGCGCACTAAAATGACACGCTGACTCACGGTCTTTATCCACGGTAACAAACGGTGGCTCCTCCTCTTCGCATTTGGGTTGAACCATTGGGCATCTCGGGTGAAATCGACAGCCACCGGGAATTTCCTTAATCGAGGCCGCCTCCCCCTTTAGGTTCGCTCGGCGACGCGATCGCCCAGGGCGCGGCTCCGGAACCGCCGACATAAGTATTTTTGTATAAGGATGGGCGGGTTTTTCGATCACTTCGTCAACCGGCCCTAGTTCAACGATCTTTCCGAGATACATGACGGCGATTCGATCTGACATATAACGAGCCACGGCCAGATCATGAGTAATATAGATGAACGCCATGCCCAGCTCATTCCGCATATCGAGCATCAGTTTCATCAGTCCGGACCGGACCGAAACGTCCAGCATGCTCACGGGTTCATCCGCAATCATTAGTTTCGGTTTGACAATAGCCGCACGAGCGATGCAAACTCTTTGGCGTTGGCCACCACTGAGTTCATGGGGATAACGATCAAGAAAGGACTCTGCTGGTCGCAATTCAACTTGAGAAAGCACCTCCAAAATCCGATCTCGATACTCACTCGCACTTGTGATCCGGAGCAATCGGAGGGGCTCAGCCAACCAACCGGCTATCGTGTAACGAGGATCGACGGATTCATATGGATTTTGAAAAATCATTTGAATATCACGGCGTAACTGCCACACTTCCGCTCGCGAAAGCTGGGCAATATCCCTTTCCCGGAACTCGATACTCCCGGAGGTCGGTCGGTCGAGCATGGCAACAAGTCGGCCTAATGTCGTTTTTCCAGATCCACTTTCCCCAACTAAGCCCAAAATCTCACCTGGACTGACCGTAAGATCAACTCCATCAACGGCCCGGACAACGGATTGGGTTCGCCCAAGCAGACTGTCAATGAATCCCCCCCTAAGGGCGAAGAGCTTTTGAAGGTCCTTAATATGGAGAAATCCATTGCCTAAACCGAGCGTAGCACCCATATTAACGACCCCCTGCCCAGGCTGACTCAATAATGTCTTCGAGCGCATAATGACAGCGACTCCAATGATCATCGGTCACCATAATCTCCGGCGGATCGACGTGACGACAAAGATCAGTAGCCAGCGGGCACCGAGCGGTAAATCGGCATCCTAGCACTTCGCCAACCGGCGTAAAGCTTTCACCCGGAATGGTGACCAATTCATGCTTTGGTCCAGTTAGGGAAGGCAAGGATCCCAAAAGACCCCGTGTATAAGGATGCCTGCCATCTTCAAACAAAACCATCGACGGTCCCTCTTCAACAATTTGACCAGCGTACATAACCGCCGTACGATCACAACTCTCTGCGACAACGCTGGCATCATGCGTGATCAGCACCAAAGACAGGTTCATCTTCTCTTTTAATAGATCAAGTTCATAGAGAATCTGATCTTGAATAAGAACGTCGAGAGCGGTGGTTGGCTCATCCGCGATGATCAAATCCGGTTCCAATAACAACGCAAGCGCAATCATGACTCGTTGACGCATACCACCACTGAGCTCATGTGGGTATGAACGCATTCTTGACTGAGGAATGTTGACAAGATCGAACAATTCCTCGACTCTCAAACGCCCCTCTTTTTTGCTTGCTCTGGGACGGTGAAGCTGATAAGCGTCAATCAACTGCTTTCCTACCGGTGCCACTGGATTAAGCGCATTCATGGCACTTTGGAAGATCATTGACATCTGATTCCACCGGACACGCTGAAATTCTCGATCCGGCACATTCAGTATTTCCTTGCCATCGAGAAAAACGTTGCCGTCAAAAATTCGGGCGTTGGCCGGGAGCACCCGTATCAGAGACAATCCAATGCTCGTCTTACCGCAACCCGACTCGCCCACCAAGCCAAGACTCGATCCCTTTTGCATCTTAAGCGACACATTATCGACCGCTCGAACCCAATTGCGTTGTAACGCGTAATACATGGTTAGATCACTGATTTCAAAGAAGCTATTGGGTGTTTGCGTTGAATCATTCTCCTTATTTGGCTTTGCAATTTGATTCGGTTTAATCAGCGGGTTTTCCAAACCCGGGTCGATTTTCCTCTCCCTAGAGTGCGGATTGATCACATAATTTAGACCGTCGCCAATAAGGTTAAAAGCACATACGACAAGAAGCATCGCAATTCCCGGGAATATGCTCATCCAAGGTGCCAACCTCAGGTGGGATTGACCTGCTGATATCATTCGTCCCCACGAAACCACGCTGGGATCTCCAAGACCTAAGAAACTTAGGCCTGCCTCAACGATGATGGCACTGCCCATAAGCAAAGTCGCATTCGTAATAACGGGTGGTATCCCATTGGGTATGATGTGAAAGGCCAAAAGTTGCGAAGATGATGCCCCCGCCGTCCGAGCCGCTTGGACATACGTTCGGCTTTTCAACGTCAACACTTGCGATCGCATAATTCTCGCCGGTCGAGGCCAGGTCGTCACGCCAATCACAACCATAATCAATAGGATGCTCGGACCAAATAGCGCGACGATGAGAAGTGCTAAGAAGAATGCCGGAATCATCAAGAAGATATCGATCACCCGGGAAAGGACATCATCGATCCATCCCCCAAAAAAACCGGCAAGGGAGCCAATGAGAATTCCAATCGTAATGGAAATACCTGCGGAAACGACGGCCACCGTCAGCCCCACTCGTCCACCCCAGATAACCCGACTCAGCATGTCGCGCGCGAAGTTATCCGTTCCCAGAAGATGTCCCGGAGTGCCCGGAGGCGAATACTGATTTTGAGTAAACGCCATAGGATCCGGAATGGGAAGCCAGGGTGCTGTGACGGCTAGCAGAGTTACAATGGCGATAATAACCAGACTTATCCGAGTCGTGCGGTCGTGCGTGAAACTTCTCCAAAATTTTTGAAAACGTTGTTGGCGCTCTTTCCATTCATTATGGAGTTTTTGCATTAGTATTTCACCCGCGGATCAAGCGCCGCGTATACCAGATCAGTAAGAAGTGAAGCCAAAGCAACTGCAATTGACATAATGATGAAAGCCCCCATTATGACCGGAGTATCGCGATTCATGATGCCTTCATAAACAAGACGTCCCAACCCAGGCCACGAAAATACCGTCTCCGTTAATACCGCTCCCGTTAGAACAATGCCCAGTTGAAGGCCGAGCATCGAAACAATTGGGAGCGCCGCATTCCTCAGCGCGTACTTGACCAAGACAGCGCGTCGGCTAAATCCTACCGCTTTGAGGGTCATGATGAAGTCCTCGTTTAAGACCTGTAAAACACTGGTGCGAGCCAACCGAAGATATTGCGCCGTACTGGCCACCATGAGCGTTAATACAGGAAGTATGAGATGATGGCCGACATCAAGCAACCGGGGGATACCGGTCCTAGGACCTAAGATTGTAAACATGCCCGATACCGGAAACCACTGTAAGCGAATCGAAAAGAACAAAATCAACATAATGCCAAGCCAAAACACCGGAATACTGTAACCCACCACCGCAGTGACCGAAGAAGAAATGTCAATCCGCGAACCTGCTCGAGCCGAAAGGAGCGTCCCCAGGAAAATTCCAAGGGTGCTCCCCAAGAATAGACTTGTCACCGCCAATAGAATTGTTGCTCCGGCTCGATCACCGATAATTCCGATGACGGACCGTCGTGCCATCAGTGATTCTCCCAAATCACCCCTAGCAACCCGACCCAAATAGATCCAAAGTTGTTGGTGAAGCGGCAAATCAAGACCATAGCGTTCCCGTATCGCTTCAAGTACAGCTGGATTCGGATCTTCACCCGCAAGCCGAAGCGCCGCGTCGCCCGGCGCCAAGTGCAAAAGGACAAAGTTTAATACGATGACAACCAAAATAACGGGAAGAAGTTGAAGGATCCTTCGTATCAAATACCTCGAGAATCGCAAAGTCCCATCACATCCTCTGCCGGATAACTTTGCCGGCCTGAATATTCAGGCCGGCAAACCCATTACTTGCTTAACGCTTGCTTAACGGTTAGGCGGTTTAACATTGTAGACGCAAGACCATCCCAAGGATTGGTTAAAACCACTCTCTTGTTCGGCGAACCCGGTCCATCCAGTCTCGACCAAGGTGACCTTAACCTCGTTGAAAATACTCACAATGGGAGCATCTTGGACAATTATCTCCTGGATTTCTCCATAGAGTCGGATTCGTTCATCCAAATCCGTCGTGACCCGCGCAGCGGCCGCTAATTCGTCCAACTGAGGGTTGGAGTAGTTATTGGATACGCGCGGTCCACCCGTTGCAAAGTGCTCCCGATAAGCGTCAGGATCAGGGCCATAGCGCGTATAATAAATGGTCATCTGATAGTTCTTCTGATCAAGATACTCGCCATAAATCGTGTGATCCGTCGGGATCCAGCGGGCATTAATCCCAACCGCTTTGAATTGTTCCACGAGTATCTCGGCCATGGCTGTCGTGGTACTAAAACCCGGTTCAATGAGCTCGAGGTCAAATCGCCAACCGCCAGCACCGCGAGGGAGTCCTGCCTCCTCGAACAATTCTTCAGCTCGGTCGGGGTCAAAGGCTGGAAACTCAACATTCTTGTTCGTAAATTGGCTCAGTGGGAGTCCAGCGTAACGACACGGGATCCAAACATTACTAAAGGCGAGTTGATTGATTTCATCGGCATTGATTGCATACGCAATGGCGTGGCGCACACGTGGGTCATTTAATGGTTCATGCGCAACATTGATCCATACATCGTAGTTGTAATGCGAACCCGTTTCAACGACTTCCACGTCAGGATCCGCGCGATATTCATCGATTTCACCAAAAGCCGGTGAGAACTGATTGGGCAACCACTCGATGTTGCCCGCCCGGAATTCGGACTGGACAATCGTTGCCTCCGGCATGGTCCGCACGATCACTTTGTCGACATCAGCACGCCCCCGGAAATAATCATCAAAGGCCTCCAGCACCACATAACTGCCCTTTTCCCATTCCGCAAATTTGAAAGGACCACTTCCAATTGGATTTTCCATTCCCGGTCCTTCGTCCCACTCACCATCGCCCCATACGTGCTTCGGCATGATCTTGCCATACCAGTTCGCAGCCTGTGCCATCATCGGCAAGAATGCCACGTTAGGCTCCGTCAATTCAATGACCACAGTGTGGTCATCCGGAGTCGAGATCTCTTTCACATCCGCCAGGAAGGTGGAGAAAGGATAGTTCCGATCAATCATGCGCTCATACGTGTACTTTACATCGGCAGAAGTAACCGGCTCACCGTCATGCCAAACGGCATTTTGATACAAGTTGAAAGTATAGAGCTGCCCCGTTGGATCGACGTCCCATGTCTCAGCCAAGTCACCATAGTGGGTCGTGCCAACCGTGATCCCCCAGTCAAGCGTCATCAAAGCACTGTAAAGGTTTGCAAATACCACATATCCACCACCGCGCTGCCCATGAGTATTCGGACTCATCGTCTCTGCATCATTTTGGACCGCGTAAGTCAAGATCACTTCTTCTTCGGGTGGTGGTACCGCAGCTTGAGGACCACATCCGGCGACGGCCAAAACCGATATCAAAAACAAAATTCCCAGCCAACGTCCCATCATTTAGAACCTCCTCAGAATAAATCCAATGCCTCACTCGTCAAAGAAAATGTCATTAGTCGACTCACGACATCCGAAAAAACATTTCCATGAAGCACGCCATAACTGCCTCTTTTGCAAAATCATCCGACAAAACCAAAGAAGAGATGGCACTCGAAACGAGAAAGTGGGAGTGATGTGAGATTTCTCTACCAGTCATGAGTGAGCCGATTTTGTCAATTTACCAAGGACGAAAGGCGACATGAGGTGACCCGTTTGCTAAGAAGACAATACGGTCAAGGGGACGGTATCGCAACCGGATCTTGAATTATTATAGGCTATTATAGCGAACCAAGATCTCGCTGGCAACTATTTCGCCCATAAATCCAAAAATATTGTTGTCATTCATTCCTTATTACTGATATCATGACGATTATAGTAAACTTGTTGGCAAATTCCCAAACCTACTTAACTAAGGTGGCGAGATAATGAATAAATCGAAAGATAGCATCACCCTCATGTTATATGGCACCGTTGACCCTGTTTGGGGTCAGGAACTTCGAAAGAGGATCGACGATCGCGTTGACCTCCGCCTTACGTTTACAGCAGAGCAAGCGGAAAAATACTGGCCGGACACCCAAGTCCTTTTCACCTGGGGGCGGCAAATCTCTCACAAACAGTTTCTCAAAGCCAAAGCACTCAAATGGATTCACTCGCTCTCCGCTGGTGTCGACGGACTCCTATTCCCCGAATTAATCGAGAATGACATCGTCCTCACCAGTAGTAAGGGTGTTCATGCCGTCGCAATGGCCCACCATACCGTTGCCCTCATGCTAGCCCTGGTCCGCAGGCTTGATCTCTTTTTCCGGGCTCAATCTAGCCATAAATGGATTAAAGCACCGGAAGATCCACCTCTATCAGACTTGGACCATAAAACCCTCGCCATCGTCGGTCTTGGTGAGACCGGCACCGAAGTCGCCCGTATTGCTCGGGCCCTCGGCATGAAAATCATCGCCAGCCGTCGACATCCCTCAGACGAAGACTTAACGGTTGTGGACGATATTTTTACCCCGGACCAAATCAAGGAAATGCTCGCCGAAGCCGACATCGTCGTGGTCAGCTGTCCCCTCACAGATGAAACTCGGGGACTTTTCGATCGGGAAACTTTCTCCAGCATGAAACCGCGATCCTTCTTCATCAATCTTTCCCGTGGACAAGTCGTCGATGAGGCGGCAATGATTGAGGCACTAAACTCGAAACACTTACGCGGTGCCGGTCTCGATGTCTTTGCCGAAGAGCCGCTTCCGCCGGAAAGTCCCCTTTGGGACATGGATAGCGTCATCATTACCCCCCATGTAGCCGTTGATTCCGGCGCGATCCGTGCGCGGGCCCTTGATCTCGCTAAAGAGAATCTTCACCGATATCTAGCCGGACAGCCTCTCCGCAATGTGGTCGATAAACGCCTCGGTTACTGATACCCTGAGAGCCCAAACCGTGCTGATAGCACGTTCGGGCTCTCAAAAGCCAATCCCGTTCTTACAGCATCCTCAGGAATTACCCAACAGCGATGCATCACCAAAAGATTCCCAAAGATTATCGAGTCTTTCGTCCGATAAAACACCATCGTAAGCAACAAATCGAGCTGCAAATGGGAACATCTCGTCCTCCGGCACCTCAACAACCCGATCGGCAGTGGGATTTAGGAAGACGGTCCCATACTCGCGAGCATAAGCGGGCATCGGGCTTAATTTCGGATGTACTAGAGCCGCCAGTCCCACATGATGACCGCCTAGCGTTCCGGAGTAGTTAACCCAACGTACGGCCTGACCCGTTTTCTCCCAGGAAATTTCCGCCTCCCCTATTCCACCCTCGGAACTCGTCATCTGGCCCCCATCATCCTCATCGATGGCATCTAGGACACGCATCCCCATGAATGCATGCATGTCGGGTTCCATGCGCATATCACCGCCCACCGGTGCCAACGCCGAGATAACATCGAGGATGTGAACATCCTGTTCTTGGTTAAGATCGTAATGTCGTTCCTCTGTCGCAATCACCGTCCCCCTCGGGTCTCGCCACTCCAACTGCATACGGATCCGAAGATTTTCGTCCGCTTCTTCGACCTCCCATTCGGTTGGAACAATCCATCCTGTACCTTCGCCTTCGTGGAAGAAATTGATGCCGCTAAGCTGAGCATGCCCCACCCAAACACCGCGGTGATGCGGGGTATTATGAGCCCCCATTTCCGTCACTGGAAATCCCAAAGGGGTGTAAAAAGGGTGTACAACCGGTCGCTGAAGTAAGTAGCTTTCACGATAATCCCCCAGACAAAGTCCTAAGATTACACGATCTCCTTGTACGATCTTCAACCGTTTGAAGTGGCCTTCTTGCAAGATTGCTTTCACTCCGTTGACTCCTCTCTCAACACTTTCGCTTGAATTGCCTCATCTGTACATGAAACCTTCTAGCATCATTCGTTGCCCGTCGCCCATTACCTCTATATTATCTGTTTTCATAATTTGAATTCGTATTATTATACACTGAAGGCCCTGTTTTTTGTTATTTAGGCTCCACCTTTTGCCAAAACAACATGGACCTTTCGAACCAATGTTTCCAACCTAGCACAGCAGCAATACCGAATCTCGAGGTATGAGTTGCTCGATTCTAAGGAGTGCAATAGACTAAACGTTGAAGGTGGGTGATGCATCTGTCTAAGAAGAACCAGCGAGACCCAATTCTATTTGTCATCAGTGGCCCCTCCGGCGGTGGGAAAGGCACGATTATGCAGCGCGTGCTAGCCGAATTCCCCGCTATTCAAAAGGTGGTCAACTACACCACCCGACCTCCTCGTAATGGTGAACAAGACGGCGTGGATTATCATTTCATCGATGAGAAGACCTTTCGGTCGCTTCAAGAACAAGGCAAAATCTTTGAGGCAGAACGCGTCTACAACGACTACTATTACGGATCGCCCTCGGATCTTTTGGACGAAGGGGCCGATCGATTTATTGAAGTCGATTTCAAAGGCCATCAGAAGCTGCGCCGGCACTACAATGAGGTGGTTTCATTCTTCGTGCTCCCTCCCTCGTTCGAAGAGCTCGAGCGACGCATCCGCCAACGCTCACCCGAGGCCAATCTCCCCGCCCGTTTGAATAATGCGCGGGAGCAGATCGCCGAGGCCGGTGACTACGACTACCTCATCGTCAATGATGACTTGGACGTCTGTTGTTGCGAGGTAATCACCGCCATTCGAGCAGAGCAAATCAAACGAAAAGGGAGGAGGTTCCTTCGCCGACTCCTGGCGGGAACCGATCCTAACAACGACTAGTTGGCCTCGAATCATTACTGCTGCTTCCCCTATCCCTCAGGACCTCAACCGGATCCACTGAAGGGCTCCCCAAGTTCTCATGGGCGAGTTCAAGCAGGAAGGGCTCCCCATCATACCGAATACTAAGCACACAGGCAGTTTGGTGGCGCCTGTTTGATTCAAAACTCCGGGATCGTAAGGATCCCCTATTCATATCCGGTCGAGCATTGAAAGGATGAGTATTTTGGATTGGGACGGACTGAAGACGCACCTTACCGAACGATTGCGCCAAGCGGCAGCGGATTACATTGAGGTGCGCATCGAAGCCGCGGAATCGTCTTCGCTTCGTTTTCGCGGTCCTAAATTAGAATCCCTCGAAGAAAACATCGGGTTGGGCGGATGCGTCCGCGCACTGTCCTCGGATGGATGGGGATTTGCCGCCTTCAATTCACTAGATGAGATTGACCGACGCATTGATCATGCCATTCATTTGGCGGAGCTGGCTGGGCAAAATCGAAACCGGAGGATTCAGCTCGCTCCGGTCCCGGTCATCAGCGATGTGGTGCGTCCCACCGTCAAATCCGATCCGCGAAAGGTCTCGCTCGCCGATAAGCTGGATCGATTCCAAGACTATAACCGGCAAATCCTCAATCATCGTGAAGACGTCACCAGTTCGGTGGTCAGTTACGGCGATCGGAAAAGCCGAATCATCTTCATCAACAACGAAGGAACCCTTATCGACCAGGTGAAATACGATATCGGCGGGGCCTTGGTGGCCATTGCCACTCGCGGCGCCGATACCCAGATGGGGACGGTCCCCTTCGGAAGTTCCAACGATTATGATGTCAGCGCCGGGCTCGAAGAGCGTATAGCCGGGGCATGCGACACCGCAGCCGACCTTCTTGAAGCGCCCAGCGTCCCCGGCGGCCAATACACGGTGATCGCCGCCCCCCAAATGGCCGGGATTTTTGCCCACGAAGCCTTTGGACATCTCAGTGAAGCCGACGACCTCATGGATAATCCGCGCATGCAGAAAGTCATGAAACTGGGGCGGCGTTTCGGAAACGATTTCCTTACCATTTACGACACTGGCGATACCCCGGGCTCAAGGGGCCATATGCGCTACGATGACGAAGGCGTGGCAGCCACACGGGCGGATCTGATCCGCGAAGGGGTTTTGGTCGGGCGTCTTCATTCGCGTCAATCCGCCGCCACCTTAAACGAAGCACCCACGGGCAATGCCCGAGCACTAAACTACCGCTTCCCCCCCATTTGTCGCATGCGAAACACCCGAATCGAACCGGGTGATGCCACGCTTGAGGATATGTTGAAAGGGATTAAGAAAGGCCTCTACGTGATCACCCCCTACGGCGGGCAAACCGATGATGAAATGTTCACGTTTATGGCCGGAAAGTCCTACTATATCGAAAATGGCGCCTTAGCGGGTCTGGTGCGGGACGTCAACCTCACCGGCAATGTCTTTCATACGCTCAATGAAATTGATATGGTCGGACGAGAAGTGGAAACGGACGAAGGAGCGGGCGGCTGCGGCAAAGGGGCCCAATCGCCCCTCCCGGTCGGTAATTGGGCCCCGCATATCCGAATTAATAACGTGACAGTAGGGGGGCAAAGCCAATGACGGCAACAACCAGCGAACGCATCCTAAGCACCGCCCGAAAAGAAGGGGCTGAGGCCGAAGTCTTTCACGTCACATCCAAACAGGTTCCGGTCGAGTTCGAAGACAACGAATTGAACATGATCGAATCTTCTTCGGCCGAGGGCATCGCCTTAAGGATGATTAAGGACGGAAAGATGGGCTTTGGTGCCACCACTCGAACCGGTGCCGAAGACACGCTGGTGGCGCAAATTTTAAGCGCCATCCCGTTTGGCACGTCTGCCGAGTTCACCTTTCCCGGAGCCACCGACTATCCGGAAATCGAAACCTTTGATCCCCGTGTGACCGCATTATCTCCCGATGCTCTGGTCGACACCGGAAACAAAATACTCGAAGCAATACGGACACATGAGCCTGATGCCCAGGTTAACATTTCGGTGGCAAAAGGAGAGGGGCATGTCCTTTTGCATAATACGTCGGGTCTTTCCGCCGCCCGCGAGCATACCGTCTATTCCGTCTTTTTCCACGCCAGTTACGTTGACGACGGCGGCGGTCTATTGCACATCGCCGACTACTTCGGCGGCACCCACTTTCTCGATGAGAGCGACCGGGTTATCCGCGATGCCCGAAAACACCTTGCGCTAGGAAAGAAAAAGGCCACGATTAAAAGTGGTCGCTATCCGGTCATCTTCACCCCTCGTGCTCTATCCGATTTACTACGTCCCTTGCTCGCCTGCATCGACGGTGACGCCGTGGCACGAAAGATTTCCCCCTGGCGCGAACGCCACGGGGAAGACGTCGTCGATCCCCGCGTAAGCCTTTATGACGATGGGCTTTTGCCCCTTGGTGCCGGTAGCCTTCCCTGGGACGATGAGGGGATCCCATCCCAAACCACGCCCCTCATTGAAAAGGGTCAACTCAAGAACTTTTTGTTGGATCTGAAAAATAGTGCCCGTCTGGGCCTTTCGCCAACAGGGAATGGCATGCGCGGCGGGCTCTCTGCCTCACCCGGGATTTCGCTTAGCAACCTGGTCATGGCGCCGGGTGAAACCCACCTTCGGGACCTTTTCAGTGCCGTCTCAGAAGGCCTGGTTATTCATTCGCTGATGGGGGCCTGGGGTGCCAATCCATACGGGGGGCAGGTCAGCGGAAACGTGGCTTTGGGCTTTAAAATTGAAAATGGCGAATCAATCGGTCGGGTGAAAGACTGTATGGTCTATCTTAACGCCTTTGATGCCTGGCAGCATCAGCTTCAAGCCATCAGCACCGAGACAGAACAACGGCATTCGCATCGACTTCCCTATGTTTTGATGGAGGGTGTCGATGTTGCGACCTAGGAGACCGGCGACGATGCTGAAGAGAGGAGAGAAGGAAAGATGAGTGGCAAAATCATTCCTTTTGTTCAGATCGCCGAACCCAATATTGAAACCCTATTTCGGTCGTTTCTCCATGAGGAAGAACAACGGCTCAAACAAGCACGCACGCTTTTGCGATACCAGCAAATCATTGAATTATTGCGGCGGTATCTCAACGGTTATGCCTATACCACCCTGACGAAACCCGAAGCCGTCCTCTTCCGTCGATATGCCAGCGAAAAGCGGGAGGATAGCCGCACCTTCTGCGAAATCTTTGGGCCCGACCAAATCCTTGAAAACTTGCCCACGTTCCTTCGCTATTTTATCATCGAAAAAGTCCTGGCGCCGGAACAATTCAAACGCGCCGCCGGTACGCTCACCAAAAACCTCACGGCCTGGCTTAAAAAAGAGGGACATATCACGCGTCAACAAGCGGCTTGGGGCAAGGAATTAGGGGCGAAGGCCGTTCGAAACATTCCAAAAGCAGAACGCGCCACCGACATCGTCTTCCATTCGATTCAGGAAACCCTTATGCCAAGCGATTTTACCATGCGTGATTATCTGGGGTTTCATCACTTCGTAATTACCGACGTCAACACCGGTATTATCTGGGTCCGCGCCTACGATGACCCCGACCAATCCATCCTTCCCATCGCCATCCCGCAAGAGGCATCGGAGCTGCTCGAACCCCAATGGGAAATCATCTGTTCCGTCGCCCGGGTGGGGCAGGACTGGCGGATCATCGAAATCGGCAACATCTATCCAGGGTAAACGCTCCTCATCTCGACCCCTTGAGAATGGACCGCCGAAATGGGATCGTTCCCAAACCCACCATGAGCACCGGTCCCAATAAAAACAAGACCTTTCGTTCAAAGGGCATTGGATCCCAAAACGCCTTGCGGAAGGCGTCCCAGACATCCCGGGCCGATTCCCCGGGTCGCTGAAAACGAACGCCCTCATCGTCACGAATCACCCAGGCAAGCTCCGTCCGTTCGATTCCAGCTTCTTCTTTCCCCTCATAGACCACCCAAAAATGAGTCAAGGATAAGGTTTTCTGATAGGGGATTTCCAAATGCTCAAACAAACTCGCCAGCACGACAAACCGCGTTTTGCAATCCCCGGTCTTTCGCTCGAGGGCTTCTTCCACCGACGGAAAATACCAGGGGACCCGATACGTCTCCCAATCATATTGATAGGGAAAGCGTTGGAGCACAAACTGCTCCACCGCCCGGGGATCATCCAACACCAAGGCCAGCTCGCCGTCGACCAAATCCGCGACCGCATCCGGCGCCAAGGGTGGGTGGATGGTGCGACCGATACTGGCGATGAGACGATAGGGGTTCGGATATAACACCAACAAGGTCCATACGAATAAAAAGAGAAGGTGAACCCAGCGAAATCGATAACCGCGAAAACGATCCAATATTCGGCCTCCCTCACATATCTTTCCTTTATTGTAAAACCGTCAATGCTTCGCCACCACTCCCCTTTTCACCAGGAGGATGGGTCTCAAACCGCCCGCTAACAAAGGAATCATCCAACCAATATGGAATACCAAATGAGTGGTGAACAATATCATACGAAAACGATAAACATAACGCAAAGGAAAGGACGGGTCATCCATTGGGAACAAAAGCAACTATTGCCGAGCGTGATCAACGCTTTGCTCGACTCCGCCAGGCCATGGAAAAACAGGGGTTCGATGCGTTACTTGTGATGGGCAAAGGGCACGGGTGCATGGGGCGAGGATACTTTCGCTATCTGACCGATTTTCATCTATGGTGCCACGAAGGTCTCATCCTCTTTCCGCTTGAAGGCGATCCCTTGGTCTGTATGATCAGTGAAGGCGTCGCCGGCCGCATTGCTGATATCGGTTGGATCACCGATTACTGCTCCGACTGGGAGCTGATCCCCCCGATCGTCGATGCCATTAAAGGCCGGGGATTGGACCAAAATAAGATTGGGATCGCAGGGCACCGGCGCATCATGGGAGCCGGCCTTTATGACATGCTCCGAGACGGACTCCCAAAGGCCAAACTGGTCAATGCCGATCTTCTCATGAACAAAGTGCGATCAATCAAGAGCCCGTTAGAAATTCAGCAAATGAAGGAAGCTTGGGCCATGTCAAAAGCCGCGATGGATCGCTTCCTTTGGCATCTCGAACCCGGCATGACCGAACGGGAGGCCGCCGCTGAACCGTTCCGCTATATTTTCGAACATGGGGCGCGTGATTCGCTACTCTTTTATGACGGCCGCATTCCCGGTGACCGCCTGGTCAAGCTCGAAGGCATCGTGCCATACCACATGGAAAATTGCAGCGAAAGCGGCCATTGGGTCGAGCTGGAGATGAGCATGGCCTTTCGCGACCCCACCGACCTTGAAGTCCGGCTACTCGAGGCCGAACTTCGTGCCTATGATGCGGTCCGAGAGGCCGCCGGGCCCGGCATGAAACTCGCCGATCTTTTCGAGGTCTATCAAGACAGTCTAAAGGATGACGGGTGGGTCTTCAGCGAGCCTCGGCCCGAACACTACGAATTCCACGGCCAGGGCCAGGATTGGACCGAGTGGCCGGTCTATGCGGATAACGACCCGGTTATCAATGACACCCGGATCCAAGAGGGCATGGTGCTCAATTACCACCCCTCCCCCAC
>SLMV01000222.1 GCA_007133365.1 Clostridia bacterium
ATGCCTTTTCGCACCGCCGCTCGATTGATCACCGGCAATGCACCCGGCAAACCAACGCAAACGGGACAAATTTGGCTGTTCGGCGGGGCCCCAAATGTCGTCGGACAGGCACAAAAGAGTTTGCTGTTGGTATCGAGCGCAACGTGAATCTCCAAACCGATCATCGGACGGACCTCAACGCATGACGTCATCGGGATCCCTCCCTTCGTCCTGCCGGCTGATTTTCGTGATAATCGGTTGCGCGCTGAAACACTTCCGCCGCCTTTAAAATCTTGATTTCCCCAAAGCGCGGACCCATCAGTTGGATCCCCACCGGCAATCCCCGAACAAAGCCGCCGGGAAGGCTGATGGCAGGAATCCCCGCTAAATTAGCCGGAATGGTGCAGACATCGGCCATGTACATCTCCATGGGGTCATCGAGATGCTGTCCCCGTTTAAACGCTGGTGTGGGTGTGGTGGGGGTTAGCAGCAAATCAAAAGACTCAAACGCTTCGTTCAATTCAAATGCTATCTGCTGTCGAACCCGGGCGGCCTTTAAATAATAGGCATCATAAAAACCCGCACTTAACACATGAGTCCCCAGTAGAATTCGTCGCCGAACTTCCGGACCAAACCCTTGTCCGCGGCTACGTTGGTAGACATCGAAAACACGCTCACCCGAAACACGAGCACCATACCGAATACCATCAAAGCGCGCAAGGTTGGAAGATGCTTCCGCCGAGGCCATGAGATAATAGACGGGAAGCGCCAGGTTAGTATGAGGAAGTGAGCAGCGCTCCACCTCCGCACCCAGGCTGCGAAAATTTTGAGCGGCCTCTTCCACCAGGCCTCTAACCTCTCGATCAACGCCCGCTCCTAGGAATTCGTCCGGCACTCCGATCCGAACCCCCTGCAGATGATCGGGACATTGCGTAACGGCTTCATAAAACCCCTCGGCATCGGGATGGGAAACCGAGGTACTGTCCTTCTCGTCTTTCGCGATGAGAATATCGAGAATCAAAGCACAATCCCGGACATCCCGAACCAGGGGCCCCACCTGGTCCATCGATGATGCAAACGCCACCAATCCATACCGGGACACCGCGCCATATGAAGGTTTCATGCCAACGACCCCGCAAAACGAAGCGGGCTGACGAATGGAACCCCCCGTATCCGACCCCAAAGCAAACGGCACCTGTCCAGACGCCACAGCAGCAGCAGAGCCCCCGCTGGAACCTCCGGGTACACGGTCCTGGTCCCACGGATTGCAGGTGGGGTAAAAAGCAGAATGTTCGGTCGACGACCCCATGGAAAATTCGTCTAAATTGGTCTTACCGATCAGGGTTGCGCCCGCTCGAGTCAAACGCTCAATCGCCGTCGCCGTATAAGGGGCTCGGTAGTCCTTCATCATCAAAGATCCGCAGGTTGTCGGGAGAGTTGCCGTGACCAGGTTATCCTTGGCTGCGAACGGAATGCCTGCAAGCGGCCCGGTTTTCGCCCGATGATCCGGCGAATCGTACGATAAGAAGGTGCCAAGTGTCTCGTTTTCTTCGCGAACTCGGCGGCAATGATCCTCAAGAAGGGCTGCGGGCGCAATCTTCTTCAATTGAATCGCATCCCGCATCCCGCGAACGGTTTGGCTAGCCATTGGACTCCTCACTCCCAACGAATCTCGGTACCAACACCCGGGATCCCCGTGAACTCGGGGCCTGTTCTAAAAAGGACGATTGTATATCCTCCGGTATCGCCTCATCCTCTCGCCATACGTTTTGCGTGTTTGGATCCGGGTGAAAAAGCGGTGTAACCCCTTCGGTACAAATCTCCCGAAGACGCTCCATATAACCTAAGATCTCCTTCAGGTCGCGTTTAAGTTCCACCATCTGCGTCTCATCGACGGACAGATAGGCCAATTCCGCCAGTTTTTTGATTTCAAAACCGTTTTCGACCAAACGTGTCACCCACCCACCATGATTAGTGATTACACTGCCCATTATAACGGGAAGTTAGCACGGAAGAAAATTCGGCGTCCACAACCACCGGCAAACCGTAAAGAGCCGGCTCGACCATCGCGGTTTTAAAATCGCCCCGAAAAATTGGAAGGACTCGTCCCCTCTTTTGGGAAAAGAGTGAGGAGTTACTCGGAAAGTGACCCGATGGAGGTGTCCATTATGCCCCGTTCGATGCAACAGAGAACCCTTCAGCGCGCCCTTAGGGCCGGTGCCGAGCAAGCCGTTTTGTTCGATGTTAATAACATCATCTTCGATCCCCGAACTTTGCTAAAATGCATGTTTGGCTGCCAAGATTTCGGTTTTAAGCACACCTGTCCTTCCAATCCAAAACGGCTCCGACCGCCCGATTACGAACCGCTATTAAAAACCTATCAGTGGGGCGTGATCATTGCGACACTAGCCAATACTGAGTGCCAACGGATTGCCCTTGATTTAGAATACTGGGCGCTTCGAAATGGATATCATTTTGCCTTCTCGCTTAGCGACTGCACCCTTTGCGACATATGTGCCGGTTTTTCATCGGCGCCATGCCGCCATCCCCAGCGTGCCCGCCCACCCCTTCATAGCGTTGGAATTGACGTCTTTAAAACCATTGAACGATTGGGATTACCGCACCAATCAATGCCATTTGAGGATCAAACTCCCATCTGGTATGGTGCGGTTTTCGTTGAGTAAAATCCATCCACGACAAAGGAGAGGCGATGATGACCGCCTCTCCCAATTGTTTGCTGATGGACCCTTTGAGGCCGTCGTTATTCGAGCAACCAACACGCAACGAAGTGATGATCCCCATAATCTCGGAACGGAGGCTTCTC
Source organism: Clostridia bacterium (assembly GCA_007133365.1). GTDB lineage: Bacteria > Bacillota > Sulfobacillia > SLMV01 > SLMV01 > SLMV01. Next base: position 2,804 of record SLMV01000222.1, read on the forward strand.
TTCTGCACACTGAGGCATGGCGTGACGACAACGGGTTCGGAAGTGACACCCACTCGGCGGATTCGACGGGCTTGGAACATCACCCTCCAACACAATCCGCCTCCGCCCTCTCTGGATCTCAGGGTCGGCGACCGGGATGGCCGACAACAACGCCTGTGAATACGGATGTTGCGGGTTATCAAAGAGTGTCTCTTTCGCTGCCAACTCCACCAACTGTCCGAGATACATGACCGCAACTCGGTCACTAATATGACGGACAACGCTGAGATCGTGTGCGATGAATAGATAAGTAAGGCTAAACTCCTGCTGGAGGTCTTCGAGCAGATTAAGCACCTGGGACTGGATCGAAACGTCCAAGGCCGAGACCGGCTCATCAAGCACCATGAGTTTGGGGTTTAACGCTAACGCACGTGCGACACCAATCCTTTGACGCTGACCACCGGAGAACTCGTGGGGATATCGAACGGAGTGAAGGGCTCGTAGACCAACCGTTTCCAAAAGTTGCTGTATCCGTTCGCGTCGTTCGCTTCGCGAGCCCACGCCGTGAATCCGAAGGGGCTCACCAACAATTTCGCCCACCGTCATCCGGGGGTTGAGGGATGCGTACGGATCTTGAAATACAATTTGCATATCCCGGCGCAAACGCCGCAAATTTTCGCGTCTCATTTTAAATACTTCTTGTCCCTGGAAAATCACTTCGCCGTCGGTGGGTTCGAGTAAACGCAATAAAACCCGACCACAGGTCGTCTTTCCGCAACCACTCTCGCCGACTAATCCTAGGGTTTCACCTTCTTGGATATTGAAGCTGACGTCATCGACGGCTTTCACCCAACCCATTACACGCTGAAACACACCACCAGTGATGGGAAAATATTTCTTCATATTCCGAACGACGACAAGATCCTGTTCGCTTTCCGGTCGGTCAACGACCGTCTCTGCGGGTTGTGCCATTTCACGCCACCCCCGTCCGGTTTTTATCGTGCAGCCAACAGGCAACCTGGCGCCCTTCGACATCTTGAAGCTGGGGTTGCTCTGTCAAGCACACGTCCATGGCATACGGACACCGCGTGTTGAAATAACAACCAGTGGGCAACTCAAGCGGGCTTGGAAC
>SLMV01000083.1 GCA_007133365.1 Clostridia bacterium
CCCATGGCCAGCGCCTTGGCCGTGGCAACATCCGGCGCTTGTCGAACCGTCAGTTCGAGAAGTTTGGTCGCGCCCTCGCCATCGCGAACGATCTTTTGGGCCAGTTCGGTATTGACCTCAGTGAGCGCCCGGGTGAAACGGGCATAATCATCGGACGCTTGGTCGATCATCGGGTTGCCCGCTCGGCCATTGGCTAACACCAAGGCCATATCATTGGTGCTAGTGTCACCGTCCACGGTGATCATATTGTACGAACGCTCCACGGAGTCCATCAGTGCCTGCTGCAACATCACCGACGTCATGGCGCAATCGGTGGTGATAAAGGCCAGCATGGTGGCCATATTGGGATGAATCATCCCCGACCCCTTGGCCATGGCCCCGATGGTCACCGTCTTTTCACCGATCATGAACTGCCTGGCGGTCGTCTTCGGCACCAAATCCGTGGTCATGATGGCCTCGGCCGCCGCTTTCCCCCCTTGGGGCGATAGGTGCTGGGTGATGTTTCGAATCCCGGTTTCAATCGCTTCCATCGGAAGGGGCACCCCAATGACACCGGTGGATCCCACCAACACATCCTCCGATTCGAGGCCCAACGATTCCGCCGTCACCGTTGCCATCCGCCTGGCATCGTATAAACCCCGTTCGCCCAAAATGGCGTTGGCGTTCCCGCTATTACAGATAATCGCCTGCGCCCGGCCATTTTCTAAGTGTTCTTTGCTCACCACCACCGGGGCGGCCCGGAAGCGATTTTGCGTAAACGTACCCGCGCTCGTGCAAAGTGTATCGGACACCACCAGGGCCAAATCTTTCTTCGACTTTCGAAGCCCGCTATGAATTCCGGCCGCTTGAAATCCGCACGGGGCTGTCACGCCGCCGTCAATCGTCATCCGTTCCATGGTTTAAAATCCCTTCCAATCCACAGGTTTCCGGCCAACCCATCATCAGGTTCATGTTCTGAATCGCTTGCCCGGCCGCACCCTTTCCCAGGTTATCGATGACCGAAAAGATGATTAACCGCCCGGACCGCGGGTCCACCCTCAGGCTAAGATCACAGAAATTGGTGTTTTGCACGTGTTTGGTCTCGGGTAAAGCAGGGGCCGACACCAAACGGATAAACGGCTCTTCCTCATAGTGCTCTTGGTAAAGGCTCCAGACATCGTCTTCCTCCATCGGCTGCAAGAGCTCCACGTACAAGGTGGAAAAAATGCCGCGAATCATCGGCACTAGATGGGGGGTAAACGTCAACGTGACGGGAGCACCCGCGATTTTTTGAAGCTCCTGTTCCATCTCCGGCAGGTGTTGATGCGACACCACCTTATAGGCCCGAAAGTTTTCGGTGCACTCCGGGAAATGAAGCGGTAGTTGGGGGGAGCGCCCGGCCCCGGAAACGCCGGATTTGGCATCGATCAACACGCGATCTGGGTCCACTCGATTTTCCGCGAGCAGGGGCTTGAGCGCCAATAAGACGCTGGTCGGGTAACAGCCGGGATTGGCCACCAGACTGCTGTCGACGATGTGCGCCCGATTGATTTCCGGTAAACCATAGGCGGCACTTGCCAATAAGGCCGGCGCCCGGTGTTCGTAGCCGTACCACTGGGGGTAGAGACTGGCTTGATTAAGACGAAAATCCCCGCTGAGATCAATGACGGGTTGCCCCGTCCCGACAAACTCCGGCACCTTTGTCATGGAGATACCATGGGGTAGGGCACTGAAGATGACATCACACTTTGCCACCCGGTCGGGTATCAAGGGTTCGAGGGCTTGGTCCAACCATCCCCGAAACTCGGGATGCACCTCGCTGAAGGGAACCCCGGCCCGCTGCTCCGATATTAGGACGGTGGGCTGAATCTTCGGATGTCGGGCCAATTTTCCCACCAGCTCCCGGCCCGTATATCCGGTTGCGCCGACAATCGCTGCATTTAACATGTCCTTCGTTCCTTTCCTGGTGGAAAACCATAAAAAAAACCGCCCGTCCCAAAGGACGAGAGGTCTCTCGCGGTACCACCTTTATTGGTCAAATCGACCCACTTCACCCGCTTTCGCGGTAGACCGTAACGGGATCCATCCGGCGTCACCTAATAGGTGCATCACACGGTTCAGGACGCGGCTCCAAGGTCCGTTTCAAGATAACATCAGCACCGGGCTCGCACCATCCCCGGCTCGCTTGGCGTTCGCTACCCCTACTGGCCTTTTCATCACCTTGGCAGAAAAGTATTGCGTTATCCTAGCACCAACACCCGATAATGTCAAGGTTTTCGCCGAAAATAGCCCGGTCGACCCTTTGGTACTCCAAAGGATCGACCCTTGGCGATCCTCAATCCTAGTTGCGCGCAAAAGGCAAAAATGGATGATATCGGAGACAGGTAAGACTCACCAACCGTCAGAATCCATCCCTTTAAATTGACAAAGAGGGCGAGAAGAAATGGCAAGGGAAGCGATCGGTGGAAACGCGCTTTTCAAAACCGGTCAATCCCGTATCTTTGCCCCGACAAAAAGCGTGGCACCCCTGGCCGAGACGCATCCGAGTTCCATTTTCGTTGTTCTCTCCCGGGTTAGCCGCCCCCTAAACCCCCAAGAACGAAACGGCATCCTGGGGGCCGCAGTCCTCATCATTCGGTTAAGGACCGCCTCCTCAATTCGCGGTCGGACCCCGGTTTTTCAAAGCCAACCAGCCAGAACATCCCCTCCAACAGATCGTGGGATTGAATATTTGACATCGTACGCGGGATCAAATCGATCGGGGGTTCATAGACCCCGGATGCGGGATCGGGGATGAATCGGGAAAATAGCGGCAGATTAGGCAAAATATCTGGCGTCTCATCAACAAGGTAGATGCGGGCACCGGGTTTGGCAACGCGAATCATTTCATTAATGGCGCGTTCCTTATCGTTAAAAAAATTAAAGCCCCCGACATGAAACACCACATCGAACAATTGATCAACGAAGGGTAGCGCCTCCGCATTTCCCTGCACCAGTCCGATATCAAGCTTCCAGCGCTTCATGTTCTTTTGGCACTGACGCAACATGCCAAAGGAGATGTCATTTCCAAAGAAATGGGCATTGATGCCGTGCTGTTGAAGGTTTCGAATCTGTTGCCCGGTGCCGACGGAGGTTTCAAGAACATAATCGCCCGATTGCACCCTCATGAGATCGGCAATTTGTTGTAACCATTGGTTGGCTTTCGCACGGTGAAACCGGTAAATCAGATCATAAAGATAACTGCCACAGTCGTAGCTCCTTTGTTGCTTTTTGTTCCATCCGAAAATGTCCTTTGGGAGAAGGATGACCGGAATCCCGTTTCGAATCCTAAACGACGCTCCCGTGCCTCGGTCCCTTAACCGACCGTCTTCGGGGATCAGCGGATTGCCGGTTGCCGGGTTCTGTAATAAGTGATGGAGTTCGGATTGTTTGGACGTATTGGATTTTACGTAACCCACGGCGAAACTCCCCTCTGACGTTGGTCATCGTGTTCGGGCGGCAAGTGCCCTCCCCACCCGCCTCGATTCGTTTTTCGGCGCCTTTTAGTTTAGCGTCTTCTGGCATCCGATCCGATTGCCAATCCGATAGGCATCATCAGCTTGCCATCCAGCCCCCGTCCACCATCAGATTCACCCCAGTGATGAACGTGGCCTCGTCACTGGCCAAAAAAACAACCGCCCGAGCCACATCGATGGGACGTCCCAAGCGCGGCATCGGGGTTCGCGACTGCGAATACGCCACCGACTCCTCAGTAGTGGGTTTCCCGGTGAGAATCCGCCCCGGCGCCACCGCGTTACAAATGATGTATTGGTCGGCGTAATCCGCGGCCACCTGACGGGTCATATAGACCACCCCACTCTTACTGACCCCATAGGCAATATTCCCCAACGCGGCGACCATGCCGTGCTGTGACGAAATGTTCA
>SLMV01000076.1 GCA_007133365.1 Clostridia bacterium
AACTTCATCCTGGCGCGAAGCGATGAGACACTCGACGAGCCGGTGGATTTTCCGCGCGGAGAGCGGATTTTGATGCGGATCAAAGCCACCCCGTCCCAGTCCTGCGTTCTCGAGGCGGATATCAAGGGGAGCGTGGGCCTTTATCTCGAGATGCCATCGCGTCATTTACCCTTCCCCTTTACCACGACCGTTGAGGTAGGTGAACGCCAATGAATGTTCTACGCTTTATCGTTCTCACCCTGCTCGCTTCATTTCCCATGACCTATATCATCATGGCAAGTTCTGACGAATTTCGCCTTTACGCCCCAATCCCAATGAGCAATTGGGTACTATTGGGCGCCGCCTTTGTCATGGCGTTTGCCCTCTCACAAGCGACCGATTCGATCAATTTTCTTGCGCTCGGGGGCATTGCCCTCATGGTTCTACCCATCTTCTTCTTTGGAACCGTTGTGATCCAACTGGCGGGCTACACTGGAGGCGAGGCTCAGGTCTTTATTGCTTCGGTGGCGCTAATGCGCCAAATCCCGGGTTTGGCCCTGCTCACAGGTGGCGGCACGGCTATCGGTCTGGGTGTCGGCTGGATGGTCCGAGCCAGTCTTTATCGATAGGCCCTGTGACCATTCCCCAACGTCGGTTTCATCTCCCCGTTTGCGCCTGGGCTCCAAAAGGTATACGGCGGTTATGAGCGGAAAAACACCCGCCTAAAATCCTTTGGCGCTCACCCTAGACAAGACGGGCCGCACGCCTTAATCGTTGGATCGGCTGAGGCCAAACTGAACCCGATTCAAAGCGGCATAGTGGCCATCTTGTTCGACCAAACGTCGATGGGTGCCGCGTTCCACGATTCTTCCCTGGTCCATGACGATAATCTGATCCGCATTTCGAATCGTCGACAGTCGGTGGGCGATAATTAAGGAAGTGCGGTCCTTCAGTAGGGTCTCAAGGGCGTCCTGAATGAGGACTTCGGTGTAGGCATCCACGCTTGACGTCGCCTCATCAAGGATGAGAATGCGCGGATCGCGGAGCAAAGCCCGGGCAAAGGAAATGAGTTGGCGCTGACCGACGGAAAGGCTACCGCCCCGTTCGCCCACCGGGGTTTCATAACCCCTTTCGAGGCGTTCGATGAAGATATGGGCGTTGACCGCTCTTGCCGCCTGAACGATGGCTTCGTCTGTCACGCTATCTCGTCCGTACGCAATATTCTCTCGAACGCTGCCGCTAAATAAGAAGGTGTCTTGCAGCACCATCCCGAGCTGTTGGCGATATGGTCTCACCGCCACATCTCGAAGATCGACGCCGTCCACTTTGATGGCACCCTTGGTCGGATCGTAGAATCGGCAGAGCAAATTGATCATGGTGCTCTTGCCCGCTCCCGTATGTCCCACCAGCGCCACGCGTTGGCCCGGTTCAATGGTCAAGTCGATATCGCGCAACACATAATGGTCACCCTTATAGGCAAAATGGACGCCCTGATACTCAATGTGGCCCCGAATCGAACTAAGATAAACGGGGTCCGGTGGATCCGAAACCTCCGGCTTCGTGTCCATAATATCGAAGATCTTCTCGCAAGATGCCATCGCCGATTGAATCTGGGTATAGAAACTGCTTAGGTTTTGTAGCGGCCAGTTAAAGCGTTGAACGTACACCAAAAAAGCCGCTAAGGTTCCCGGTCCCAGGGTCCCTCCTTGCCAGCCCTCCAGGGTTGTTTGATAAATCAAACGGCCTCCGTACCAAAGCACGATGGCACTCCCAATCGCGCCAATGACCATCACGGAAGGCTCAAAGAACGCCATCAGCCGTTCTGAGGCCACCGTAGCCTCATAGTGGCGCCAATTTCGCATCCGGAAGCGCTCAAAATTCTCCCCCTCTCGAGAGAACGAAAGCGTCACCCGAATACCGGAAATGCTTTCCTGTAGATTCGCATTAATTTGCGCGATACGATAACGGATTTGCCGATGGGCGCGGAGGATGCGAGGTCGAAAATAAAACATCAACGCTAACAGCGGCGGAATGGTGACAAAGGTGGCCAGGGCCAAACGCGCATTCATTGAAACCATGATCACGACGATAACGATAAGCCGGACCAAATCGCCCACCACCATCACCAAACCCGATGACAATAGCTCGTTGAGGTTTTGGATGTCGTTGGTCACTCGGGACATAATCACACCCATGGGACGGGCATCGTACCACTTGAGCCCCAATGTCTGTAGGTGTCGAAACAAATCAGAGCGAAGATCGAAAATGGCACGTTGACCGGCCCAACTCATCGCATAGGTCTGGGCATACTCGGAAAGCCACGTGATGATCAGGGTCACCAAAAAGATTACGGATAAGACGTCGAGTCCACGAAACCGGAGCGCCTCGGAAAGACCGACGCCTGGGGCGATAAAATCATCGATCGCCCGCGCCAAAATGAAGGGCCCGGCTTGAGCGGATACCGCCGAAATGAGCAAGGCCAATATTGAAACCAAAATCCAGCGACGGTAGGGAAACGCATAGCGAATCAGCCGTCGGAACGTGTCACGGTCAAAGGGCTTTAACTCCAGATCTTCAGGAACCTCGTGGAGAGGACTCATAATGGCCCCCCTTCAAGTTAGCCGAATCCGAACTCCGGCTCACCATCTCGCGGGCGCGCACATAGACGGATTCTGAAATATCGGCCTGTTCAGACGATTGTAGCTGGTGAATTTCGCGATAAATACCGGACTGGCGCAAAAGTTCATCATGTGTGCCCTTTTGAACGATAACCCCTTGATCGAGCACAATGATCTGATGGGCGTCTTTGACCGAACTCAAACGCTGGGCAATGATGAAACTGGTTCGGCCCCGCATCAATCGGTCGAGGGCCATTTGAATCAAATGTTCCGTCTCAGCATCCACACTCGATGTCGAATCATCGAGAATAAGAATGGGGGGATCCATCAATAGGGCCCGGGCAATTGCCACCCGCTGTTTTTGACCTCCGGATAGCCCCACGCCTCGTTCACCGATCAGCGTATCATAGCCGTCGGGAAGATCCAAAATCGAATCATGGATTTGCGCCGCCTGAGCGACCTCGATGATCGCTTCCCGAGTGGCTTCAGGCCGGCCGTAGGCAATATTCTCGGCAATGGAGGCGGAGAACAAAAACGTCTCTTGCATCACCGTTCCGATTTGCCGCCGCAGGCTCAGGAGATCGATCGTATCGAGATCAACCCCATCGAGCTGTATCCGGCCCTCATCAGGATCATAGAAACGGGGAATCAGGTTAATAAGGGTGGTCTTCCCGGATCCCGTCGCCCCCAAAAAAGCGATCCGCTGCCCCGCTGCAACTTGTAGATCGATGCCTCGAAGCACCCACGAATCACTATTTTCATACCGAAACCAAAGATTCGAAAAGGTGACGTTGCCACGAACATCACTCAGATAGACCGGGTCTTTCGGTGGGCGAATGTCGGATTGCCGATCCAATAGTTCAAAAACCCTGCTCCCGGAGGCCGAGGCACGCTCTGTCAAATTGACCAGCCATCCGAGCATTCTTAATGGTCCCAACAACATCCACAAGTATTGATTGTAGGCAATGAGCCAACCCAGCGTCATCCTTCCGGCGATGACATCGCGCCCGCCCACCCAAAGAATCAAAACCGTGCCAACGCCCGTAATCATATTCATTAACGGGAAGAAGAAGGCCCAGCTGCGGATGGTGGCCACATTGTCTTCAAGATACGCCTCATGGCGCTTATTGAACTTTTCGATCTCGTGATCCTCTTCGGATAGCGACCGAATCACTCGCAAACCGGCAATGTTTTCCTGTAAGACGGTGGTCAAATCGGCAAGTCGTTGCTGAACCCTCCGATACATCGGACGCACTCGCCGAGAAAACGCACGAACGGTCAAAGCCAAAGGTGGAAGCGTCAAAAGCACCAAAAGGGTGAGTCGCATGTTGACCATCATTAAGAAAATGAGAACGCCAAAAAACATTAAGCCGCTCCGAATGATATTGACGACCCCGAAGCCCAAAAACCGACGCATCGTTTCAACGTCCTGGGTGACTCGTGACATCAATTCTCCGGTCTGCGCCTGATCGTAAAAACTAAAGGGTAATTTGTGAAGATGCCGATACAGCTCGTTACGAAGGTCAAAAATGACATGCTGACCCACCAAAGCGGACGCATAGCGACGAACGAAGAAGAAGAGTGCATTGACGATCGCAGCCCCCACCACGGCCAAACTCAGCGGGAACAGCAACTCCCACTGACCATCAATGATGACAAAATCAATGACAAAGCGGGTAATCCACGGGATGATAAATCCCATGACAACCACAATCATCATGGAGAAGATTGCCGCCAAAACTAATTTCATGTGGGGTCTAAGATAACCCAATAGCCGCCAAATAACCGCCAATCGGCTACCTCCTCATTCCGTTCGTAAAGCGAAATTATTATACGCATTGGCGCGAAAAGCGTCAAACCGTATTCTGCTTAAATGGGAAGTACCCAGGATCAAGGGGCCGTCCCGTTCCGCCTTGATCTTTGAAACCCCGGATGCATCTTGGGATGCTCATCGCATCGCCACCGCCTCTGGTCAAGGCGAAGGGAGTTTGGGTCCACTCGGCGGAGAGGTTCGGACAAAACGCACATCAGAAGGCGATCGCTCGTTTTCGAGGGGATTCCAATCAAAAGAAAGCGGTTTGCCCAGAATCCAGCATCTTTAAAAAGGTGCGCCGATGAACCGAACTAACCCCGAAGGAAGCCAAGGCGTTTCGGTGCGGCAACGTCCCATAGCCCTTGTTATTGGCAAATGCGTAGTGGGGATAAAAATCATGAAGGTGGATCATGATAAGATCTCGGACGACTTTTGCCACGATGGAGGCCGCCGCGATGGCATTCGATCGCCCATCCCCCCCGATCACCGCTCGCTGCGCCAATTGAAGGCCAGGAATCGTGTCTCGCCCATCGACCAAAACTTCGGTCGGTCGGATCGGGAGCCGGTCGAGGGCACATCGCATGGATGCGAAGGTCGCCCAGCGAATGCCGTTTGCGTCGATAACATCGGCATCCTGTCGGGCCACGCCGATTGCCAACGCATGGCGCACAATGTCTTGATAACATTCCGTGCGCTGTTTGGCTGATAGCTTTTTGCTATCGCGAAGACCAAAAATCAGGGTGCCCATTGGCAATATGACGGCCGCCGACACCACGGGTCCCGCCAGGGCACCGCGCCCGACTTCATCCACGCCTGCAACCCAAGGAAAGGCGCCGCCGCGTTGTTCAAACCGGTCCTTGTTGCGCAGACGCCGGCACTCCCGAAGCCAGCGAAGACGCGAGGCGCGATCCTGCTCGACCCACGCCGATGATCCCAACATTGAAGCATCGCTCTTGCCCGTCAGGGATCGAGGCACGGAAATTCTTCCCCCCCTAGGACGCTGAAAGCATCGGGCGGCCAAAACACAAGCGAGGTGCGCCCGGTGAGGGTGTCTTGGGAAATAGGCCCAAACGACCGGCTATCATCGCTGTTTTCGCGATTATCGCCTAGGACATAGACGGACCGGGCCGGCACCCGAACGGGAGGAAACGTCTCAGCACCACGTCGTGTTAGATAATCTTCCGATACGCGATTTCCATTGATAAACAAATCACCTTCTTGCATTTCGACGACCTCGCCGGAAACGGCCACCACCCGCTTAATTAGCTCCCGTTCTGTCTGATCCGGGTACGGAAACACCACGATATCGCCACGCTCGGGTTCCCGAAGATTAAATAGGAACTTATTGACCAATACTCGGTCTCCATCGCGGAGGGTGTCCAGCATGGAATCACCCTCGACGACAAAGGTTTCAAATAGCCAGGTTTGTACCACGAAGGTAATGACCAGCGCAATGAGAATAATTTCAATAATTTCCCGCAACCAGCCACCGCGTCGTCGGTTCAACCCTGACCGCCTCTCACGCACAAATACACGTCAGAATCCCCCCGGCCTCAACGGCGCTCCCGAATACGGGCCTTCTTACCTTTCCGCTTACGGAGATAGTAAAGTTTGGCCCGACGAACACGTCCGCGTCGCACCACGTTGATGCTGTCGATTCGGGGCGAGTGAACCGGGAATGAGCGTTCGACTCCCACCCCATAGCTGACCTTACGAACGGTAAACATTTCATTAAAGCCCGAGCCCTGCCTTGCGATGACGGTGCCTTCGAACGCCTGGAGCCGCTGGCGTCCGCCCTCCGTGACCTTGACGTTGACAATCACATGATCACCGGCAGCAAAATCGGGAATATCATCGCGCATTTGTTGCCGCTCGATTGATCGAATATAATCCACCATTTTCAATTCCTCCTCAAATTTCCTATTTCAAAATGACGTCACTATTGCCATTGAGACGAGTACGCCGATGAGGGCGTAAATCCGGGCGTCTTTGCTCGGTTCGTCGTTCGGATTGTCGCCTTCGCCACGCATCGATGGCTTCATGATTGCCTGACAGTAAGATATCAGGTACGCGAAATCCGCGAAACTCCCTCGGGCGCGTGTAGTGGGGTCCCTCGAGCATTCCTTTCGAGAAGGAGTCGTGGACCACTGACTCGGGCTCCCCAACCACACCGGGTATCAAACGACTCACCGCATCAATGAGCGCCATGGCCGGAATTTCACCTCCGGACACCACAAAATCTCCGATTGATATCTCATCCGTCGCCAACAGCTGACGCACGCGCTCGTCAACCCCTTCGTACCGCGGACATAACACGATAAGATGGTTCTCGCGCGCAAATTCCTCACATCGTGCGTGGGTCAACCGCCGTCCCTGGGGTGTCATCAAAATCACGCGAGGCCTCTTGGAATCCGGCGATTGTGCGCGGCAGCGATCGACGGCTCGGAAAAAGGGTTCGGGCTTCATCACCATGCCCGGTCCACCGCCGTAGGGCGGTTCATCCGTCACCCGGTGGCGACCTTCGGCGTCGCATCGCAAATCATGAACCCGGATGGATAGACGCCCGGATTCTTGCGCACGGCCGAGAATCCCCGCATTCATCGGGCCCGTAAACATCTCCGGGAAAATGGTCACCACATCAATCAGCATGTAAGATCCATCAATCCTTCCGGCAGCGACACCCGAATGACACGATCCTCTAGGCAAACCGCTCGCAGGATCGCCTTGGCGGTGGGCAGCATCCATTCATGCTCCCCCTTTCGCACCAACAGAAGATCAACGCCACTCGTCGTAAGCGAATCAAACACCTCACCCAAGTCATCGCCGTCATCCGAGAGGACCCTGCAGCCAATCAAATCTTCTAGGTAATACGTATCTGTCGGCAGCGGTGCCATCGCACTTCGGGGAATGATCACCTCGTACCCGCGATACCCCTCCGCCTCCGCACGGGTCGCGATCCCACTAAGGGATAAAAGAACGTGGCCTTGATGCTGTCGGATTCCCGTGATCTCACGCGTTTCTTCGGTTGTTTCGGACACCACCGTCACGTTCTTCACTTGGTGCGGAAACGGAATATACGGCCTGACTTTTAACTCACCGTAACGTCCGTGCGGGCGGACAATGCGCCCGGCGGGAACTTGTTCATTATCGTGTCCCATCGCGTCGCTCCCCTTGTTCGTCTCACTCCATGATTTCGACTTCGACACGTTTGTCCTCGCGAGCGGCTGCCGCCTTCGCTACCGTTCGGATCGCGTGGACGATACGCCCCCGCTTTCCAATCACTTTTCCGATATCATCAGGGGCAACCGTAATCTCAATGATTGAAGATCGTTCGCCGGCAACCTCTCTGACTTCAACCGCTTCGGGTTCATCGACCAACGCTTTTGTCAAATAGCGCACCAACTCAACGGTTCCCATGGCTACTCACTTCCCAAAACACCAGATGTGGCAGCTTCGTCAATCAATTCAATCTCATACGGGGGGGTTTCGTCACTGTCCTCCACGCGTCCGCCCTTTAAAAGTCCGGCACGTCGGAAAATATCCTTGACGGTCTCGGAGGGGCGGGCTCCGGTCCCGAGCCAATAACTCGCGCGATCTGCCTTGATCTTAACTTGCGCCGGTTCTTCCACCGGATCATAGTATCCGATTTCCTCAATGAAGCGACCATCACGGGGTGTGCGTGAATCCGCCACCACGATCCGGTAAAACGCATCCCTCTTGCCACCTAATCGACGTAATCTAATTCGTACGGCCAAATTCATCTACCTCCTCATTTTGTCAAAACGGTAATTTGAGATTCTTCATCTTTTTACTGCCAGGGCCCTTACCCTGGGCAAATTGTCGGATCATCTCCCGGGTTGCCTGATATTGCTTGAGTAATCGATTGACATCTTGAACTCGGGTGCCACTTCCTTGGGCAATGCGTCGTCGTCGGCTCCGTTTAATGATCTCGGGGTTTTCTCGCTCTTCGTACGTCATCGATTGAATGATCGCAGCCACCCGGTTCAGTTCGGCCTCATCAATCTGCCCAGCGTCGAGGTTTTGCTTTGCCATCCCGGGTATCATCGACAACAACTGGTCGATCGGTCCTAAATTGCGCATTTCCTCCAGCTGCTCCAAAAAGTCATCGAGCGTGAAGGTATCGTCTCGCAGCCGCTGTTGCATCTTGCGCGCCTTGTCTTGATCGATGCTTTGCTCCGCTTTTTCAATCAAGGTCAAAACGTCACCCATGCCCAGGATCCGTGACGACATCCGCTCCGGGTGGAAAATCTCGAGGGCATCCAACTTCTCGCCGGTCCCGACCAATTTGACCGGGCAACCAGTCACTTCGAGAACGGACAGGGCCGCCCCCCCTCGCGCATCGCCATCCAACTTCGTCAGGACCACACCTGAAATATCGATATGCTCGGAAAACGACTCGGCCATATTCACCGCGTCCTGTCCCGTCATCGCATCGAGAACGAGAAGACTTTCGTGGACCGAGACGGTCGACTGGATGGTCTGGAGTTCACCCATCAAATCCTCGTCGATGTGAAGGCGACCGGCCGTATCAATCAATACGACATCATTACCGTCCTTTTCCGCCTGGGTCACCGCCCGAGCAACGAGCGCCTCCGGTGCTTCGTCTTCGTCCGGCCGAATCACCGGAAGGCCCAATTGTCCTCCGAGCTGCTCCAGCTGTTCGGCTGCTGCTGGGCGATAAACATCCGCCGCGACCAACACCGGCTGTCGTCCCTGAGTGTGAAGATGCCGGGCTAACTTCCCCGTGGTGGTCGTCTTACCGGAACCCTGAAGGCCCACCAGCATCATGACCGTGGGAGGTCGCCCCGAAAAGGTCAAACGCTGCTCTCGTTCGCCCATCAGTCGCGTTAACTCCTCATGGACGATCTTCACCACTTGTTGGCCGGGGGTCAAACTTTCGAGAACTTCCTGACCCACCGACCGGTCGCGCACTCGCTTGGTAAAATCCCGCGCCACCTTAAAATTGACATCCGCTTCGAGCAGCGCCAGCCGGACCTCGCGAAGGGCACGATCCACATCTTGTTCCGACAACTTCCCGCGACCTCGCAGCTTACGAAATGTTGCTTGCAGTTTTTCGCTTAAACTCTCAAATGCCATCGCGATCCCCCCGCGATCTAAAAGACAAAACCTTTCGTGCGTCTTGGAGCCGAAGCTCGAGCTGATCGAGTTTTCTTGCCGTCTCGCCCACACATGCCGAGTCCGAGGAGCCCTCCGCATCGTGCAAGCCCCTAAGCTGCAACCGAATTTCACCAATCAGCCCGCACATCTCATCATGCAGATCGAAGTATTGCTCTAAACGGTCGTTGAGGCGCAAGCTGGTTTCAACGTCTTCCAGCGCCCGGGTAGCCCGCATCAAGGTGTCCCGAACGGCCTGACGACTAATGCCCAGCCGCGCGCCGATCTCCGCGAGCGACAGATCCATCGAATAGTAAAGGAAAACCGCTTCCTTTTGTTTTTCGGTCAATAGTTCGGCATAGACAGCGTACAACTGATTTAACCGGACCGTGCGCTTGAGCGAGCGGCTCACCCGATCACCCCACATCTTGTTAAGGTAAACGCCTTTACACAGCTCGCACCATTTTAGCGTAACCGCCCGCGTTCGTCAATGAGATGGCCGCTCGATTCCGAGGAGAGCCGCAGAAAACTCCGCCGGCTCAAACGGCTGCAGGTCCTCCATGCCTTCCCCGAGGCCCACAAATTTGACGGGTACCCCGGTTTCTTTTTCCACCGCAAACGTAATCCCGCCTTTGGCCGTTCCATCCAGTTTGGTCAAAATGATTCCCGTAGGGGCCACGACCTCACCGAATACCTGGGCTTGACGCAAGGCGTTCTGCCCGGTGGTGGCATCGAGCACCAATAAAACTTCTTGAGGCGCTCCGGGACTTTCTCGCCCCACCACTCGGCTGATCTTCTCCAGTTCGGCCATTAAATTCTTCCGACTGTGTAATCGCCCTGCGGTATCCAATAAGACCACGTCGTTTTTGCGCGCCACGGCCGCTTTCACCGTGTCAAAGGCCACGGCCGCAGGATCGGCGCCGGGTGCATGGGCGATCACATCAACGTCCACACGTTCACCCCATATCTGAAGCTGCTCAATGGCAGCAGCCCGAAACGTATCAACAGCCCCGAGAATAGGGGCGTAACCCGAGGTTTTCAAGCGATGGGCCAGTTTGGCAGCACTGGTTGTTTTCCCGACTCCATTCACTCCCACCAAGAGCATCACGGAGGGATCGCCCGTAAGCGTTAGGGTTCGATTAGGCTCGGTCGCGCAAAGTTCCGCTTCTAAGATCACGGCCAACGCTTCGAAGAGCTCGTCCCGATTCGAAATCCTTTGTTCACGCGATCGTTCTTTTAAGCGTTCTAAGACTCGCTCCGTCGTCAGCATTCCCATATCGGTCTGAACCAGCAACGCTTCCAATTCTTCAAACAAGGCTTCGTCCAAAGCCTGAAAATCCAACAAGGTGTCCACACTTTGGATAAGCCGATCGCGACTCCGTCGGAGCCCATCTTTCATTCGGCCCCAGAAACCGCCTGTATTGTTATTTGTCTCATTCACCATATGAGCGCCTCCATTCTACGAATCTCCAGCTGCCAGATCCTCCGAGGAAGCGCGGTTTTGCAATCGCACGGAAACCAACTCTGATACGCCGCTGTTCCCCATGGTGACACCGTGTAAGGCATCCGCCATTTCCATCGTGAGCTTTTGATGCGTAATCAAAATGTACTGCACCTGGTCGTCTTTGTTTTTGAGATACCGGGCAAATCGCCCGGTGTTCACATCATCCAACGCGGCATCGATTTCATCCAAGACACACACGGGAGCCGGACGAATTTTCAAAAGCGAGAACAAAAAGGCAATACCCGTGAGCGCCCGCTCCCCGCCCGAGAGCAAACTAAGCCGGGTGAGTTTCTTACCGGGTGGTTGCGCGCGTATTTCGATAGCAGCAGGTTCCTCGGGTTGGTCTGCCTTTTTCAAAACCAATTCCGCGCTACCTCCGCCAAAAAGCGCCACGAAAGTATCGTGAAACGCTTCCGAGGTCCTGGCCATTGACTCCTCAAATCGTTCCTCCAGCTGGCGTTTAACCCGGTAGATGAGTCGCTGAAGATGTCGCATGGTTGCCCTGAGATCCTGCGCCTGACTTTGCAATTGAGCCAACAGCGCACGCTCTCGGCGGTATTCCTGTAAGGCCAGCGGATTGACCGGTTCTAAGTCGCGCCGCCGTGCCTCAAGCTCGGAGACTGCCCGGCGCGCCGCCTCAACACGTAAACCGTCAAGCCCCTCCTCTCCTATATTGGCATCGGGATATTGCTGAGAGAAAGCGTTTGCGGTTTGTTTCCGCTCAGATTCTGCGCGCGCGATTTCAAATTCTAGATTGCGGCGAGCTTGTTCCAACTGGGAACAGCGCGCCTCCCGATTGGTCACCGACCCATTTATCCGATCAGCCCGTTGGTGCTCCTTCTGACGTTCTTTCTTCAAATCTTGGTGCAGGGCGGCAGCTCTTGTGACGGCCTTGCGATACCGCTCGGCCCACATTTTAGCCCGGTCGTGTTCAGCCTGTAACGCCGCCATCTGGGTTTCGGCTCCTGATATTTCCTCTCGCCATTGGTCCGATTGATGCTTCAACTTGCTGATCTCTTGTTCCCGTTGCGCGTGCTGGCGTTTAAGTCCCGACAACCGCTCGTTGGCCGCTGCTAGTTCGTAACGCGCTTCATCAAAAGCCGCGCGGACATCGCTGAGCCTTCCCTCGGCTTCCTCCACCTGTTCGCGAACCCGTTTCTCATGTGCATAAATGGCATTGAGCGCATCCTGGTTTCGTCGCTTTTTTCTTTCGAGTTCTGCTTGGCGGGCTTCTAACTGTTCTACGGTCACGTTGAGTTCCCGCTTCTCTTCCTCGGCATAGCGACGGCGCTCAACGGCTTGTTCGCGTCGTTCTTCCAATGTTTTTTGGGCCTCGTGGGCCGATTGCTTGAGCCAATTCACCTCGTTAAGCTGCGCTTTTACCTCGTAATAAGTGGCATCGATCGCCTCAAAGGCCCGTTCAACCTCTTCGAGGGCTGTTTGCGTTTGCGCATAATCGCGTCGAGTTTGTCGCACTCCCGAGCGCACCCGCTGGATCTCCTTCCAGACCAACGCCGGGGCCGGTCGGTCGTCGTTTGCCTTCGGGCCGGCATATAAACCGGCGACATCGGCGACATGACCCTCCAACGTGACCAATTGCGGCCACCACGTTGTTGGCATGTCAAAATCCGAATTCCAACAGCGGTTAAGGATGTCCTGAAGAATCGTTCCATCCGAAACGAGGAGGAAATCGCCGAGCAGGTAGCGACCGACGACCTCAATGGAATCTGAGTCAAAGGTGATCGCATCCATCAGCCAACCGACAATACCTTCTCCGAACCCGCATTCATAAAGCCATTCTTCCCATTGGTTTTTTTGCTGGCGCCGTTTTTGCCCGGCCCAATCGGCCAAAATGTCCGGAAACAGGTGCGGGCCCTTGGCGTTGGGCATCTCCTTTTGATCCAACCATTCCCGTGCTTTGATTTGTGCGCTTCCCCAACTCGCGAGTGCCGCAGCGACCGCCGTCTCATAATCTTCTTCAATCTCCAATTTTGCCACCAATCGGTCATCCGGTTCGGTATCGGCCTCTTCTGATGCCACCCAGGACGTTAGGGTTTCCAGTTTCGATTCCCAGCTGGCCAACCGATTCTTGAGGGCCTCCGCACGTTGTCTGAGATCCGCGCGTTCCGAGGCTGTCTTTTCGCGTTGGGCAAAGACTTCCGCCCGCTTAGACGTCAGTGCTTCGAGTTTTTCGGAATATTGTTTCACGTCCGATCGGGTTTTTGCCACCGCCTTCTCCTCTAGGTCCACCTTGAAGTGTTTCGCTTGTTCACGCCAACGGACTTTTCGTTTGAAACTGTCGCGAAGTTGTTCCTCAATGGCGCCGAGCCCGGTGGTGATTTCCCGCTGCTGTCGATGAAGACGTTCTCGTTGTTTTAAGGTGCGGGCCAAACGCCCGCTCACTTTCTGATGCACTTTCGAAAGCGCCTCGACACGCTCCTCGAGGCGCTTCACTTTTTCCTGATAGGCGCAAACCTCGGATGCCACCGCTTCTCGGTTCGGTTCGGACGTCCCTTTGGGGTGGGATTGAAGGCTTTCAATATCGTCTAATGCCTGTTGGGCGCGTTCATGCCGCTGCTTTTGCGCTCGGAGACGTTCCTTGATCACCGACAGTCGTTCCTGATAATCCCGCGCCGCCGATTCGAGTCGCTGCCGACCCGTAACAAACAGCTGATGACGCCGAGAAAGGTGGGTGAGCCGATCTTGTAACTGTTTATGAAAGCGCTGTTCCTTTTCCAATTCGTGACGCTGTTCCTTCAGCTCCCGCATTGTCTTGTCGCGTTTGGTCGTCAAACGCTTCAATTGACGGTCTTGGGATCGAAAGGACTCCGCCAACACTCCCCGGCGCATCCTTTCTTCCCGCCCTGAGATAATCCGATGCAAACGCGCACGTTTGGCTTGTTGACGAAGCGGCTTTAGATAATCTTCCCGCACCCCCATAATGTCACCTAAGCGTTGATATCGCTGGGCCGATCGGAACAACCGATTCTCGGACTCGCGAACCACACGCTGGAATCGGGTAATGCCAGCAACTTCTTCGAGATAGGTGCGAAGCTCATCCCCACGCGCCTCCAAAATGCGACCCACCTCGCCCTGACTGATGATCGCATAAGATCCGCGTCCCAACCCGGTATCCCAGAAGATATTTTGGATGTCGCGAAGTCGGCAACGCCGATCATTGATCAAATAGTCGCTGCGGCCCGACCGGTCAAGCCGTCGGGTAACGGCTGCCTCGCTGAAAGGCAAATTGTGCTGGGGATCAAGTCCTTCAAAAACCACCGTAACTTCTGCAATGTTGAATCGCCGACGTTGTTCGCTTCCCGAAAAGATTAGTTC
>SLMV01000026.1 GCA_007133365.1 Clostridia bacterium
ATCATTGTCCAGTGCAGCAATCGTGCCCGCCACATGGGTACCATGCCCATGCACGTCATCATACTTGTCATCATCGCGCAGTCTATTCCAGGGAGGTCCTGAGCTGACGAGGTAGAACCTTTTGCCTCCCTCAACGGCAAGGTCCTCGTGGTTTCGATCAATTCCCGTATCGAGGACGGCCACCGCTATTTTGGATTCTGTGGGATACTGCCAGGTCGGAAAGGAGTAGTTCTCATCTCCAAAAACTCTATCAATCCCCCACGGCAGGGTCTGGACCTCTGCTGCCGATGCCACGTTTATTTCCAACGAGTAGACGGGTCGATCCAGCTCGACGTATCGTACCCCAGGCTGTCTGCCCAACTTCTCTGCCGAGCGCAGTGGTATCCGTGCAGCGATGACATCAACGACCGTAAATTCCCAGTAAATCTCCCCTCCGAACGCCCTTACCAACCCTGGGTTCGGACTACCATGGAATCCTATGAGAACATCCACTTTTTCAGCATCCGGAGGCGCAGCTGCACCCATCGGCGCGGCGACGAGTCCAACGATGAAAACGATAGCAAAAATGATAACTACCCAACTGTTGACTTTCACACCGTATACCTCCCTTATCACATTTTTTTCACCGTCTAAACACAGCCGTTCATGAATGCCTCACACCGAGATATCCGCATCTTAGGCTCGGACAATCCCATCTAAGACGTCCGGGCAACAAACTTAATTTGGCGCCACTAAGCAAAATCTAAAACCGAACAACTGCTTCAAGGCGGGCCGACGGTATTCTTCGCATCTGGCTCGTGATTACCCAATGACGGTTCTTCGCTCAAACCGCAAGCCCATCGTACTTTCATCGGTACGGGGTGTCTTTTCATCCCGCTTGCTGATATGACTCATCCTAGGCCTGAACCGATGCTCGACTTTGACAATTATTGACTGCCCCAGCCGGGTCGTTCGCCCATCATCAATCTCTTGTGAAGAGGTCAAACATTATGAAACATTTGATTGCCCACCCAACGGGTGTAAAGAGCCGCTCTATCCGTGAAAAAACCACCGTTATAGGATCATAGGCGCCGATTCTCTTAAAAAAGGTCAAAACACACCCACAGTTGAGCTCAATTGGAGCGCCGGTCCATTTTTCGAAGCCCCTACGAGACACCCTCTTGAAAGCAATTGAACGACTGGCGTTTCGCCCACCTAATTCCGGCAACATCCTTCACCAATTGGTTTTCCTTTAGTCAACTTCGCCCTACGTCTGTTGGTCGGTAGGTCGTCAACACTTTTTCATCGCTTTGTGAAAATGGTATCCAATCGTTTCATCTCAAACCATGGAAAGAACTTTTGGCTGCCAAATACAGTAGTGGAGCGTCTTGTTGATGGGATTGACCAGATAGAGGATCGGGTTGAATTCGCCATGCATAAAGAAAGGTGGTCCCGGCGATAAGCGTTTCTCAAATAGGGCCGTTAAAGGTACCATCGCATCATTGATTGCAACCATAAAGAATATTCTATAATTCTACCATATTTCCTTCATAAAAATTTCAAAATAGCATCTATAAGCTGATATTTTTCTGTTATTACGGGAAAAGCGGAAGGATGAGGCGCATAGCATGGACGTGATGCTTCAGTAGTAGGTCAACTGCGTGACCGTTAATCGATTGAAATAGCGGAGGAAAGCACCTACCCATCGGACTTGATGTCTGGTCAAACCGTTTGGCACCATAACCGAGGATAATGATCGTATCTAATCTCAGTACATGCTACGGCACTTCACCGGTGCCTCGCTCAAAAACGAATGAAGCGTTACGAAGAACGAGCTGAGTCAATCCCAAACATTTAAGCAGGATCTAATCGCATTATCTTCTGTCTTTCCGCTCCGGATGGCATAAATCCATCACCTAATACTCGACTATATAAGTTGTAGGGGTCCTATTAATAGGACCCCTAGCCATTAACTTATCCTTCTCAGCATCTATTTGACGACCTTGAAATCGTAGCCCCATATATCGATATCAAAACGAGGCTGGTATTCAATGCGATCACTCATACCGTATAGTGTGCTCATCTGGAAGATACCAATAAACGGTGCATTCCGTTCTCCTGCAAGTGTAACCGCTTCGTGATAGGCGTTAATCCGTGCCTCTTCGTCAACCACCTCAGTCCAAGCGACGTCGAGGAGTTCATTGATCCGCTTTGACTGCTCTTCGTACTCAGGGTCAAGAGCAGGATCGGGGCCAATGGTGATAGGACGGTCAGGGAAGATTCGTCGTGTGTGCAGTTCAAAAGTGGCAAAATATGGATTCATCTGTCCGCCCAAGGCTTGGAGATTGAGTTCTTGAAATTTTCCAGGCAGGGCATAATCGGTGCGCCACGTGCTGGAATCCAAAATGGCAAGCTCAACATCGAAACCGACAGTTTCTAACATATCTCCGATCACTCGTGCCATATCACCACTCGGATAAGTGTCGACCGCGATAAAGTGGAGGTAGGGTTCTCCGAATTCATAACCTGCTTCTTCAAGGATCTCCTTTGCACGGTCAGGGTCGTAGAGGCAGGCTTCGGGGCCAAACATTCCTGGCGCTGCTTCGGGTAGTGGTTCAAACGGTCCCCGCACTCGGAAGGCTTCGCCAACGCCACCAAACATATCACGAAGCGCGTATTTGTCGAGCGCTAACTCGATGGCTTCCCGGACTCTCGGGTCTTCCGTAGTGAAGGTACGATTCAAAGCCGGGTCATCCGGATAATCAGGCTCCGGATAGTTCTCGCGCGCTCGGATTCCCGTACGAGGCATAAGCATATGCCCACGTTCGGTGGCGACCCATTGGGTCCTCACATTGGGATCGGCATCGACACGGGCTTGGTCTTCTGGCATAATGTCATAAATCAAATCGACACCGCCCGTAATCAGTTCGGCCACGCGCGTCGAGGTCTCAGGAATGATTCGGAATTCAAATTCTTTGAAATTGGGGAACTTATCCGTCTGCCAGTAATCTTCATTTCGCTCGAACAGCACATGTTCATCTCGAACGTGTTCTTTTAGAATCCAAGGTCCACTTCCCATTGGTGCACGATGTACGCCGTCCATGCCAACTTCTTCGAAGTAGGCTTTACTGACAATACCGGCTCCCGTATTCTTCTGTGCAAGTTTATAAAGGAACAGGGAATCCGGTTCTTTGGAAACGACATCGAACGTATAGTCGTCATGAATCACAAACTTGTCAATCCACTGATATTGATCCACCACAATATACTCATCCCGCGTGCCTTCAATAATTCGACGATAATGGAACTTAACGTCCTCGGCGGTCAATTCAGTACCGTCATGAAAGGTTACGCCTTCTTCGAGGTAGAAACGAAACGTCAACTCATCGATGACTTCCCAGTCATACGCCAATTCGGGAATCCATTCAGAACCATCGTAGCTTCGGACAAACAAATAATCATAGGCATTTTGTGTGATCCATTCCGCCGCACTCGCCCAGTCCTGAGGTGGATCCCAGGAAAGTACATCCGTCGCTTGTGCAACAACCACTCGTTGCGGTTCTTCCGGCTCTTCAATCGGATCTGGATCTACATCGACATCGTTCTCATCCGGATCGGGTTCATCAGGATCAGCCGCGGGACCGCAACTAAGGGACAGCAAAACAAATAATGCGAGGATTACCGCTAACATCCATTTGCTCCTGTTAGACATGCGATTCATCCCTTCTCTTTGTAAGATCCATACACCACTCACCTAGCCTCAAATCCATTAGGTCTTAAGGTGATAAACGACGTGCCCTAGATCGATTGCCGCCGGTTGTTGAGCGATTCGAAAGTATCGGGTACGTCAGCCTCGAGTTGTTATTCGGCCTAGTCTTGGTTAAGG
>SLMV01000169.1 GCA_007133365.1 Clostridia bacterium
GGATGGCAACCGAGGATCGGGTAAGAGTGGCCTTTTGGCTGTTGATCGGCCGGGCCAGGAGATGTTGGAACGGACCGCTGTGGTGGTGACCGATGAATACATCGAGATCCGGTTAGTTTCGGGATTGCCGGCTCGCGGGCGAAAAGTCCTGGGTTTTCAAGCCCGGGAGATGCTGTTGGAGGAATTGCCCGAGGCCGGCCGACGGACGCTATATTATTCGGCGTTGCCCGGGAAAGCCGTGGTTCATCATATCAAGACCAAAGAGGATTCGGTTCGACTTCGGGAACAATTGAACGAACTCGACGCCGTCGCTTTTGTGTCGGACGGTGCGCTTCTTCCGAGAAAATCGGGTGTATCGGATCTTCCGTTGAGAGATGGCGTTCCTTTTTCATCTCCGGAATCGCTGCGACGCGAGGTCATCTTGGCCAATGGGGATACGATCACCGGTATGATCATTCCAAAGGGTGTGACCTTGATTGTGGGTGGTGGCTATCATGGCAAGTCCACGTTGCTACGCGCTCTTGATCGTGGCATCTACGACCACATCCCGGGGGATGGTCGAGAGCGGGTGGTCAGTGACCCCACGGGCGTCAAGATTCGTGCCGAGGATGGCCGCCAGGTGAGTGGAGTCGACATTTCACCCTTTATCCGCGACCTTCCCGGCGGCGTCAATACCACGTCCTTTTCCAGTCCCACTGCCAGTGGGAGCACCTCCCAGGCGGCGAACATCGCCGAGGCTTTGGAGATGGGCACCCGCTGTCTCTTCTTGGATGAAGACACCAGCGCAACCAACTTTATGGTCCGCGATATGCGGATGCAGCGATTGGTGCATCGAGATCGTGAACCCATCATTCCTTTCGTGGACCGGGTGGGACAACTTGCCCGGGACAAGGGGATTTCCACGGTATTGGTGATGGGCGGCTCGGGTGATTATTTTGACATGGCCGATACCGTCATCATGATGGACCATTTCCGACCGTACGATGTGACCGATGAAGCCAAATCTATTGCGAACGAATATCCCACGGGTCGCCAAGAAGAATCGGAGGGAACCTTTCCCGCCGTTCGCCCTCGTGTTCCGGTCATCAGTAGCCTCGATCCTCGTCGTCGGGGTCGCGTGAAAGTGCGAGCACGGGGTTTATCGCATTTGCAATTCGGTCAATGGGACATCGAGTTAAATCAGGTGGAGCAGCTGGTGGATGACAGCCAAACCCGTGCCCTGGGGGATATTCTTATCTATCTGAAACAGTATGGGGATGCCGGATCGTTAAACGAGATCTTGGCGGCGGTCGATCGCGATATTGACGATCAAGGTTTAGATGTCTTATCCCCGTTCTCGGGGCATCCCGGCGACTATGCCCGCCCGAGAATGTTTGAAGTGGCGGCTGCTGTCAATCGTCTCCGGTCACTGAAGGTTCGGTCAAATGGCTAGAATCGGGAGGTCATAATTTTGGGCGGGTATGAGGTTGAAGTTGCGGTACGAAAAACCCCGAAAAGGGGGGTGACCACCAGCGGCGATAGCCTGGATGTGGTTGAGCGTCCCGGTGGCGGGCTCTCGATCGTCATGGCGGATGGACAGGGGAGTGGACCGGCGGCCAAACGCATCAGCAACCTGGTGGTGGCGCGTGCGGTGTCGCTTATTGCCGACGGGGTTCGTGATGGGGCCGTCGCCCGGGCCGTTCACGACAGTCTATTTTCGTTTCGCGGTGGTAAAGTGGTGTGCACCCTCACCATATTGTCGGTTGATTTACGCACCAATACGTTCGTCATCTCTCGAAACGGCAATGCGGGTGCTTGGCTTTTTGATCAGGGTGACGAAATGCGATTGATCGATGAGGTGCCGGCGATTGGCGTGCATCAGTTCACCAAACCTCAGATTCACGAAGCGCCGCTCGAACCCGGCAACTGGGCTTGCATTTATACCGACGGGGTTCGGGCAGTTTCCCGGAGTGAGGGTGGGGTGTTGGACCTTGGCATCGACCCCGCGACGTTTACCGACCTTATAAAAGGAGGTGCGCGCGGGATGGCCGATCAGCTTTTTGACACGGCCCTATCCTTGGCATCGGGACGCCCTCGAGATGATCTTTCGTTGGCTTTGGCGCTGATCTCAGATCAACCCCGTGCATTGGGAGAGGTGGCGATCCGCGCTATTGATATCCGATTTCCCTTCTGAATCAAAATCCAATAAGGCGATGGCGCGGTCTGGTGTTCCCAAAGTTGTGGTGGTCGGACCCTGTGCCTCGGGAAAATCGACCCTGGTCGCCCATTTACAAGAAGCGGGCATCAATGCCTATTGGGTGGCGCAAGAACACTCCATCGTTTCGGGGATGTTTCGACGGCGAGAACCCGATCTTGTGATATATTTAGACATTAGTGAAGAAGGTTTGACCCAAAGACGCGATCTGGTCTGGTTTCGGTCGCGTTTGGATGCGCAAAAGTGCCGTTTGGCCCGAGCGCGTTTGGAGGCCGATCTCATCATTACCACGGATGACATCACTCCGATGGCAATCCGGGACAAGGTCCTCGCTTTTATTGAAAGGATGCCACCATGCAACCGGAAGCACTAAAGACGTTTTTTCGAGAACTACGAGAGGATCCCGAAATCACGACCTATCTCAGGGTCGCGGATGAGCATCTTCGGGAAATGGGCTATACCGATCACGGGTTGCGCCATTGCCGATTGGTTTCGGATATTGCGCGTAACGTGATGAAACGACTGAATCGAACGCAAGAAGAGCAAGACTTGGCGGGCATTGCCGGTTACCTGCACGATATTGGTAACCTCGTCAATCGCCGCGATCATGCCACGGCGGGCGCGGTAATGGCCTGGCGCATCCTAAAAGAGCGAGGTCTAAGCTGGGAGCAGATCGCCAAAGTGGCCGGGGCCATTGGGAATCACGAAGAAGCGTATGGGAAAACGGTCAATTCGGTTTCTGCCGCTTTAATTTTGGCGGATAAGTCCGACGTCCATCGAACCCGGGTGCGCGCCGAAGGGTCCCAGCCCCTTGATATTCATGACCGCGTCAATTATGCGGCGAATGAATCGTTTCTCGATGTGAACCCGGGGGCGCGAACCATCACGCTGCGGATCCAAATCGATACGGATATTTCGCCTGTAATGGATTATTTCGAGATCTTTCTCACCCGGATGATGATGTGCCGTCGAGCGGCGGAGTTTTTGGGACAAAACTTTGAATTGGATATTAACGGCATGCACCTCCTTTGAATCGGATGTGAATTGACACCTTAAGAAGTTGGTCGGTATAATTTGTTGCGTATTTAAATGAGGGGCGGAAGGAGCGAGGCGTTTGGCTCGGAGACAAAAACGACATTTAACCTATCTTCTCATTTTAATCTTTCTCCTTGTCGGTGTTGTGGGGTATTTTGGTTTTTATAGCCCGGTTTTTGATGATCTCAATCTGGGCCTT
This sequence comes from Clostridia bacterium, assembly GCA_007133365.1. Classification (GTDB taxonomy): domain Bacteria; phylum Bacillota; class Sulfobacillia; order SLMV01; family SLMV01; genus SLMV01. The sequence continues at coordinate 3,429 of SLMV01000169.1, forward strand.
GATCTAGTCGGAGGCATCCACATTGTGTTAGAAGCCCGGCCGACGGATACGACCCCGGTGACCGATGAGGGGATTAATTCGGCTCTTGAAGTGATTCGCCGACGCGTCGATCTTTTAGGTGTGTCCGAGCCTCTAATATACCGAGAGGGGCCGCGACGGATCATCGTTAACCTGCCGGGGATCGAGGATCCAGAGGAAGCGCTCGATATCATCGGACGAACGGCTCAACTTGAGTTTCGCGATGAAGACGACAACGTGTTGTTGACCGGGGCTAACCTCACTCGAGCCCAAGCCATGTTCCAAACCACGGAGGTGGGGACAAGGCGTCCCATCGTCGAAGTCCGATTTGATGGCGAAGGGACCGAAAAGTTTGCTCAGGCGACCCGTGAGAATGTGGGGAATCAAATTTTCATTTTGCTCGATGATGA
>SLMV01000010.1 GCA_007133365.1 Clostridia bacterium
GCGGTCGATATCCTCCAACAGCGTTTGCTCGAAAAAGGAGTGCCCGAGCACATCGCGCACCAAATGGCTCGACGATCCCCTCGGGATGCCTCCGATTTTTATCAGGCACTACCCGTCTCAGCCAAACCCATTGACACCATGAGGGCTCAACCGATTCAAGTGGCCCTGGTGGGGCCAACCGGGTCGGGGAAAACCACCACCTGTGCCAAATTGGCGGCTAAGCTGGCCTTAGGGCACGATCGAAAAGTCGGCCTCATCACCCTCGATACCTTTCGGATCGGCGCGGTGGAACAGCTCCGAACGTATGCACGGATCCTCGATGCCCCGTTGGAAGTGGTGTTCGCACCGGAGGAGATGAGAAGGGCGCTTAAGCGCTTGGCACATTGCGAACTCATTTTGATTGATTCCGCCGGTCGCGGCTATCAAGACGAAACGTCCGTGCAGCGCTTGGGAGCGTTTTTGTCGGAGGCGGATGTTGATGAAACCCATCTCGTCGTTTCACTTGCCACCGATGTGGATGATGCTAGGGCCATTTTTGCCGCCTATCGCATGCTCGGATACAATCGGCTGATTATGACCAAAATGGACGAGACGCGACGACCCGGGAAGGCCCTTGCCTTTATGGAAGCTGCCGGGGTGACACCTTCGTACATTTCCACCGGACAAAATGTGCCGGACGATGTCGGTTTAGCCGGTGACGTCTTATCGCGGGCACTGTGGGAGGGGGGAACCGGCCATGTCTTTTCACTTTGATCATGATCAAGCGGCCGTTCTCAGACGATGGGCTTCGGATGCACCCGCTCATTGTCCCGTCGAGATCAATCAACATTGGTCGGGCCGCACCCTCGCCGTAAGTGGTGGCAAGGGGGGGGTGGGGAAAAGCAATATCAGTCTCAACCTGGCGTTGGGCTTAGGGGATGCCGATCATCGGGTGCTGCTGATGGATACGGATTTTGGCTTACCCAATCTTGACGTCCTTTTGGGACAGGCGCCTTCCCACAGTTTGACGGATGTCATCCGAAACCAATGCACCTTTTCAGAGGCCACCTTTCCCGTTACGCCCAATGTGACGTTGATGCCAGGCGGCGACATTTGGTCGGACCAATCGCCAAACCTCGCGGAAATCCGTGAGTTATTGACCCAGCTTGCCATTTACCTGGGACGAACGGACTATTTGATCATCGATACCCAAGCGGGCATTTCCAACGCTGTGATGGGGTTTTTGCTTTCCGCCGAGAACGTCCTTATGGTCACGACACCCGAGCCCCCGGCCCTTATGGATACCTATCGGACCATCAAGCGACTTTGGAGCCATCAACCCAAAGGTCGAATTTCGCTGATCGTCAATCGGGCGAAAGAAGCTGAAGCTCGGCGGGTTTACCGGTCTTTGGGCAAGATGTCGGAACGATTTTTAGGGCGATACCTTGACCTATCGGGCTGGATCCCGGAGGACCGGGCGGTGACGAATGCGGTTAAACGGCAACAGCCCTTTTTGCTGCTACATCCCCAATGTCCGGCCTCACAGGGGATCTATCGCTTGGTTGGTAAGATCACCGGGAGTGCGGCAAACACCCAACCGAAACCCCGTTCATTTCTCGAACGATTGTCAACCCATTTTTTGGGACTTAGGAAAGGGGGGGACCATGACCATTGAACTCGAGGTCAGCCAGCCGGTTTACATCGCGCCCATTGATCGAGCCGGAGACGAGGGGGACATGGCCCCCAGCTACGTCCAAAGCGTGGATTCGTCCGGTTTACGGGTGGCAGCACCTATTCATCGCGGTGCCCGTCACATCTATCCGGTCGGACGTCCGATCGTACTCTACGCGCGAGGTGATCACGCTCTTCATCGCGTTCAGGCCCTGATCGTCGAATTCAATCCGCGTCGGCGCATCCCGTCGATGCGGCTTCACCTCGATGGCCATTGGATTCGAGTGCAAAGACGGCGCTTTGTTCGCTGGGAATGTTCATTGACGGTTCGCTGGTGGCAAAAGGAGGGCGAGGATGCAGGGAGCGGAAGAACCCTCGATTTAAGTGCCGGCGGTATGACCTTTCGTGCGAGCGGATCCCTCACGCTTGATGCCATTTATCAGTTTCTTGTGGCGCTTCCGAGTGGACCCCTTCATTCATCCGGCCGGGTGCTTCGACGCCTCGATTGGACGAGTGGCTCGAGCCCCGGCTATGCCGTCGGCTTTGTCGGGCTTCCATCCGAAGAGGAAGATCGAATCATGAAATATATTTTTGATGAGCAGATGCTAATGCGTGCAAAAGGTTTGATTTGAAGAGGGGGTGAGAATTGATGACGGGGCAAGCGCAGGATGCGGCTTTTGATCATCTCGGGGATGAAGCAAGGGCTTGGTATCGATACAAGATGCAAGGTGAGCAAGCGGCCCGAAACGAACTCATATCTAAATATGCCGAACTCGTAAAATATGTGGCAGGCCAGATGGCGATGGGTATGCCGGCGATGGTCCAGCCCGCCGATTTGGAGACCTATGGCATTTTCGGTTTGATCGACGCCATGGATCGCTTTGATCCCAAGCGGGAGATCAAATTCTCGACGTACGCGGTGACCCGAATTCGCGGCGCCATTTTAGATGGGGTTCGCAAGATGGATTGGGTTCCAGCTTCACTTCGACGGCGTGCCCGGGAAATCACGGAAGCCTATCGTCGCTTATACAAACGAAATGGGCGCCAGGCCACCGATGAGGAAATGGCGGACTATTTGGGGATGAGTGTGGAGAAATTCCGAGATGAACTCGCGCAGGTCCACGCCACCGCGCTCATGCATCTTGATGATATCATTATCGACGAGGAAGGGGGCACCGCCGGCCGACTGGTGGATCAGTTGCCCGATGATGATGCCGTTGATCCCTTTGAGTCCGCAGCCTGGCGCGACCAAAAGAAGATGCTGGCGGAGGCCATTCGTGAACTCTCCGCTCAGGAGCAAGACGTATTGACGCTATACTATTATGAAGGCCTCACCCTGACTGAGATCGGACATGTCTTGGAACTGTCACCCTCTCGCATCTCCCAAATTCATTCCAAGGCCGTGCTCCGACTGCGGGGCAAATTGAAGGTGGATTCGTTTCTGTTTAATCGCCCGAATTAAACGAGCCCGCCGGGCGACGAAGCGGCGTTATTGTTGAACTCGTAGAGAGGCATGTGATATAAGTAGATGGGCGGTTTCCTCCGCCCAATACCCACCCTGCTCAGGAAACTGGGGGTGCCTTCGGGTTCTAGTTTCCCGGGATGGCAGGGGAGGACCAACCGAAAGGAGACACAAATATGCCTGTTGTATCGATGAAGGAGCTGCTCGAATCGGGTGTCCATTTTGGCCATCAGACCCGCCGGTGGAACCCGAAAATGAAGGAGTATATTTTCACAGAACGTAATGGCATCTATATTGTCGACTTACAAAAGACGGTTCGACTGATGGAGGAAGCGTACAATTTTGTCCGCGACACCGTTTTTCAGGGCGGGACCGTGCTGTTTGTCGGCACCAAGAAACAGGCCCAAGAAACCATCCAGGAACAAGCGGACCGTTGCGATATGCCGTTTGTGAATCAACGATGGTTAGGCGGCACGCTGACCAACTTTGAGACCATCAAGACCCGCATCCGGAGATTGGAAGACCTTGAAAAGCAAGAGGCCAGCGGACTGTGGGCTCGGCTTCCCAAGAAAGAAGTTGCGGTGTTGACAAAAGAGAAGGAGCGTCTCGATAAGTTTTTGAGCGGGATCAAGTTCATGAAACGGCTCCCCGATGTGGTGTACATTGTTGATCCGAAAAAAGAGACCATCGCCATTCGGGAATGCCAGAAGCTCGGAATTCCCTCCGTGGGAATCGTCGACACCAATTGCGATCCGGATGAAATCGACTATATTATCCCAGGAAATGACGATGCCATCCGCGCCGTCCGACTGCTCACGTCCCGTATCGCCGATGCGGTGCTCGAGGGTCGCCAGGGCGTTCAAGTTCGTGAAGAAGCCCAAGCCGAAGAACCGGCCGAGGTCAAATCATCGGCTGGCGAATAAATTGATGCCAATCATGAGGGAGAGATGACGCACATGGCTGATATTAGTGCAAAACAGGTGAAAGAATTACGAGACGCGACGGGTGCGGGGATCCTCGATTGCAAAAAGGCCTTGACCGAGGCGGATGGGGATCAGGCCCGTGCAGTGGAAATCCTCCGAACGCACGGACTGGCGGATGCTCAAAAGAAAGCCGGACGCACCACCAACGAAGGCATTATCGATTCCTACATCCATCTAGGTGGCAAAATCGGCGTGCTAGTCGAGCTCAACTGCGAAACCGACTTCGTCGCCCGCACCGAGCCCTTTCAGGAACTTGCGCACGAAATTTGCATGCAAATTGCGGCAACGGATCCCACGTACGTAAGTCGGGATGATGTGCCAGCTGCTGAAATCGAACAAGAAGAGCGCATCCTAAAAGAACAAGCGCTCTCCGAGGGCAAGCCGGACGAAATCGCCGAGCGCATTGTGGCGGGACGCATCGAGAAGTATTACGGCCAGATTTGTCTGTTGGACCAACCCTACATTCGAGACGCCGACAAGACGGTCGAAGATTTGGTGAAAGAAGCCATTGCGACGTTGGGCGAGAACATCAATATCAATCGGTTCGCTCGTTTTGCGTTGGGTGAAGACGGCGAATCGAACTAGGGGATGGGATCCTTGACACAGGCTGAACCGAATGTAAAACCGCGCTATCAGCGCGTGGTCTTAAAACTCAGCGGCGAAGCATTGGCCGGGCAGCGCGGATACGGCATTGATCCCGAGGTCGTCCGTGACATCGCCGTACAAATTCGCGAAGTGGTCATGCTAGGCACCCAGACGGCGGTTGTGGTCGGTGGGGGCAACATTTGGCGTGGAACGTTGGGCTGGACCAAGGGCATGGATCGCGCGACGGCTGATTATATGGGGATGCTGGCAACGTGCATTAATGCGCTGGCGCTTCAGGACGCACTGGAGAAAGAGGGCATTGATACCCGGGTACAGACCGCAATTGAGATGAAAGAGGTCGCCGAGCCGTATATCCGTCGTCGGGCCATTCGGCACCTGGAAAAGAATCGCGTGGTCATCTTCGCTGCCGGCACCGGAAATCCCTATTTTTCCACCGATACCACTGCGGCGCTTCGTTCGGCGGAAATAGAAGCAAACGTTATGTTAAAGGCGACCAACACCGACGGCGTTTTTGACTCCGACCCCAGAGATAATCCCAAAGCGAAAAAGTATGACGAGATTCCCTATTTAGACGTCTTGAACCAAGGGCTGACCGTGCTGGATTCGACGGCCACCTCCCTGTGCATGGACAATGACATCCCAATCATCGTTTTTGACCTGGGAACCTATGGCAATATTCGTCGCGTGATCATGGGCGAAAAAATCGGGACTTATGTGAGAGGAAGCGGGGAATCATGAACCACGACGCTTTGACGGAAGCAAAAAAGAAAATGAAACGGCAAATCGACTATTGTCGCAAGCAGCTGGCCGCCATTCGAGCTGGGCGCGCTAATCCTGCTCTGGTGAATGACCTTATCGTGGATTATTATGGGACATCGACACCTCTTCATCAGATCGCCTCAATCAGCGCTCCGGAACCACGGCTGCTCGTGATCGAGCCGTGGGATAAGAATGCCATCGAAAATATCGAGCGGGCCATCATGCAGTCCGACCTCGGCATCATGCCCAATAATGATGGTAATGTGATCCGATTGGCGATTCCGCAATTGACGGAAGAACGTCGCCGGGAATTGGTGCAGCTGGCCAACAAGCGGGCGGAGGAAAATCGCGTCGCGATCCGAAACATTCGACGAGAAGCGAATGATGATATCAAAAAGGATGAAAAGAGCGGTGACATATCGGAGGACGATTCCCGCCGCTTTCAAGACGAAGTGCAAAAGCTCACCGATGACAACATCGAGCAAATCGATGAGCTGATGGCCAAAAAGGAGAAGGAGATTATGGAAGTATGAGGGAGTTGGCGAGGCTTTTGGGTCTTCCTGCTCCAAAGGCTAAGTGCCGCCTAGAGGCCGCAAAAATCCACTATCGAATAGTGGAAACCTCCTCGCCTAAAAAGGTTCGGGGTGAGGGACTTGAAGCCACACCGCGAGTTTTCGGCGCTTATTGGGAGACCGATGCCGAAGCAGTCCTTTTGACCGCTTACCCGGTGGTTGAGTCGGATGCGGTCCGAGCGGCCAAATCGGCGATTCTAAGGGGTGATCCCGACGACTGAACGCGAAGCGCCCCAACGAAACCCCAATGGCCTGCCGAATCACGTTGCGATCATCATGGATGGCAATGGACGCTGGGCTTCGGACCAGGGGATGCCGCGATATTGTGGGCACCGTGCCGGCGCCAAAGCATTGCGGCGGATCATGAGAGTCTGTGCGGATCTGGGCATTCCTTATTTGACGGTGTTTGCTTTTTCGACCGAAAATTGGCGGCGTCCCCAAGATGAGGTGGATGCCCTGATGACATTGATTATTGAATTCGCCCAGTCCGAACGTGAAGAATTGCGCGAGAAAAACATTCGGGTCGTTCCCATCGGGGACCTTAGCAGTTTGCCGTCCGACACCCAGGAAAGCATTACACGCCTGGCCGAGGACACCCAAGCGGGCGATCGACTCACGTTGATGGTTGCGATTAATTATGGGGGGCGGGCGGAATTAGTGCAGGCGACACGTGACATTGCCCAGGCCGCTGCCGCCGGTGACATCGATCCGATGGGCGTCGATGAGGAGGTCCTTGCGGCGCATCTTTATACCCATCCGTATCCCGATCCGGATCTATTAATTCGAAGCGGCGGCGAATGGCGACTGAGTAACTTCTTGCTATTTCAATTGGCCTATGCCGAGATTTATTGCACCGACACGCTCTGGCCGGATTTTGGGCCGGAGCAACTGCACCAGGCTTTAGCGGCGTATCGTCACCGGAAACGACGCTTCGGGGCGGCGCCATCGGATGAGCGGTGATCGGGTGGGGGATTTAGGACCAAGGATTCGTACCATTCTCATTTTTGTTCCCATCGTTTTGGCCGCAGTCTTCGTGGGGAACTGGGTGTTCACCTTATTGGTCCTTCTTTTGGCAGTGGGGGTGGCCGAGGAAATGGGGCGGTTGCTTCCGAATAGGGAACCGGTATCAATGCGGCCCGCCCAAGTGGCGATCATCTGGCTTTTCGTTGGGACCTTTATCGTTTCGCCCATCTGGCTAATTCTGACGCCATTTTTCCTTTTTTTAAGCGGAATCGGAGATTGGTTCAAAGGCGATGCATCGTGGGCCCGTCGGACGTCAGATTTGGGCTGGCAGGTTTTCACGGCGTGTTATGCGGGTCTTGCTTTGTGGTGGGTTTACCTTCGTTTCGAGCCGGATGGACTCGTCCTCTTTCTTTTTGCCCTAGCCGTGACCTGGTTTAATGATACGGTAGCCTACTTGGGCGGGTCTCGATTCGGACGAAAGCGATTGGTGCCGGCCCTAAGCCCCAAAAAAAGCGTCGAGGGGGCTCTTTTCGGTCTGGGGGCCGGAGGCTTGGTGGGTCTGGTCTTTACAGGTTGGTTGCCATTACACCCGGGTGTTGCCATCGCCCTCGGGGTCATAACCGCTATCTCGGCACAACTGGGCGATCTATTTGCCTCCATGCTCAAGCGCGGAGCCGAGGTCAAGGATACCGGCGCGCTGTTGCCGGGTCACGGAGGATTATTGGATCGGGTCGATAGTCTCTTGTTTTCGGTACCAGTTGTACTAGTGTTGGTCCGGGTTTATGTCATTTTAGGAGGGACCTTGTGAAGGATATTACGATACTAGGTGCCACCGGGAGCATCGGCGTCCAAACGTTGGATGTGGTTCGACGTCATCCCGATCACCTTGGGGTGCGTGGTTTGAGTGCTCATCAAAACGCACGGCGTTTGGTCGAGCAGGCGCTAGAATTTCGTCCAAAGCGTGTTGCCATTGGGAATGTGAACCTCAGCGGCGACGTCGCCCAAGCCCTCGAACCTTTAGACATCGAGGTCTTAGCCGGTGACGAGGGGCTTCAAACCCTGGCTCGATGTGACGATGCCGATATGGTGGTGGCCGCCATCGCCGGGTTTTCCGGGATGGCCCCGACGTTGGCTGCGGTGGAAGCCGGCATCGATGTGGCAATCGCCAACAAAGAAGCCGTTGTTTGCGCGGGCCCGCTATTGATGGAGGCCGCACAAGCGACCGGAAGTCGAATCATCCCGGTCGATAGCGAACACAATGCCCTGTTTCAGTGTTTGATTGGCGAAACGACCGCGGAGGTTGAACGCCTCGTGCTGACCGCTTCCGGTGGTCCCTTTTGGGATCGGACGCGGTCGGACCTCAAATGGGTAACGCCTGCGGATGCCCTGGCGCATCCTCGTTGGGAAATGGGCCAGAAAATTTCGGTTGATTCCGCGACCATGATGAATAAAGGGTTGGAAATCATTGAAGCCCGGTGGCTGTTTGACATCCCCTTGGATCGGATCGAGGTGGTGGTCCATCCCCAAAGTACGGTGCATTCGATGGTTTGGTTTACCGACGGGTCGATCAAAGCGCAGCTCGGAGCAACGGACATGCGCTATGCCATCCAACATGCGCTCAGCTACCCAGCGCGTTGGGGGGACCCCGGGTACGCTCTGTTTTCGCTTTTTGGGTGTCAGCTCGATTTTGCGCGTCCGGACGAGGAGCGCTTCCCTTGTCTGGCAATGGCTCGGGAGGCCGGAGTTCGAGGCGGTCTCTATCCAACGCTTTTGGTGAGCGCCGATGAGGTGGCGGTCGACGCCTTTTTAAAAGAGAAGATTCCTTTCACGATGATTGCCGATATCATCCGAACGACATTGGCGCGATGGTCGAAACCGAAGCCAAAGCATTATGATATCGACGCGGTTTATGATGCTGCTGACTGGGCCAAGAAGATGGCCGCTGAAATTGTTGGAGAAGTGACGAATTAGGGGGTAGGCTATCTTGTCCACTGTCATCATCACCATTGTCATGCTCGGCGTATTAGTCTTGGTCCACGAGCTCGGCCATTTTCTGGTCGCGCGGCGCGCCGGGGTGTTATGTCACGAATTTTCCATCGGATTCGGTCCCAAGCTTTACTCATGGAAACCCGGGGAGACCCAATTCTCCCTCCGCGCCATTCCGCTAGGGGGTTATGTGCTGATGGCCGGGGAAATCCCCGGTGAGAGCGGGAAGGAATTGATGGCCGAGCCGGGCCGGAATCTCAACGAGAAGTCGGTCTGGACTCGAATGTCCATCGCCGCCGCCGGTTCGTTTACGAACTTTTTGCTGGCCATCGTTTTGTTTTTCATTATCTTTTCCCTGCTCGGCATACCGACTCCGACCCTCGTCTTGGATCACGTTGAACCGGGATTGCCGGCGGATCAGGCCGGCCTTGAGGCCGGTGATCGCGTGATCGCCCTAAACGGTGAGCCGGTGGAATCATGGATGGAGGTGGTGTTCACCGTCCGGGATCATTTGGAAACGCCGGTGATATTCACCGTGGAACGTAATAATCAGATCATCGAAAATGAGGTCGTGCCCCAGGCGGATCCCGATCAGGGACACCCCCAGGTGGGGATTGCATCCCAGGTGGAGACCATCCGGGAACCGGTTCTTACGGCCCTTTGGGAGGCGATCAAATGGACCGGTGAGGTTCTGGTTCTGCTCGTGGTGACGCTCACTCGGATGATTACCGGTCGCGAGGGGGCGGATCAGCTCATCGGCGTGGTGGGCATGGGAGCGGAGGTCGGGCGGGCCGCCCAGATGGGCCTTGCCAACGTTTTGGCGTTGGCCGGCTCCATCAGCGCCAGCTTGGGCTTTATCAATCTTCTTCCGATCCCCGCCCTCGACGGATCCCGTTTGGTCTATCTGGTGATTGAGCGGATCAGCGGGAAGCCGCTCGATCCGGAGAAGGAAGGTCTGATCAATCTGATCGGGTTTGTGTTATTGATCTTATTGGCCATTTACGTGACGTTTCAGGATATCACCCGGTTGACGGGTTAGAAGGGGGCCCGAATGGCGACCTTGCCGCGGCGGCGAAACACGCGCACGGTGTGGGTGGGGGACGTTCCCATCGGTGGGGGGCATCCCATTTCCATTCAGACCATGACCAAAACCGATACCCGGGACGTTCCGGCCACCCTGACAGAGATTCGTGCGGTTGCCCGGGCGGGCGCGGATTTGGTTCGCCTCGCGGTACCGGATAGCGAAGCGGCGGCGGCACTTTCGCCAATTTGTTCCGAAAGCCCGATCCCCGTGGTGGCGGATATCCACTTTGATTACCGATTAGCCGTATCGGCCCTTGATGCCGGGGTGAGTAAGATTCGACTCAACCCCGGCAACATCGGGGATCCTCGCCAAATCCGTGAGGTCCTCGATCGCGCCGGTGCCGAGAATATTCCCATTCGGATCGGCATTAATGCGGGCTCGTTGCCCGACGCGATCCAAAACCAGTTCGGGTTGACACCCGAGGCCCTAGTGGCCGCCGCAGAAGAACAACTCGAGATCATGGAGGCGGCTGGTTTCAAAGCCGTCATTGTCTCCCTTAAAGCCTCCAGCGTTTTGCTGACGGTTCGGGCCAATGAGTTGATGAGCACCGCGACCGACTGCCCCCTTCATATCGGCATTACCGAAGCCGGCAGCCCGGCCCGTGGGGCCATCAAATCGGCTTCAGGACTCGGCTATCTTTTGGGACAGGGCATCGGCGATACCTTGCGTGTCTCTTTGACCGGCGATCCGGTGGAGGAGGTCCGCGTCGCAGCGGCTATTTTGTCGTCCTGGGGCCTTCGCCGGTCCGGACCCGATGTGATTTCCTGTCCCATGTGCGGGCGCTGTCGGGTGGATCTGATGGGAATTGTCGAAGCGGTGGAGCATCGCCTGGCCAAAGTTGAAGAGTCGATTCAGGTCGCCGTCATGGGCTGCGAGGTCAACGGTCCCGGTGAAGCGCGCCACGCCGATGTAGGCTTGGCGTGCGGTGCGGGTTTCGGCGTCTTGATGTACCGTGGTGAAATCGTAAAGCGTGTCCCCGAATCCCTGATGGTCGAAGAGTTGATGGCTTTGGTGCATCAATATTTGGCGGAGCATCGGGAAGGCTCAGGGCCTGAGGGGCCGACGCGTGAGGAGGGAGGCGAGGACGAGGATGCGTGTGCTATTGAGTAACGATGATGGTATCGAGTCGCCCGCGCTTTGGCGGTTGGCCTTAGAAGTGGCCGAGTCATCCGGGATCGAGGGATACGTGGTGGCACCGGCCGAAGAGTGGTCGGCGCAAGGTCATGCCATCACGGTTCGTGAACCGCTTTATGCCGAACGGTTACCGGCATCTGGTTATCCACTTCCGGCTTGGCGGGTGTCGGGTACTCCGGCCGACTGCATCAAACTGGGCCTTCATTCTTTGCTGCCCGAGCCGGTGGATTTGGTGGTGGCCGGCATCAACCAGGGATTTAACCTGGCGACCGATGTCCTTTATTCTGGCACCGTGGCTGCCGCCACAGAAGGCGTGTTGGGGGGACTCCCTGCCATTGCCGTTTCGAGCGGTCACGAATCGGGGACGCCGACGACCTATCAGTTTCCCGCCCAAGTCACCTGCCAGCTGCTCAATCTCCTTTCCGACCAAATGGATCATCCTTGGCTTCTTAATGTGAACATTCCCGCCACGGATGATGCGCGCGTTAACGGGGTCTGGATCACCGAACTTGGGCCTTGTCCCTACATTGATGTGGTCCGATCCGATGAAGATGAAGCGGGCCGTGCCTGTTACTGGCTTGCCATTGAGCCGCACCCCGATCGCCCCGTGGCCGGAAGTGATTGGGAGGCAGTGCAAAAAGGCGCCATTTCCCTCACGCCATTGGAAGTGCTTCGGCTGACGAAGACCAATCATTTTGCCGGACTGGTCCCCGTCGTTGAGGAACTACAAGCCCGCTTGGGTGAAGGCGCCGGTCCGTTTGGTTAGCGGGTATCATCGAAAGCGCGTGGAATCTTAGGCGGACCCTTCCGACCCAATGCGTTGTTTGGCGGCTTTCACCAATTCAATGATCAACAGTTCAAAGGAGATGCCGCCGGCTTCGGCCATGCGGGGATACTCGCTATAGATGGGTTGGAGGCCAGGAAGGGCGTTGGCTTCCAAAACCATGGGGTTTCCGTTGGCATCGAGGCGGAGATCGAGGCGAAGAAGATCGGCGGTATTGAGGGCTTTTGCGCTGGCAATGGCCAGGCGTTCGAGATTTTTACGCAATGGATTACGGATCAGCGCCGGGCATTGACGGGCGGGCAAGTCATAGGTCTTGGCTTCGAAACTATAGATCTTTGGCAGGTGTTGGGGCCAGCGGGCATAGATAATCTCCTGAATGGGTAAGACGCGAAGAGGATCATTTCCCAAAAGCCCCACGGTGAACTCGCGTCCCGGCAGAAGGGCCTCCACCAATAGATCCTGCTGAAATTGGTCAAAGAGTGCTCGGGCTTGCTGTTCCAACTCCCGGTGATTATGCACCACGCTGTTTTGGGTAATCCCCAGTGAGGAACCCTCACGGATCGGCTTTAGGATCGCGGGGAAGGGAAAGGGCAGGGATTTGATAAACCCGGAACTTTGAGAAATCCGCTGGAAGGGCGGGGTGGGGATGCCGGAGCGCACAAGAACCAACTTGGTTAGCCACTTATTCAGACAGACCGTATGGGCTTCGAGGGGGCTTCCAATAAATGGTATATCGAGCATCTCCAACAGGGCCACGCTGTGAATCTGGAGGGCTTTACCGGTGATTCCCGTAATGAGGTTAAATACGAGATCGACATCCCAAGCCGCTAGAGCGCCAAGATCGGGCGCCGGTGGGAGGGCCCACTCTTTGACGTCATACCCGCCGGCATCGAGCGCGGTTCGCACGGCCGCCACCGTGGCTTCCATCTGCTGGACACCGTGTGGATTCTCCGCCCAGAGGATCTGGCGAAGCGGTGCAATATCATTGTACATAAGACCCACTTTCATAGTGTCACCCGGTTTCTATAAAGGTTTCATGTATCATTCTTTGTCAATGTATCGCCATTTCCCTGCCCGGCGTCCCGCCGGGCCTCGGGATTTAAGGGCCGGGTGGGCAAAAGAGAAGGAATTTTTCGGTGTGGCGACGAAAACTTGGGATTGGAATCAAAAGTTTAGGAGGGCGCTCAATCCTTCGGGGTTGGCGCCCACGTTTCGGGAGGCGTAACTTATCAAGCGTTCGAGGAATACCCGGGGGTGAAGGCATGACCAAGGAATTTCGTATTGAGGAGCATCCAATTTTAGACTTTCAACGACGACGACGTGTCGCCTTTTCTTTTGAAGGACGCACGCTCGAAGGATATGAGGGCGAGCCCGTTGCGGCCGCCCTTCACGCTTTGGGAATCAAGGTGCTACGTCACAGCATAAGATGGAAACGGCCCCGGGGCTTTTTTTGTGCCATCGGAAACTGTTCCGAGTGTTTGATGCGAATCGACGGGCGTCCGAACGTTCGAAGCTGCGTCGAACCGCTTCGCGAGGGGATGAAGGTCGAGCGGCAAGAAGGTGAGGGTGATCTCATTGTATGAGGTGGAGATTGCAGTGGTGGGCGCCGGGCCGGCCGGACTCAGTGCCGCTCGAGAGGCGGCCGGTTGGGGGGCGTCGGTAACGGTGTATGACCGGGATGAGCGCCCGGGTGGGCAATTAATTAAGCAAACCCACCGATTCTTCGGATCCAAAGCCCAACGGGCGGGCACACGGGGCATTCATATCGCCAGTCAGCTCGCCCGGGAATTCGAGCAGGAACCGCGCGCATCGCTTTTTCAAAATGCAAATGTCCTCGCCTATTATCCCGATAAGGTGATGGCGTATGAAAAGGACGGACGCTGGGAGAAATGCCGTCCTAAAACCCTCATCATTGCGACCGGGGCCTCGGAACGTCCTTTGGCGTTTCCCGGATCCGATCTTCCTGGGGTGTACGGCGCGGGGGCGATTCAGACCCTCATGAATGTCCACGGTGTTCGGCCCGGGCGGCGGGTCCTGATGGTCGGAGCCGGCAACATTGGATTGATCGTCGCTTATCAGCTCCTCCAAGCCGATGTGGAAGTGGCGGCCGTCATTGAGGCCAGCGGCAACGTGGGGGGTTATTGGGTACACGCCAGCAAACTTCGGCGGCTGGGGGTGCCCATTTTGACCCACCACTCGATTGAGCGGGCCCTGGGGGATCGTGAAGTAACGGGCGCACGGATCACCGAGTTGGACGCCGATTGGAATCCGGTTTCGGGGACCGATCGTGTCATCGATTGCGATGCGA
>SLMV01000104.1 GCA_007133365.1 Clostridia bacterium
AAGGGCTCGGCTGGAAGAGCACATACGGCAGCGGCAAAGGGCGCGACACCATCACGAGCGGCATTGAAGGCGCCTGGACCCCGACGCCCACCCAATGGGACATGAGCTATTTCGATGTTCTCTTTGGGTACGATTGGAATCTGACCAAGAGCCCGGCCGGTGCCTGGCAATGGGAACCGACGGATCCCGAAGCCGCCAATACGGTACCGGATGCTGAGGACCCCTCCATTCGCCACGCCCCGATGATGACGACGGCGGATCTCGCGCTTCGCATGGATCCCACCTATAAACGGATTGCCAAGCGGTTCCATGAGAATCCGGATGAGTTCGAGGACGCCTTTGCCCGCGCGTGGTTCAAGCTGACCCACCGGGATATGGGACCCCGCTCGCGTTATCTCGGTCCCGAAGTGCCCAAAGAGGAACTCATCTGGCAAGATCCCGTGCCGTAGGTCGATCATGCGTTGGTCGACGAACACGATATTGCCGATCTCAAACAACAGATCCTCGACACCGACCTGTCCATCTCGGAGTTGGTCTCGACCGCCTGGGCATCCGCGTCCACTTTCCGCGGTTCCGATAAGCGAGGCGGCGCCAACGGTGCCCGCATCCGGTTGGCACCCCAGAAGGATTGGGAAGTCAATGAACCGGCACAGCTCGAGAAGGTGCTCGACACCCTGGCCACGATTAAGGATACATTCAATCAAGCACAATCGGGTGATAAGAAGGTCTCGCTTGCGGATCTGATCGTCTTAGGCGGTGCGGCAGCCATTGAAAAGGCTGCTCAAGATGCCGGACATGATGCGGTCGTTCCCTTCGCACCGGGCCGCACGGACGCCCTCGAAGAACAGACGGATGCGGAGGCCTTTGATGTACTCGAACCCAAGGCCGACGGCTTTCGAAACTACCAAAAAGCCAAGTATGCGGTAACGCCGGAGGAACTGTTGATCGACCGTGCCCAGCTCTTGACCCTGACCGCGCCGGAGATGACGGTGCTGCTAGGTGGCATGCGCGTGCTCAACAGCAACTTCGGACAATCCGAACATGGCGTCTTCACCGATCAACCGGAAACGCTCACCAACGACTTCTTCGTCAACTTGCTCGATATGAACAC
Organism: Clostridia bacterium; assembly: GCA_007133365.1. Classification (GTDB taxonomy): domain Bacteria; phylum Bacillota; class Sulfobacillia; order SLMV01; family SLMV01; genus SLMV01. The sequence continues at coordinate 1,112 of SLMV01000104.1, forward strand.
GACCTGGAAACCGACATCAGAAGAACGTGACGAGTTTGAAGGCTTCGACTACCAGACCGGTGAGCCAAAATGGAAGGGCACCCGCGTCGATCTCGTTTTCGGCGCCGACTCCCAACTTCGCGCCATCGCCGAAGTCTATGCCCAAGACGATGCCGAAGAGAAATTCGTCAATGATTTCATCGCCGCCTGGAATAAGGTCATGAACGCCGATCGTTTCGATCTTGCCTAAAACCACATGAGGGGGTGGCAACCCCCTTTTAAACGACAAAACCCCTCGATGATCGAGGGGTTTTGTCGTTTCGTTTAAAAGCCATGCGTCCGGTCCAAGACCGATAGCCAGCCTGACCTCATAAACGAGAAGAAGGGGTCACGTCCATCAGGCGATAACCAACCGATACTCGACCCGTAAAAACCCGAAGACTGCCACCCATTTCGCCCCGGGATCAAAACGACATTGTAAACCCTTCCTTTAGTTCCCGGGCCATTTGGGTCAACTCCTTTACTATCGTCGCCTCATCGGGCACCGCCAACTGGCTTTCGCCGGAAGCGGTCTCCAAAATGCGGACGAACGCACTTCCGACCACGGCCCCGTCCGCAAACGTTCCCACTTCTGCCACGTGCTTAGGACGTGACACGCCGAAGCCAATGACCACCGGCAGCAAGGTTTCTTCTTTTATCCACCGAATGACATCCCGCACCCGTTTGGAGATGGTCTGATCCGTGCCCGTAACCCCGGTGACACTCACGCAATAGACGAATCCGCCTTCCAAGTCTTTGAGGTGCTCAAGGCGCGCCGGTGTGGTCGTCGGTGCGACAAAGGCGGTGAGCCGAAGACCATGCGCTTCCGCCTCCTCCCGGAGCTCGCCCTCCTCTTCGTAGGGGAGATCGGGAATCAAGAGTCCGTCGCCCCCCGCCCGGGAGAGATCCCGACAAAACAGTCGGATTCCATATTGCATCAACGGGTTGTAATAACTCATCACCATCAATGGAACCGCCACCTGACGTCGGGCGCGTTCGATCATGGTGAAAATTTCTGACGTCCGAAAGCCGGCCGTCAGGGCCCGTTGACTCGCCCTTTGAATAACCGGACCGTCGGCCAGAGGATCCGAAAACGGTAATCCCAGTTCCACCAAATCCGCGCCCCCCGCCACCAAGGCCGTCACGGCGTTGACGGTCAAATCCGGGGAAGGATCGCCCGCCGTCACGTAGGCAACTAAGGCCTTCTCACCGGCGCGAGAGAGGTTCGAAAATGTCGCATCAATGCGATTCATTCGCCGTCCCCCCTTCCGATTCAAAAGCCGTGATGCTCTCGACATCCTTATCGCCGCGACCGGACAGGCACAAAACGATGACGGCGCCGGGCGTTAAGGTGGGCATCAGTTTATCGAGGTAGGCCACGGCGTGCGCAGTCTCCAGAGCAGGCAGAATGCCCTCGGTGCGGTTTAGAAGTTTCACGCCACCGACGGCTTCGGCATCGGTCACCGCCACATATTCGGCGCGACCGCCTTGCATGAAGGCCGCATGTTCCGGGCCCACACCCGGATAGTCGAGCCCGGCTGAAATGGAATAGGCGGGCGTCACCTGACCGTCGTCATCTTGAAGAAGATAACTGAGCGCACCGTGAAGCACCCCCGGACGTCCCGAATGAAGGCTCGCCGCATGCGCCCCGGTCTCCAAACCATGCCCGGCCGCCTCCACCCCAATCATTCGGACACCGGCATCCGATAAGAAGGGATAGAAGAGCCCCATGGCATTGCTCCCGCCTCCCACACAAGCCACCAAAGCATCCGGAAGTCGGCCTTCTTTTTCCAGTATCTGCCGACGCGCCTCATCCCCGATCACCCGCTGAAAATCGCGCACCATCAACGGATAGGGATGGGGGCCCACCACGGAACCGATCACATAGTGGGTATCGGCCACCCGGGTCACCCATTCCCGCAGCGCTTCGTTGGTCGCATCCTTCAAAGTGCCTGTGCCCGAGGTCACCTCCACCACCTCGGCCCCCAAAAGCTCCATCCGCACCACGTTCAGCGCCTGCCGCCGCATGTCTTCTTCGCCCATGTAGATCGTACAATCCAACCCAAATAAGGCTGCCGTGGTTGCGGTGGCCACACCGTGCTGCCCCGCGCCGGTTTCGGCGATCACCCGGGTTTTTCCCATCCGCCGCGCCAGCATAGCCTGACCCAGCGTGTTATTGATCTTGTGAGCGCCCGTATGATTGAGATCTTCTCGCTTAAGATAAACGCGAACATCGCCCAGCGTCGCACTCAGCCCGGATGCCAGATAAAGGGGATTCGGGCGCCCCACATATTCGGTGAGATAATGGGTCAATTCCTTTTGGAAGGAGGGATCGGTGCGGGCCGCTCGATACTCGGCCTCAAGTTCTTCGAGCGCCGGCATCACCGTCTCCGGCACATACCGCCCGCCGAATCCCCGATACCGTCCCCGATCATCCGGAAGGTCGATTAACGGTTCGCGCGTTATTTCTTTATCGGACATACGCATTCTCCTTTGCTCGCTTGGTCTAAAGACAAAACATGATCTCGAGCTGCCCCAAGAAAGGCCCGGATCCTTGCCGGATCCTTCTTTCCTTGGCATTCCACGCCCCCGGAAACATCCACCCCATCTGCCTGTGAGGTGGCCAGGGCCGCCTGCACATTCAGCGGCGTCAACCCGCCCGCCACCAAAAATGGCACCCGGGTATGCTTACGATAATCCGGAACAATCGACCAATCAAAGGTCTGACCAGTGCCACCAGCCTGGCCGGGGACTAACGTATCAAAGAGAAAGAGATCAACCCCGGCTCGCTCATACGCCCGAAACCACTCGGCGCCGAACCCATCATCCTGAGCCCGGACGCGGGCGGTTTTGTACACCCCAAACCCGTGACCGCTCAATGCCTTACAAATCTCGGGCGTTTCCGCACCGTGCAACTGTACCGCATCCAACCCCGCCGTTTGCACGATCGACCGGATCATCGCCGGGTCAGTATCGACAAAAACCCCCACGGCATAATGATTGCGCGAATATCGTCGTCCGTGCGCGATCAGATCCCGGGCCGTGGCCGGCGACACCTGGCGAGGGCTATCAGCAAAAACAAATCCCAGCGCCGAAGCCCCCGCATCCAGGGCCGTTTCCACTGCTTCTCGGGTCTGAAGGCCGCAAATCTTGGTAATCGGGCGGGGATCAAATTGGAGCGCAGACGCGGCCTGACCCGGATCATCGCTTCGCATTAACGATTCCCCCACCAGAAAATGGCGGATTCCCTTTTTCTTTAGGCGCTCGATATCGGCGCGTTCACGAATACCGCTCTCACTTACCACCTCGACATCGGTGGGCACGCGGTCGATCAACCCCTCCGAGACCGAAAGATCCGTCTCGAAGGTATCGAGATCACGGTTATTGATGCCAATCAATCGCACGTCTTGTTTTAATGCCAAATCGAGTTGAGATCCGTCGTGGACCTCGACTAAGGCCTCCATGCCCAGGGAATGGGTCAGGGCCAATAGTTCTTCCATCCGCTTCGACGGATGAAGGGCCTGAATGAGCAAAAGGGCATCGGCACCCAGCGCCCGCGATTCGATCACTTGATAGGGTTCCAAAATGAAGTCCTTACGCAAAATGGGAAGCGAGGAGATTCGTCGAGCCCGAGCGATATAGCGGTCTTGCCCCCCAAAGAAAGTGGGTTCTGTCAGCACCGAAAGGGCCCGTGCGCCCCCCTTTTCGTACGCCGACACCACGTGAGACAACGAGAGATCCCCCCGGATCAATCCACGGGAGGGAGACGCCCGCTTATATTCACAGATGAGTCCGACCCGCCCGGGCAAAGTCCGGCGAAGGGCCGCCACGAGACTTCGAGGCGGGGGCGCTTTCTCCAGTTGTCGCTCTAGCGCCTCCAGCGGCCGTTCGCGCTTTTGTCGTTGCAGGGTTTCGCGCACCCGGTCCACAATTTGGGATAAAAAGGTTCCACTTTCATAATTCATCATGGCATCAACTCACCGAGACCTTTCGCCCACCGTAATTCACCAGCTGCTCCAGCTTTCGTAAGGCGCACCCTGAATCCACGCTCTGACGCGCTTTAATCATCCCATCCGCCAAGGTGGATGCCTGGCCGCCAACCCGGATCGCGGCGGCCGCATTGACCAATGCACTATCCCGATAAGGGCCCGAAGCCCCTCGGAGCACCCCGTAAAGAATCCGGGCATTGACCTGGGCATCGCCACCACGAATGTCAGCGAGCGGAGAACGACTCACACCCAGATCTTCCGGCGTCAGCGTAAAGGTTCGCACCATGCCCTTTCGATATTCGGAAATACGCGTGGGGCCGGCGATTGAAATCTCATCGAGGCCCTCCAGACCGCCTACCACCCATGCATGCCGAATCCCGAGATTGCCGGCCACCCTCGCCAGGTCCTCGGTGCGATCGGAATCAAACACCCCCATCACTTGAGCCGAGGCACCGGCCGGGTTGGTCAACGGCCCGAGCAAATTGAAGACGGTGCGGATGCCCAATTCCCGCCTAGGGCCCACGGCGTGTTTCATCGCCGGATGCAGGCGCGGCGCATACAAAAAGCCGATACCCAGTTCGTCGATGCACCGTCCCACCTCATCCGCTTCTAGATCCAGATTCACTCCCAAAGACTCGAGGACGTCGGCACTGCCACAATCCGATGACACCGAGCGATTGCCGTGTTTGGCGACAGCAACACCGGCCCCGGCCGCGATGAAGGCGGCCGTGGTGGAAATGTTGAAGGTGGACAACCCGTCCCCCCCGGTACCGCAAGTGTCCACCAGACCTGAGCGCCGAACGGGTACGGTCGTCGCCCGTTCCCGCATGGCATGGGCAAACCCGCTAATCTCGTCAACCGTCTCCCCCTTGATTCCCAACCCCAACAGCAAGGCGCCAAACTGCGCGGGGGTCACATCCCCCTTCATCATCGCATTCATTACCTGAAAAGACTGTCGTCGTGACAACGATCGACCGGATGCCACGGTGCGAATCGCATCTTTAATCATCATTCGAATCCCCCATTTCAGTTCGTCCCTTATAAAGCCAAATCGTCCAAAAAGAAAAACCCTTTCCTCCCATTTTGGGACGAAAGGGTCATTTCGCGGTGCCACCCAAATAGAACCCGGACCGGGTTCCACTCGCACGATACTGTCATCAACCCAATAAAAAAACCCTCCGCCGCTTGGGACGAAAGGTTGCTTCCGTGGTGCCACCCAACTGTTTCCCGAAAAGGAAACACTCACGATACGGGTTCATGACCGATACCGGTTCCCGATCACGGGGGAAAACCGTCACAGCCTAGGGAATCTCCCTCGGTGCGAAGCTCCCGGGCCCATTCAGCCATTCTTTTTGCATCGGGTTCCCACTCTCCCCGACTCTCTGGGGCAAAAACGAATCGCTTACTCTTCCCGTTCACAGCCGTTCCTATTTCAAAATGTGCCGTTACTTTAGCACGTTAACCTCGGGGCGTCAAGAGGGATTACCATCAGAAACGCCTTTTCGGCGTCGTTTCCCATGCCACCAGAGCCAATAAAGGGCGAGCATTCCCAAAAAGGCCGGGGTCATTCCTGCCACCAGGGCGATGAGCCCGGTGGCCAAGGAAAACCAAAGGGCGTCGGTCTTCAGGCCGCTCTTGATCACTTCCATCCCGGCAAATAGCAACAATGCGCCGAGGGCGCCGTAGGGAAAAATCCGCAAGACATCGGGGGAGGCCAAAAACACGGCAACGGGAAGCAAGATCAATCCGGAAATCAAGTTCGAGCCCCCGGTGCGAGCCCCAAACCGGTATTGCGCGGCCAGCCCCCCGGCGCCATGGCACATGGGAAACCCACCCAAAGGCGAGGCGACCAAACACATGACGCTCATGCTGATCAAAAGCCGATTCTCCGGAACCCGACGCTGAAAAAGGTCGTGAATCAAAAGCGAGGTGGCGAGGACGGCATTCCCCAACGTGAGGGGAATCTGGGGCAGGGTCCCCTGCCAAAAACCCAAGCCCAAGGATGCCAGATCCGGCAAATTGAGCCAGGGACCGCTGAGCATGGCCACGGGCGGTGGGCCGTGATGATAAATCCCCCAGCCGATGCCCAAAAGCAAAACGACCAACGCCGAAATATCCACCACATTGGTCATGGTGAAGACGAGGATGATCGCCACCGCCAAAAGGCCAAGCACCCAATCCTCGGCCACAAAGAGAAGGGCCTGACGAAGCAACAACAACCCCAACCCGAGTTGGATGCCCCGAGTGAGCGCAACCGGAATGTACGCCTTAATCCGATCAAACGTTCCCGTCAGCGCCAACAGCAAAAGGACTAGGCCCATCATGATCCCCGCCCCAGCGATCTCGGCGGCGGTCAAGCCACCGGCAATGGCAATGACACCCATGGCCTTCATGGGCTCCACCGGCATCGGCAAGCGATAGACCAAGCCGGTGGCGATGAAAGCCAGCGAAAAGAAGAAGAGTATTTGGGCGAGATTGATTGGGGTCACCGCCGCCACCCCGATGACAATCGGGACCAGCGTGCCAAAATCACCCAGCGCCCCCGCGATTTCCGGCGCATTGAAGCGAAAATCCGGATACATATTGCCTCGTTTCATCCGTCATCTCCCTTCGTTTAAACGAGATCCCGATCGCCATTGGAATTCCCGGGCGAACGCATGCTCAAAGCAGGGGTTTCATTCCTGATGTCTAATATACCAAAGAAATGCGTTGGTATTACAGGTATCATAGCAACAGGAGTGAACGTTCCCATGGGTAACGCGAATCGTTTCGATGCCAATAAGGCCTTATTATTCCTTCTCATTTCCGTGTTTCTCGTCAACCTTGCCCTGGGCATCCAGCAAACCGCTTACAACAATTTCGTCAACGACATCATCGGGATCGACCCGGCGGAACTGGGGTTCGTCCAATCCGTCCGAGAAATTCCGGGGCTTTTCACCGTGGTGCTCATCGGCGCCGTGTCCATCCTCAGTCAGTCATTGATCTTCGGCTTTTGCGCCATCCTTCTCGGGGCCGGATTGATCCTGCATGGAACGGTGACCACCGTCCCCCAGCTGGTGCTCGCGATCGTCATCATTTCCATCGGCTTTCATATGATCTACCCAGTCCAGGCCGCGATGACATTAGCGGCTGCCAAGGCAGGTGAAAAGGGGCGGAGGATGGGACAGTTTCAAGGAGCGCAAGCCGGGGCCTTCGTCACGGGAACCGTCCTGGTCTATCTCTTGGCCAATGTATTAAGCGGCGCCGGCTATTATCGCTTCCTTTATTGGACCGCGGGCCTTTTGGCCATGGCCGCGGGCGCCAATATGCTGCTAACCCGGGGATTTCAACGCCCTCCTCCGGCCCACAAAGTCCCGCGTTTTCTTTTTCGGCCAGAATACCGTTCCTTCTATATCCTTCGGCTGATTTCCGCCTCCCAACGGCATATGTTCGTCACCTTTGCCGTCTTTTTGCTGGTGCACACCTATGGCATTCACGTCCAACAGGTGGCCATCCTCATGGGCGTCAGTAACGGGCTTGCCATCTACATCCGACCCATGATTGGTCGTTTGGTCGATGCCTGGGGGACCCAAAAAACCATTACAGCCGGATACACCGTGGCCACGGCCACCGCCCTCACCTACGCCTTCGTCCCCGTCCTCCCCCTACTCTATGTCGCCTACTGCATCGATAACTGGATGATGGGCATGGACATGGCCATCTCGGTGCACCTCGACGAGATCGCGCGTCCCCAGGATCTCGCCCCCACTCTGGCGTTGGGGGGAACGCTCAATCACATTCTGGGCATCATCATCCCGTTCGTCGGGGGTATCATCTGGCAGGTCTTTTCGTTTCAATATACGTTCATTTTGGGCGCCCTCATCAGTGCCTTTTCCATCTACCTCGTCCAACGGTTTCCCCAGGCACCGGTTCCCGCCGCCGTTCGCCTTCCCGTTTCGAGCCCGCGGCCGGGCGCTAATTCAGATTAGCTGGGACCTGGGCAATCGGGCGATAAGCGCGAAGCCACCACAAGGAAAGCGCAATCCCGAGGAGGCAAACCCCGGCCGCGCCTTGAAAAACCCGGGTCATGCCCACAAAATCGAGGGCCGCGCCTCCCAGGGTAGAACCGAGGGCCAAAAAGAAGCTTTGAACCATGGCCTCCAATCCCATGACGCGGCCCATTCCCAATCTCCGCCCCTGATCCACCGCAATGGCGAAGGTAGCCGGCACGGAGATCCCGTTGCTCATCCCCAATAACACGGAGACCAACACCAGGTGAACGACGTTCTGGCTCAGGGGAAGGAGCACAAACCCAACCGGCGCCAAGGAAAATCCCAATAACGCTAACCACTTCCGGTTATATCGATCGGCCAGGCGGCCAAACGGTCGTTGCATCAAGGCCGAGATCAACGCGCGTAGCGCAATCATGATGCCCACCTCACTGCTTGATAATCCCAAGGTCAAGTATGCAAACAAGGGAAGGAGTGCCGTGAGGGCCCCGCGTCCGACTTCCACCAAACCTCGAAGCGCCATGACCCCCCGGATCACCTCGACCCGAAGGAGTTCGACGGATCGCATGATGACACTCGGTGGGGCCATCTCTTTAGGACGCATGCGCGAGGGTTGTTCGGGGACGAAAAGGCGGATACAAACAAACGCCGTCGCGGATAAAACCGCCATGGCATAGAAGGGGGCGTGAAAACCAAAGACGTCCGCAAAGAGGCCCCCAATGATGGGGCCGGTGGCAAAGCCGCAAAAGAAACCAAAATTGATCTTCCCCATGACCTCACCTTCGCGACTCGGAGGACTGATGTCCCCGGCATAGGCGCGGGCGATGGGGGAGACCATGGCTGAGAATACCCCTTGCATGGTGCGAAGTAAGAGCAGATGATAAGGTTGGCTGGCCAGGACAAACCCGAGTGAAATGAAAATATAGCCCACCAACCCGATGCTCATGAGCATCTTCTTGCTCCGATAATCTGCCAGTGATCCGAAGGTCATCATCATCATGCCTCGGACAAAGGGGTTGGCGGCAAAGATCAAACCGATCCATGCCCCGGTGGCGCCTAAGGTCTCGGCATAAACCGGCAACAACGGGATGATAAACCCCACCCCGGTCGCCATGCTGAGCATCGCCATCACTAAAGCACCCAGGGTGCGATAATCCTCGCCGCGAAACGATCCATTAAGGGGCGTTGACCGAGACTTAGGAGCGGCTGACAAGGGGACGACTCCTCTCTGACCTTTGCCTCTATTTCGCCAATGAAATCCGGGCTCCTGCCCCAACCATTCACCATCACCTCTTTCCATCTTTTCCTCCAACACGCATCATTTGGGGAATAGACCCTTTTGAATGGCCCTGACGCCGGTCATTGAAACTCCGGCCGTTTTGCCCTATATTGTTCAATACAGTCCAAAGACGAGGTGAAAACATATGAATGAACGCATTATGATCCTGGGCGCAAGTTTCGACCAAATTCCCATGATCGCCAAAGCCAATGCGATGGGCCTTTATGTCATCGCAGTCGACGGAAATCCCCAAGCACCGGGCTTTTCGATCGCCGATGAAACCCATACCATTGAAGTCATGGAAACGGACCGCATTTTGGCCTTGGCCCAAAAGCGCAAGATCGACGGTATCACCACGATGGTTAGCAATCTGGGGATGCGCACGGTAGCCGAAGTGTCGAAAGTGCTGGGACTCACGGCCATCGCCCCCGATGCAGCAAAAATGGCCACGGATAAGACCATTATTAAATCCGAACTCGAAAAAGCGGGCGTTCCCGTCCCCGTCGGCTTGCAGGTCAGCACATCGGACGAAGCCTTAGAGAAGGCCGATCAATTTACCTTTCCCGTCATCGTCAAGCCAGCCGATGGGACCAAGGGCCGGGGCATTGCCCGGGCCGACGATGCCCAAACGCTTCACCGGGCGGTCGAGAATGCACTCACTTTCTCGCCGGGTCGAACCATCGTCATAGAGGAACTCATTGAAGGACCCACCGTTGGTGCGGAGGGGCTGGTCATCGACGGGACCTTTCAACCCGTTTTGTTGACCGATAAATTCAATACCGAACCGCCCCACTTTGTCACGCTGGGCCTCACCACGCCCTCGAACCTTCCGAAGGACGTCCAAAAACGCGTGGGCGACACCGCGGCACGAGTGGCCGAGACCCTGGGGATGACCACCGGCGCCGGACATATCGACATGGTGATCGACACCGATGGCACACCCAAAGTCATCGACGTCGGGCCCCGACTGGCCAGCGGCCCGGTCATTTTCGACTTCGCCTTGAATCTGATGGGCGTGGACATGATCCAATCGGTGATTCGCATGGCCCTCGGTCAGAAGGTGACCCTCTCACCCAGTTGGAACGGGGAATATGGCTGTAGCCGGTTCCTCTCGGCGGCAACCCCGGGATGCATGTATAATATTGATTTCCCCAGCATCAACGGAGACTTCTCATTCTATCCCTACAAAGTGCTGGGACAGCCCGTCACCGAACCGGAGAGCGATACCGATCGCATCGGCTGCATCACCATCACCGCGACGACCTACGAAGCGGCCATCCAAAAGGCCGATGCCCTGTTGGCCAAAACCCAAGTTGACATTCTCGCGTGAAGGAACACGGCGCACCGAGGCTTTTCGACCCGGTGCGCCTTCAGCGCCACCTCAATCATCAACATAGCGGCAACGAAAATAAACCAACCAACATCAAATCGCATTTTCAGAATGAGGAGGATGACAGCATGCCGACCATCTTTTTCTACGGACCCGAACTCGATCGGGACAGCAAACGGGAAATGATCGAAACCTTCACCGAAACCGCCAGCCGTCTCACGGGAAAGCCCAAAGCGGGCATCGTGGTCTATCTGATGCCAAGTACCGATGAGGAGGTGGGCGTGGGCGGCAAGTTATTAGCCGATCGCCCTTCATCCACGTCGTAAGCAAGATGCGCGGGTGCCCACGGGAACGTCCTGACGACAGCCCGGGGCGTCTTTACCGCACGCTGTCGTCCTTAGGTTGCGCTGAATTGCGCGTGACCCAAAGAAGACGACGCACGCTTAGGGAACAGACGGGGTTAGTTCGATGGCCTGCCCCCAGTTGGAATAGTCCTGGCTGTGCGCAAAGAGCAGGATTTGACGCCGTTTTGCTTCCTGCTCCAGAATTTCTTTTAGTACGGCTCGCCGGGCGCGATCGCACGCGACAAACGGATCATCCAAGAGCATCGGCACCCGATTATCTAAAGCCAAAAGATCGGAAAAGGAAAATCGTAAGGCTAAGTAAAGTTGATCCTTCGCCCCTTTACTCAGCTGATCGAGCGTCACCTCGTGTCCTTGGTGAATCAGGTAAAGACCGAAGGTTTCATCCAATGCCACCGAACGGTCCGCCACGTTGGTCATGCGACAAAAATAGCGGCTCGCCAACCGTTCCAACCGCTCCCGTACCGATGCGTGATAATCGCGGATCGCGCGCTCCATCTCCTGATGAGCCACAGCCAGAGCGTCGGCGGTCCGGGCCAAACGATCGCGCTTTTTCCTTCGCTCCGCCAACGTCTGCTCAGCTAAGGCAATATTCAAAGGTTCTTTGCCTTCCAATTCACTTTGGCGTTTAACCCGTTCCCGTTCCGCCGCCTCGAGTTCCTCGACCCGGGCATCTAAGGCTTCGATCTTTGCATCTAAGTGCGCGAGGCGTGTCTTCATTTGCTCGGGGTCTTGGCTTTGTGCTTCCCCGGGCAATCCCGGATTCTGCTCGATGAATTCCCGCCAGCTCTGAAGCGTTTGGATTGCCTGGTTCCGGGTATTGATTACCTCCGTGTAAAGAGCATCGAGATCGGGAACGTCAAATTCCGCTAGGCGATCGGCGATCTCGTTTTGCAACCGGTCAACGTCCGCCCGGCCTTCCTTCCAATCATAAAAACGCGTCCGGGCTTTGGCCGCGTTGCCTTCCGCGGCCGTCAGGATCTTTATCAGGGGTTCTTCGAGTAAGCGGGCTTTATGTTTCGTCTTTCGAAGGTGCGCTTTTTTGTCCTCCCGCTGGGTCAACAACGTGGCCTTTTTCGCCGTGATTGCGTCCCGACGCGCCTTGAGGTCGACATAATGTGCCGCCGCCGCTTCCAACTCGGCCCAACGCGCCGGCAGACGCTTTGTCCAAAGGCAAATCACATCCCCAAGGCATTCCACCGGTTCCGCCGGAAAAACAAAGGCCACGAACTCGGCCACTTCCCGCCAACGCTTGGGAAGGTCAGAAAAGGGATCGAGCGCCTCCGCTTCCGCCACGTGTCCGCCAAAACGATTCGCCGCCATTTGCTCCAATCGATTTCCGCGTTCAGCAATCCGATCGCGTTCCTGACGCCATTTTCGATAAGCGGCTTCGACATCCGAAAACGCATCCCAAAAGGGTTGGAGGCGTTTTTCAAAACATGCCCGCTTTTCCTTTGCCTCTTGGCGTTGCCGTTTGAGCGCCTCCATCGCTTTTCGATCCGACACCTCTTCTTCTCGGCGGGCGAGCCGCTGTGTCTCTTCACGATAGAGACGAAAACGTTCCTGAAGACGTGCCAACTCACTTTCATCTTCGGGGAGGTCCTCGGCCGGCTCCCGTTCCGCCAACGCGGCCATTTCCCGCTTCAGGGCATCCCACTCAGCATGCAGCGTCCGCCGCTGCAACCGGTGAAGGGAAACGGCCAGAAAATACCCGATAAGCATCCCCCCTAGACCAACCCCGAAAAGGGAGAAAAGATCATCGGGCAAAGGGGTCCAGTAGAAGAGCAAAGGACCCACCGCCCCAAAAAGGAGAAGGGCCGCAAGTCGCCAGCTCAAAGGAGGTGTCAGTTGCGGGCGAAGCGCGTGAGCGCGACGCCTGAGTTCGCGTTTTCGCCGCAGGCGGTCGCGTTCAGCGGAGATCGCTTTCTCATCGAGATCCGAAAGATCCGAAAAGCGAATGTCGAGATCCCGCTTCTCGTCAGCAAACGCCTGCTGTTGCTCCCGGGCACGCGCTAATGCATCGTCGGCCGCCCTCTCCTCTCGCTTCACATCGTGCCATCCGGCTGGCAAAGACCCAAGCGTCTCGAGTTGATCGGGCGAGGCCGTCTCAAACGGGTGATAGTGGCATTGGATGTGCTTGC
>SLMV01000122.1 GCA_007133365.1 Clostridia bacterium
CAGCATGCATTATTTTCAAGGTTCACTGATTCTAGCTTCTACGCTACTTTTCCTCATTTGCCTCTTGACTTCATATAGTCAGTCTTTTGGGAAGTGAACCACGACCTACCGCGACTTCATGAGACGAAGGACACGCGCCCTCGAATCAGGAAACGACGGTCCATCATGATATCCCTCCTCGTCGGAGTGATTCATGAGGCGCTTCATCGACCTCGCTTATCAAGGTGCGACTTCATCGGATGAAGAAGGCCGACCCGACGCGAGATCGACCCTCTTTTCACTTTCTAGGGTAGCAAATTCTCACACTGTGTCAAGACATTTATTAGGAGAACTTGTTCGGTTCCGCCTCAGGCCGACGATCCTTCGATCAGTTCGCGATGCTCTGGCACCGATAGCCAGTCCAGGTAATCGGAAAGGCCCGCTTCTAAAGCCAAATTTGAAACAAACCCCTGCTTCGCCAAACGCTCCACCGACAAGCGGCGTCCCTTTCGGGTCGGGCCGAGGATCAGATCCGCATCGTCTTTATGAGCATCGGCGACCCATTCGATGGGCGCCTCGGGCGCCACCTGACCGACGGCTTCGAGCAGACGCTTTGATGAAATCGAAACCCCTGTCGAAAGGTTGATGACATCGTACTCGAGCTTTTCGCACTCTAAGAGATGAACGAGCGCCCGGGCCGCCTCCCGCGCATGCATATAATCACCGGACCCGCCGGCATCATAAACGCGAAGGCGCTGCCCGCGAACGACCGCCAGCAGCAGTTGGTAAACCGGGGACATGCCCTTTCGGGCATCCGTCGGTCGTTCCCAGGGTCCATAAATGCCGGTCATTCGAACCGAACAACCGTCCAAGCCCTTCTGTTGGCGATACAACGTGACGAAACTCTCCGCCGCCACTTTCGAGATCCCATAAGAATGGATGGGGCGCACCGGCTCGGTTTCGGTCAAAGGGCCTTCACCATCGGGCACATCCCGATAGACCGAAGCGGAACTGAGCGCGATAAATCGTTTGATATCCTGGGCCAAAGCGTATTCCAATCCATTAAGTGTGCCCATTAAATTGACCTCAACCGTGCCGAGAGGGTCCCGTTCATCGACCGGCGTCACCGCCGCCGCATGGATCATCCCGTCCGGCGATACCGGCAAGGCACGCCAGTCCTCCGGCTGGGTCACGTCCAGTTGATGCCAGCTGACATGACCCTCCAATTGTTTCACCTTTTGCTTTAAGATCGGAGGAACGGGCGTATGGACGCCGGCCAGCACCCGGTAACCCCGACCCGCCAGCACTTCCACCAGATTGGCACCCAAAAACCCATTGGCACCCGTCACCAATACACTTTTCATACTCCCACATCCCTTCAACCACCAAAAAACCATCAAGCCCTACCTGGCGGTCTCAATCATCGCCTGGGATCAATCCAAAGGGAGCCCCTTATCACCCCGAACTCTCAGCACTTAGGGCACTTGATACGATATTCATCGCCGCATCCACATGTTCCTCCCCAATGATAAGCGGCGGGAGGAACCGCAAAATATTCCCACCAATGCAATTTAACAATAATCCATTCTCCAGACAGTATCGGGCCACCGCGTCGCCATCTCCTTCAATCTCAAGCGCCACCATAAGACCAAGGCCGCGCACTTCTTTGCCCCATCGCTGGGCGAGTGTTGAGAGACGCTCGGTAAAATACTGCCCCACCTGTTGTACGTGTTCTAAGAAGCCGGGCGTCAACAGGACTTTCATCACCGCTTCACCCGCCGCGCACGTGACCGGGTTGCCCCCGAAAGTCGATGCGTGGGTTCCGGGTGTCAAGACCTCGGTTGCCTCACCGCGCGCTCCCATCACGCCAAGCGGCAACCCGCCGCCCACGGCCTTCGCTAGCGTCAGAACATCGGGCACAACGCCATAATGTTCGTAGGCAAACAACGCACCCGTCCGCCCCATGCCGCATTGTACCTCATCAAGAATCAAAAGGAGATCATTTTCATCACAAAGACGCCGAAGTCCCGTTAGAAATTCCCGGCTGGCGGGATAAACGCCACCTTCACCTTGAATCGGCTCCACCATAATGGCACAAGTCGCCTCATTGACCAATTCGGCAAAGGAATCGAGCTGATTAAATATCCCGTAGCGAAACCCGCCCACCCTCGGTTCAAACCCCTGGTGATATTTGGGCTGCCCGGTGGCCGACACCGCTGCCAGCGTGCGACCGTGAAAGGACTGCTCGGCCGTGATGATCTCATAGGCATCCGGTCCGCGATGCGCCTTCCCATACTTTCGCGCCAACTTGATGGCCGCTTCATTCGCCTCCGCTCCGCTGTTACCAAAAAACACCTCATCCATCGCACTGTGCGTCACCAATTGCTCGGCCAGGCGGATCTGCGGTTCGGTATAGTAAAGATTCGACGTGTGCATGAGCTTCGCCGCCTGGGTTTGAATGGCGTCGACCACCTCCGGATGACAGTGCCCGAGACTATTGACGGCCAAACCCGAAAGAAAATCGAGATAGCCTCGTCCCGCATCATCCCATACGTAAACCCCTTCACCCGCGGTGATCAACGGCGTCGAAACCGGGTCTCGCCCGTACGTATTGATGATATATTCACGTTCCTTGTCCTTCATGTCCATTTGTCTTCCCCCTTCAGGGCCCCGCACTGACCATGGTCCCGATGCCTTGGTCGGTAAATATTTCGAGCAATAATGAATGCGATATGCGCCCGTCAACGATGTGCGTTCGACCGACCCCGCCTTCGAGCGCCGTCAGGCACGCCTGCACCTTCGGAATCATCCCTTGATTGATTTGACCGGCTCTGATCATCGCCAATGCCCGATCTTTCGGCAAGGCCGAAATCAAAGAAGCCGGATCCGTAAAATCAGCATAAATCCCCTCGACGTCCGTGAGCAGAATCAGTTTCTCGGCTTTCAAACTCGCCGCCAATTGACCGGCGACGTGATCGGCATTGATATTGAGACTCTCCCCTTTCGGTCCGATTCCAACCGACGAGATGACCGGAATATACCCCCCACAGGTGAGCGTGTGGATGACTTTTGGATTCACCCGTTCGATTTCGCCGACAAATCCCAGGTCAACCGGACATTTGGCATCTCCGGCGGGGGGTCGGCGTCGGGCGCGGATTAGGTCGGCATCCTTGCCCGAAATCCCCACCGCTTTCCCCCCATACTGGTTAACCAGACTGACAATTTCCTTGTTCACCTTTCCCATTAAGACCATCTCCACCACTTCGATGGTCTCGGCATCGGTCACGCGGAGTCCTTCGGAAAAAACCGCTTCTTTCCCGAGACGGTTCATCAATCGGGTGACGTCCGCGCCCCCACCGTGCACCAAAATAGGATTGATGCCGACGTAACGCAATAAAACAATGTCCATGATCACGGAGCGCTTGAGCGCGTCCGACACCATCGCCTGCCCTCCATATTTAATGACGACGGTCGTCCCCGAAAAGGTGCGAAAATACGGTAAGGCTTCGATCAAAACGTCGGCCTTTTGGATCCATTCGTTCATCTCGGCTTTCATCGTCGGTTCCTCCCCCTACCCTCACCTCGGCTTATCCAGCATGAAAAGCACCCTACGACCGATAACTGGCGTTGATCTTGACGTAATCATCGGTTAAATCACTCCCCCACGCGGTCACCGTCTGCTCGCCCAGATTGAGATCCACCACGATTTTGATATCGGTTTGTTCGAGGAGGGCTCGGGCCCGATCCTCATCGAACACCAGGCCCTGTCCCTGGCGGGCGACCGGCAGATCCCCGAGCCAAATGTCCACCCGATCCGGATCGAATGCCACC
>SLMV01000044.1 GCA_007133365.1 Clostridia bacterium
ACTTCTAAGGTACGGCGGGCCACCGGATCGATCAGAAGTGCATCTTCCAAGTGATAAGTGCGCAAGGTGGTCAACGATCCCACCGCCCCTCGCTGTGTTTCGCGAAGATATTCCAGCAAAACGCCCGCTGCGGTTACCGCCGCCGGTTTATCATCACACCCAAATCCGGCCAAATCGATGACCTCAAAGTGTTGTTTGAGCCGATCTCGAGCCTCTTTTTCATCGAATAAATAACTCGCAACATCCGGAAAGTTCACCACGCCGAGATCCGCCAAAGGATCATGAAGCGGCGTCGCCAACTCGGGGCCTAAGCAACATTCGATGACCCCCAAACGGGCACATTCGCTCAGAATCTCCTCAAGGGCATTTTGGCCCCGAACCTCAACGCAGGCAAAATAACCCGTCGAAATATCCGCCACGGCCAACCCAATGTGTCGGGTGGTACCGGCTAGAGCCGCAGCAAAATTATCCTGCTTACTTTCCATGACGCCTGCATCCATCCGCGCGCCGGGCGTGACGATCCGCACCACTTCGCGCTCGACCAGGCCCTTCGCTTGAGCCGGGTCGCTCATCTGTTCGCAGATCGCCACCCGGTAACCCGCTTCCACTAGGGTCTGGATGTAGCCCTCGGCAGCATGATAAGGGACGCCGGCCATCGGCACCTTGACATCATTGCCCCCATCACGGGCGGTCAGGGTAATATCAAGGATCTCGGCGGCGCGTTGGGCATCTTCGAAAAACATCTCATAAAAGTCACCCATGCGGAAAAACACGATGTCTTCGGGATGGGCCTCTTTAATTTCGAGAAATTGCTTCATCATCGGCGTGCGTACCTTTTTTTTGATCTCCAATTTGGCTTTCACCTGCCCGATGCTTTCGTGGTCGTCTTTCGTGTTCTTCTTGATATTGTACAAAATTCGCGGGCAACGTCTCCATCATAACCCCTCCTTCTCGAATACCCCCTGAGATTCCCCCACCCGGTGCCGGCGGGAATTGGGAAACCCAGCGCCGACCCATTTGGATGCAGGCCTTTCCACGGGCCGCCATGCAAAACCTCTGGGTCGCGCCGACGATCGCGATGTCCTCCCTTTTCCCCCTTCATCCCCGGTGCAACGAAAAGGGAGGACATTGAGGATCGAATATCGTAGTATAATCTTCAGAAGGGGGGCGAGACGATGTTCGGTGTTCGGCTGATCAACATCTTAAACCGGTTGTTCCCGGCTCCCAAACACCCATTCAATCTGGAACTTGCGGGACGCATGTCCTATGGGGAATGGCAGTATTCTCAAGCCCCGGCCGCTTTGGAACAATTTCGTGACTTCATCGCGCCCGATGCCATCATCAAAGACGCACGCGTGCTGGATCTCGGCTCGGGGGGCGGAGGCAAGACAACCTATTATGCGACTTTGGGCCCGCAGCACATCTGGGGCATCGACATTCATCGCCACTACGAAGCACAAGCACGGGCTCTCAGTCGGGCCAAAGGAGTGGATTCGCGGGTAACCTTTGACACCAGCGACGGTCGTCATCTTCCGTTCGATGATCGCTTTTTCGATGTCATCATCATGAATGACACCTTCGAGCATCTTTCCGATGCCGCTCAGGTGCTTGAGGAGTGCGCTCGAATACTCCGCGTTTCGGGCCGCCTTTACATCAATTTCCCACCGTACCATCATCCCCACGGCGCCCACCTGACCGATGTCATCGGAATTCCCTGGGTTCACCTTTTCGCGTCAGAAAGAACCCTTGCCCGATGTTATCACCAGTTGATTGCCGACTTGCCCGATTACGAAGAGCGCAAACGACTCAAACTCGACCCGGAAGGTGGCCAACTTCCGTACCTCAACCGAATGACAACACGGCGTTTTCAATCCCTTGTTGGACAATCCCCGTTTCGACTGCTCCACTATCACGAGGAACCGCTTCGCCCGTTCTTAGCCCCCCTGGCTCGCATCCCGGGATTGAAAGAAGCATTCATCCGCATGGTGGTGGCTGTTCTCGTTCCCCGCTAGCCGAACGAGTTCACCGCGTAATTGAAAGGTTTCGGCCGCTGTGATTCGCACGTGGGCAAATTGATGCCACGCCGCCGGCGGCGCCTCCACCAAGACCAACTTATTGGTTGCCGTACGCGCTCGCCAGTGTCGGGGATTCTTGTCACTTCGCCGATCCAATAGCACTTCCGCCTCGAATCCGAGGAGCCGCTGGTTTTTCTCAAGCGAGATGGGATATTGACGTTCATTCAATCGTTGAAGCCGTTCCTTTTTGACGCCCTTTGGCAAATCATCCGGATAGTTCGCGGCCGCCGTTTTCGGCCGGGGGGAATAAATGAAACTAAATGCCCCATCAAATCGGGCCCGCTCAAAAAGGTCCAGCGTCTCTTGAAAATCGGCTTCCGTCTCCCCGGGAAAGCCAACGATTACATCCGTTGTGATCGAAGCATCCGGGAATTGCTTTTCAATGTGCTTTATCAACGCCAAATACTCCTCACGCGTATAGCCCCGGTTCATTCGTTTGAGGATGCGGTTGCTACCGCTTTGAACCGGCAGGTGAAAGTGGGAACAGACCTTCTCCAACGCTTTGATCTGATCCACCAGCTCCAAACTGAAATCCCTAGGATGCGAGGTGGTATAACGAATCCATTTGAGCCCTTCGATCGCATCAATTTTCGCGAGCAATCCCCCGAAATCAATCGATTCGGCCAAATCGTGCCCGTACGAGTTCACGTTTTGCCCTAAAAGGGTGATCTCCCGAACCCCGTCCGCGACCAGGGTCTTGATATCATCGAGGATCTCGGCGGGCGGACGGCTCCGTTCTCGACCTCGCACATAGGGCACAATGCAGTAACTGCAAAAATTGTTGCACCCATAGATAATCGGGACCCAAGCCCGAACGCCCTCTTGCCGCCGTCGAGGAAGATCGGCCGGCGGCAGTTCATCGGAACCGCTAACCTCCACCTGCAGACACCGGTCCCGTCGGACCGATGCCAATAACTCGGGGAGACGCTCCAATTGTCCCGTTCCCAAAATCAAATCAATATGCGAGGCGCGCTGTCGGATGCGTTCAACCGCCCCCGATTCCATCGGCATGCAGCCACAGACGCCGAGGATCATGTCGGGATTCTCGTATTTATAGATCTTCAGCCGACCCAGTTCCCCTAGAACCCGCTGGACCGCAGTATCGCGGACGGCACAAGTGTTCAAAAGGATCACATCGGCCGCCTTTGGGTCTTGGGCGGCCTGGTATCCGGCGCGTTCTAGGATCCCGGCCAGAATTTCCGAATCATGCTCATTCATTTGACAACCATAGGTTTGGATATAATAGCGACCGATCACCGGCCGTTTCGTCTCGTTCACCTTGCATACCTCCTCGGCCCCATTTTAACCTAGACGGCTTGCTTCACCAAGCAAAACTG
Source organism: Clostridia bacterium (assembly GCA_007133365.1). Taxonomy (GTDB): domain Bacteria; phylum Bacillota; class Sulfobacillia; order SLMV01; family SLMV01; genus SLMV01. The sequence goes on from SLMV01000044.1 coordinate 3,413, forward strand.
TGGCAAGCTCACAATCAGTGCAGAGAGGTTGTGATCGTTGTGGATGAAACCATCCTCGTCATTCGTCGCGAGGCGCTGTTGGGTACAGGCACCTTCACCGGCATCCAATCCGACTGGCGCCCCTTCCTAAATCAACTGGAACGCCATGCCTTTTTGGCATCCCGGCAAGAAGCCGAAAGGCGAACCGATTGGAAACAACCCATCACCTATATTTTAATTACACAAGATCACGAGGTGTTTACCACCATCCGTTCCCAAGAGGGCATAGAAGAACGCCTGCACAATCGCGTCTCCATCGGCATCGGCGGACATCTCCGACCGCACGCGGCTATGGAGGAGGATTTCCGGGCCACGCTGGCGGATAACAGCTACCGTGAATTGACGGAGGAGCTTCGGTTTGCTCCTCCTCTGGGCTTCTCACAGATGACACGACAGCTCGAGCCCATCGGCGTTTTAAATGATGATCGGGATGAGGTGGGCCAGTGTCATTTCGGTTTGGTTTTGCGTTTACAGCTGGAACCTGGCGTTTCGGTGACCGTGCGGGAGACTGACTTACTTCGGGGCGCCTTTAAGAATCTTTCCGAAATGCCGCCAATCGACCGCATGGAGAGTTGGTCGCGGTTTTGCCTAAGACTCCTCGAACAGGAGTGGAACCGTGCTCAGTGAGTCTGGCCTCCTCCGGTTGTGGAGTGAAATCTATCGATTGACCAATGACTTGACGCCGCTTCACGAGGACTGCGGACAATTATGCCAATCCCTTTGTTGTCAGGACTGGGAGCCCGGCGTGGGCCTTTATTTATTGCCGGGGGAACAGCTATTGTTGGCCGATGCCAAGTGGTTGACACGTCGGTGGCATTCGGCAAAACACTACGACTTTCCCCCCTCCTACGGGGCCGGTGCCTGGTTTGTCACGTGCGATGGGCACTGTCCGCGAGACTGGCGTCCCTTTTCTTGCCGCACCTTTCCATTGACGCCGCATCTCGATCAAAACGCGCGGCTGCAATTAATTTTGGATGAAAAGGGCATGCCCATCTGTCCCCTAATTCAAATCCAAGCCCCCGAGCGCCTCCAAGCCCGTTTTCGTCACGGCATGCATCGCGCCTGGCGAAAACTCTTGGGTATTCCGGCCATTCGGGCGGACGTGGTGACCGCCTCAGAAAAACGGCGACGTAAGACCCGCGGGGCGACACATTTCCTTTAAAAGATAACGCGGCGAGGGACACGATCGCTCGCACCCCTCGCCGCAACCTTTTGAAAAGGTTCTTTATTCATCCTTTAAGGTGATCTTCACATCCAATGCCGCAACATCCTCCACATAGGCAAAGAAGGGGTTGATGTCCAACTCTTGAACCTCGGGAAAGTCAACCGCCAGCTGCGCGATGCGCCCGACGGTTTCTTTGACCGCATCGAGATCCTTCGGTTCATCACCGCGATATCCTTTTAAGAGTTCATAGGCTTTGGTTTCTTCGATCATCTCATCGAGATCAATATCTCGAAGCCCATGTGCCAATCGGAAGGAGACATCCTTCATCAGGTCCACAAAAATGCCACCCATTCCGAACATCAACAACGGCCCGAAGACCGGGTCGGTGGACAAGCCGACGATGAGTTCCTCCCCTTGGGGAAACATCTTTTGCACTTCCAGCCCGTATACTTTGGCGTCCGGCTCATGAGTCTGGGCATTCTCCATAATCCGCTCATAGGCGGCCTCGACATCCTCTCGAGTTTCCAATCCCAGTTCGACACCCCCGATGTCCGTCTTGTGGATGATCTCGGGCGAAGCGACTTTTAGGACCACCGGATACCCCATGGCGTCTGCTTGCTTACCGGCTTCCTTTGCTGAGGTCGCAAGTTCGGACGGCACGGTGCTGATGCCGTAGGCCTTCGCCACGGCCATTGCCTCCGGACCGAGGAGAATTTTTCGACCGCTGGCACGCACCTGGTCGAAAATCTTTCGAACCGCTTCCTGATCGCCAGTGTACCGGAGGCGATTCCCTTTCTCCAATTTGTCCTTTAGGTCGCGGTATTGGACCAAGCCCTTCAACACTGCGGCTGCCGCCTCAGGGAAGGGGAAGCACGGGACCCCATTGGCAAAGAGCTCCCGGGTCCCTTCGCGCACGGTGGCACCGCCGGTGAAAACCGCCAAGATCGGTTTCTCCGGATACTTTTCCCGCATTGCAATGATGTCCTTGGCCGTCTCCAGCGGGTCGGTAAAGGCCGTCGGGCACAATAAGACCAGGGCCATGTCCACGTTGGGATCTTTCAAAGTGTTTTCCATGGCAAAACGATAGCGGTCCGGACCCGCATCGCCGATCACGTCGATCGGATTCTTCGCACTCGCCATGCTGGGGAGTCCCTCACGCAGGGTTTCTTCATTTTCCGGCAACAGTTTGGCGAGTTCGAGGCCCTCCATTGCCACGCTATCGGTGGCAATCACCCCGTTACCCCCGCCGTTGGTGATAATGGCCACCCGGTCGCCCTCGGGAATGGTCTGGTAGGCAAACCCCATGGCCTTGGTAAATTGCTCCTCCATGGTCCGGGCACGAATAACCCCGGCCTGGCGAAATGCCGCTTCGTATCCGGCATCACTGCCCGCGAGCGCTCCGGTGTGTGAAGTCGCGGCCGCGGCGCCGGCCTCACTCGCTCCCGACTTGATGGCGATGATCGGCTTGATGAGACTCGCCTCTCGGGCCGCTTCGAGGAACGCCGGTCCATCTTCGATGCTCTCGAGATAAAGGAGCACCACATCGGTCTTGGGATCCTCCGCCACATCACGCACAAAATCCGCTTCGTTGAGTTGGGCTTTATTCCCCATGCTGATAAATTTGCTAAAGCCGAGCCCCTCTTCTAAACTCCAGTCCAAAATGGCGATACAAAGGGCCCCCGACTGGGAAAAATAGGCGATGTTGCCTTCGATGGGAAAAGCGGATGAGAACGAGGCATTGATGGGGGTATGCGTATCCATCACGCCCAAGCAATTCGGTCCCATGAGGTACATGCCAAACTCGTCGGCAACCTCGACCAATTCCGTTTCCATTTCGGCGCCTTCCGGGCCCACCTCTTTGAATCCGGCGCTGATCACCACGATGGATTTAACGCCCTTTTCGCCGCACTCTCGCATGGCATCGGCCACCATCGGGGCCGGTATACACATCACGGCCAAATCCACCTCACCCGGTATGTCCGTGACCGTGGGATAACATTTCAATCCTTCGATCTCCTCGCGTCCGGGATTGACCGGATACACGTCGCCCGGATACCCGCAGTCTTTTAAATTACGAACGACGGCATTTCCGACCTTGCCCGGTGCATCCGACGCCCCCACGACAGCAATTCCAACTGGATTGTACAAACTCTTAAGATCCGGCATTCATCCTCACCTTTCCGCTTAAAATTCCTACCGTCCCAGCAGACGCTCAAACAAGGTCTTGCTTCGACGGCTTCGACGTCCTCTCAATTCATGTCTTAATCGCTGCATCTCTTTTTGGGTCCGTAGCAGTGTTACCATCAACTTATCCCGGTCTTCGATACGCTGTTTTTCGAACCGTTTAAGTTGTTCCTCTAATCCCTTGACGGCCTCGAGCAATCGATCATCCGTCGACGTCGCATCCTCCTGCTTCGACGCATCCGATGATCCTTCGAGAGCGGTTTCTGGGTCAAGACCCAGTTGCCTTCGAATCTCGTCGAAGGTAAATCCCTGGGTCATCTGACGATGTATGTTCTCCACATGTCGAGCCGCCTCTTCTGATACCACCTTTTCCCCGCCCACCTCGTGCACGGTGATGACGTCGGAAAAGGCTTCGAGGATGGCTCGAAAGGGTTTGGGCCCGATGCTCAGGCGCTGCCCCAGATCCGGAAGAGGAATAATGTCATCTGTCGTCTTTTGATACGGCGCATCGGCCTCCGGGTTGCGCCTTCTTTTCTCGTCGATTGGCAATGTGCTCCCCCTCCCGTTTGGCCACTGCAATTCTACCATTCACAATTAGGCTTGTCATGCCGAATCATTCGTCGGTTTTGCCGTCATCCGTCAAGGAACAAAACCACGCACCGGGGGCATAAAGGTCCCCAAGATCCGGTTCCGCCCCATATCCGTGAAAGTCCGAACCCCCGGTGCAAAGAAGGTCCCGTTTTCGGGCAAACCGAATCAGTTGGTAAATCACGGAAAAGGAATGATCACGGTGAATGACTTCGATGCCGGCGATTCCCAGAGCAGCAGCACGCCCGGCCACCTCAAGCGGATCCCGATGGCAACCCGGATGCGCTAAAACGGGCAGTCCCCCCGCCGAATAGACGGCCTCCACGGCTTCCTCGAGCGTATTCCGACGCCGCGGCACGTACCCGGGCCGCCCCACTCCGAGGTAGGTATCGAAGACTTCCGGGACGTCACGGGCGTAGCCCTTTTGCACCAAAACCTTCGCCGCATGAGGACGTCCGAGCGATGAAGCATCGGCCGCCACCTCCTGGACTTCCGGTTCGTCGATGGACAACCCCAGGCCCTGCAACCGTTCGATCATTAAACGCATTCTTCGGCGGCGGTGTTCCTGATTGCGCTCAATAAACGTTTGAAACGCAGGGTCATCCGGCCTCACCCCATACCCGAGCAAATGCACTTCGTCTTGGTCCAATTTATCGCCGGATCGAGACGACACCCCGGACAACTGGGTGGAAAGTTCCACCCCGGGAATGCTTTTCATCCCCCGGGCTTCGGCGGCCCGGAGAAAGTCCCGGGTCCCCTCCACGGTATCATGATCACAGAGCACCATCGCCCAAAGGCCCGACCGGATGCCGAGCTGCACCAGCGCCTCGGGCGATAACTGCCCATCGGAATGAAACGAGTGCACATGCATGTCGGCTCGACCGGGTATCAACATGATATCCCCGCCCAAACCGTCTCGAGCAGGCGCATATGGTTCCCGCCGAGAATGCCCCGTATTTGTTCGTCGGTATACCCGCGGCGAACGAGACCGTCCGTCAAATCCGGAAGGCGCGTTGCATCTTCTAAACCCACCGGTGTCATGCCAATCCCATCAAAGTCCGAGCCGAGTCCGATCGATTGGGTTCCCACGAGGTTCGCCACGTGATCGATGTGATCGAGAACATCCTCCAGCCCGGCCCGCCGTTCGCTTCGAAGAAAATTCGGTGCGAACGTGATGCCGATCACGCCACCTCCTCGTGCCAACGAAATGATTTGCTCGTCCCAAAGATTCCGGGGATGATCGCACAACGCACGGGCATTGGTATGACTCGCCAATAGCGGGGCCTTGGTAAGATTTAAAACGTCCCAAAATCCCGCCTCATTGAGATGGGACACATCGACGACCATGCCCAGGCGATTCATTTCCGAAACGGCGGCCGCCCCCAATCGCGTAAGCCCTCCGCCGGTTCGCAGTTCTCCCACCCCGTCGGCTAATGCGTTTCGTTGATTCCACGTAAGCCCCAAACATCGAACACCGAGCCGGTAGAGCATGCGCAAGACGCCGAGATCCCCCTGGATGATCTCGCCACCTTCGGCGGACAAAACCACCGCGATCTTGCCCCGGCTCACGATCGATTCGATATCATCAAATTCAAAGACGGGCTCCACCCATTGTTGATAGCGCGCCATTTCGCGGTAAAAGACATCCGCCAGTTGAAGACCGCGCAACAAACCGCGATCCGGTTTATAATCGGGCTCAATGTATAACGCGAAAAATTGCACGTTCACCCCACCGAGCCGGAGCCGGGGAAGATCAACGTGTCCCCAGGCGGAGTGCTCGCCCAATCGACGCTGTCCCCGGGCGACGGGCCCCAAGGTATCGGCATGGGTATCGACCACCAATGCATCAAAATGAAGGTGTTTTGCCCTTTCTTGGTCCATCGCCATCACCCCTCATCCTCCCCACACGCCAACAATTCCAATCCTCGGTGCGCCGCCTGTAGATTGCGCCTGTTATTGGGCGTATCCCCCTTCTTTGATAGCAAATCAATCAGGGTGTTGGAACTCACCGGGGTCCCGACTGCCATCAAAGCACTCAGCCCCATGACGTTGAAACTGGCGCCTAATCCCAGCCGGCTAGCCTCCCGCTCGAAGGGCAGTCCGATCCAATTTTCTGACGCCTCAAAAGGTGGGGACACCCGGTCCGAATCATAAAGCAACACGGCCTTTGTGTTGGTTTTCGCGTATTGGCCAAACGCCTCGTCGGTCAGTGCCAAAACTGCGGAGGGATTCATCACCATGGGATACGCAATGGGATGGGAGGCGATAATGACCTCGGATTTGGAAAATCCGCCGCGAGAAGCAACACCATAACTTTGCGTCTGGACCACGTGAAACCCCGCATCAAGCGCTGACTCGGCCAGGAGCTGTCCTAAAAACACCAGACCTTGCCCCCCCGATCCGGCCAAAACAACTTCACAGCGTTCACCGGAGCGCGCCCAACGTTTATCCATGGTCGGTGCCTCCTTTCGCCCGCCGCTGAATCCGACGGTAGCGGGTCATAAAGTCCGATTTTTCTTCCTGGTGCAAACGTCCGATGGAGATCCGGCCCTGCCGCTCCGACGGCGAGAGCGCCTGATATTGTTTTAGGGGAAGACACACCTCGCGCCAGTGCCGCATCATCGCCACCGGTGATTCCATCTCATTACGCCGTCCGTAATGAACCGGGCACGAGGTGACGACCTCGACCAGGGAAAACCCGACATGCGAAATCGCCTCCGCCAATAATTGGTCCAAAAGCCTTACATGATAAACGGAACTCCGCGCCACGAAAGCGGCGCCGGCCGACTTGGCCACGGCGCAAAGATCAAAGGCGTCCTCCGGGTTTCCAAAGGCCGATGTGCTAGTCCGCGTGCCACTCGGTGTGGTGGCCGAATACTGCCCCCCGGTCATGCCGTAGTTGAAATTGTTGGCAACGATGGCCGTCATGTCAAGGTTTCGCCGAGCCGCGTGTAGAAAGTGATTTCCTCCGATCGTGGCACAATCGCCATCGCCCATGAGTGCGAGCACCGTCAATTGGGGGTTGGCCGCCTTAACACCCGTCGCAAAGGCTAAAGCCCGGCCGTGGGTTCCGTGAATGGAATTCGTCCGCACGTAATCATCCGCCTTCCCCCAACAACCAATGCCCGTGACCGCCACCACGTCCTGGGGCCGACGTCCGAGCGACTCGAGCGTACGGAATAAAGAACCCATGATAATGCCGTTTCCGCACCCCGGGCACCAGAAAAAAGGCATGGCTTCTTCTAGTAACCAATTCATGCGATCACCCCCGTCAGGTAGTCTTCGATCTCACCCGGTGCGATGGGCAACCCATTGCTCTTGGTGAGCGAATAAAGCGGATAATGAGGCCCCACCACCCGGCGGACTTCCCGCACCACCTGCCCTAGGTTCATCTCGGGAACCACCACCGGCATTCCGCTGGTAAACCGCCGGATGACATCATCCGGAAAGGGCCATAGGGTGCGAAGCTGTAACGAGCCGATCGCGGGTCGACGTTCGGTGTGATCGACGACCAATTGCAGCGCGGCCCGGGTCGTGGCCCCATAGGAGAGGAGCAAAACATCGGGCCGGTCGGGTCCAATGTACGTATAATCGGTGAGGGTGCTCACCGCATTTTCAATCTTGTCGTGAAGGCGCCGGATCATCGATCCCGCCACTTGTGGGTCGGACGCCGGATATCCCCTCTCATCATGCATCGACGAATTGGCGTGATAGATATAATCCGATCCAAATGGCGGTAAAGGTGACGGGATGCCATCTTCATCATGCGCGGCGACCCGGAAGGCCTCCGGCGAAACCGTCGGCGCTCTCCTGGTGATCACCTCTAGCCCATCAAAAGCCTCAAGATCAAGGCCCTCGCGCATATGGCCGACCACGGCATCGGTCAGCAGGATCACCGGCTGACGAAACGCTTCGGCCAAATTAAACGCACGAACCGTCAACGTTAGGCATTCGGCCACCGAAGCGGGCACCAGCACGATCGCCGAATGATCACCATGCGTTCCCCAGCGCGCCTGCATCACATCCGCTTGTGCCGGCTTGGTCGCAAGACCCGTGCTCGGACCCGAGCGTTGCACGTTGACCACGACGCATGGCACCTCGCTCATCATGGCCATTCCCAAGTTTTCTTGCATCAGGGAAAAGCCCGGACCACTGGTGGCGGTAAAACTCTTGACGCCCGCAAGCGAGGCTCCCACGATCGCCGCCATGCTGGCGAGTTCATCTTCCATCTGCAAATAAACCCCATCCATCGCCGGCAAGCGATTTGCCGCCGCCTGGGCGATCTCCGACGACGGTGTGATCGGATAACCGGCAAAAAACCGGGCACCCGCTCTCAGCGCGCCCTCCACAATGGCTTCATTTCCCTGCATCAGCACGTCATCGCTCATCGGGCACCTCCCCATCCTTTTCCTCTATTCGTCGTAAAACCGACGTATCAAATCAATCGTCCGGGTATGCGCCGGCGCCCCTTCCGGGTCGCATTTTAATAGGACCGCGTTGAGCATGCGACGTCCTTTCGCCACCCGAAAACGCGCCGGGAGTTGAGTATAAAACTGTTCGATAATCGGCACGGCATCCACCCCGATCACCCCATCCGCCGGTCCGGTCATCCCGACATCCGTCACATAGCCGGTGCCGTGTTGCAAAACCGCGGCATCGGCCGTTTGCACGTGGGTGTGGGTCCCCAAGACCGCGGTGACCGATCCATCAAAATAGCGTCCAAGGGCGATTTTCTCCGAAGTGGCCTCCGCGTGAAAATCGATAATGATGTGGGTCGGCGGTGACGACGACGCCTTTAACTCCACCAGTTGGGCTTCCACCGCCCGGAACGGGCAGGAGAAGCCAGTGGGAATAAAGACCCGGCCATGGACATTCAACACCGCCACGTTCGCCCCTTGGGGCGTCTTCAATATGCCCATCCCCTGCCCAGGTGTGGTGTCGGGCGGGTAATTGAGCGGGCGCAAAAGACGCGGCTCCCGGTCCACGAACTTTAAGGCTTCTCGCTGATCCCAGATGTGGTTACCCGTTGTGATGAGATCCACACCGGCATCAAAAAGTTCCCGGGCTGTCTTGGCGGTGATCCCAATACCTCCCGCCGAGTTTTCACCATTGGCAATGGTCATATTGACCCCAAATTCTTCTTTTAGTCCGGGCAAGGTTTCCGTCAACAATCGGCGCCCAGGCCGTCCTACCACATCACCGATAAACAATATATTCATCCGAAAGCCCTCTTTCCCTAGCATTTACCTCTATCGCTTGTTTCTTCAAGCGGAAACCAGTTCCCTTTGTGAAATCGATTTCGCTAGGCCCGTCATGAAAAACGCAAAAAAAAACAGGCCGCGAGATCCGAAAGATTGGATATCGCGGCCTGTTTTTTTAGGGCATCCTCATTGCGCGTACTCCACCGCCCGGGTCTGCCGGATCACCGTCACTTTCACCTGGCCCGGATATTCCACTTGTTCCTCTACCCGCTTGACGATATCTTTGGCCAGCGCATAGGCTTCGAGGTCGTCGATCTCGTCCGGTTTCACCATGATGCGGATTTCGCGGCCGGCCTGAATGGCAAACGACTCTTGCACTCCTGAGAAAGAATCCGCGATATCCTCCAACTTCGTCAACCGCTGAATGTAAGCCTCGAGGGTTTCCCGGCGCGCACCCGGCCGGGCTGCCGACAACGCATCGGCTGCCGTGATCAAAACGGCCTCTAGGTTGTTGGCTTCATAATCACCGTGATGCGAACTCATCGCATCGACCACATCTTCTTTCTCACCATAACGCCTTAACAAGTCGCGCCCAATATCGACGTGCGTGCCTTGCACTTCATGATCGACGGCCTTTCCGATATCGTGCAAAAGCCCAGCGCGACGCGCTCGGTTGACATTGGCTTGAATCTCCTCCGCCATCACCCCGGCGAGGTAAGAAACTTCCAAGGCGTGTTGCAGCACATTCTGACCATAACTGGTGCGAAAGCGCAAACGACCCAATAATTCAATCAAACGTGGGTGCAAACCGTGCACGCCGGCGTCGTAAGCCGCCTGTTCACCGGTTTCTTGAATCTGCTCTTCGATCTCCCGTTCAGCCTTTTGATACAATTCCTCGATGCGAGCCGGATGTATCCGCCCATCCGCCACCAGTTTCATCAAGGCGATCCGAGCCTTCTCCCGTCGAATGGGATCGAAACTGGAAATCACCACGGCTTCGGGCGTATCATCGATGATGAGATCGACGCCGGCCAGCCCCTCAAACGCCCGAATGTTGCGCCCCTCGCGCCCAATGATCCGGCCCTTCATATCATCGGATGGCAACTCAACCACCGAAACGGTGGAATCGCTGACCTGATCGGGCGCACACCGCTGGATGGCCAGACCGACAATTTCCCGGGCCTTCTTCTGGGCCTCGCTCTTGGCTTTGAGTTCGATATCGCGACGAATAACGGTGGCCTCACGCCGTGCATCACGCTCTGCCTTTGATAAAACTTCCTGCCGGGCCTCTTCATGTGTCAACCCGGCAATTCGTTCCAATTCTTCCGTTCGACGCGACAGGGCCCGTTCGGCCTCTTCGCGCTTCTTTTTGGCCTCGGCTTCCTCTTTCTTTACCGCTTGTTCCCGCTGTTCTAATGCCGAGGCTCGCTGATCCAGCGCTTCTTCTTTTTTCGTCAACCGACGCTCAAGATTTTGCAGCTCGGTTCGGCGCTCCCGGAGCTCGTTTTCGACCTCCGTCCGCATGCCATGGATCTCTTCCTTGGCCTGGAGGACTTCTTCACGCCGCTTTCGTTCCGATTCTTTGACGGCTTCATTTAAAATTCGAACGGCTTCACGCTCGGCGGAATCTATCTTGGCCTCTGCCATATACTTACGCACGAAGAATCCGGCGAGAAAACCGATGATACCAAGTCCGAATGCAATTAACAAAACGAATCCCCAATTAATGAGACCCACCCCCTTTACCATCTACCATTTTCCCATATCAAAAGCCGAGCCCATGGGACTCGGCCAAAGAATCCAACCTCAAGTACAGGTTTGGGTTCACCCTTATGAGTTCAATTTCTCATCAACCTCCCCCACTTTGAAGGAAATGATGAACAAATTGATTTCGTCGTCAGCCCTCGTTTTCCATCATCAATCACGGACTTATCGCATCGCACGCTCCTTGCTTGGACAACCTCCGTATCGATGTGTCATACGCCCAAAACGCCCCTACTTGCTTAAAGCGCCTCGGTCGACACTATCTATCGTGTCCCTCAGTCCGGCCGGGTGACCTCATAAAAACTCATAAAAGCAATGGATAATTATATATAAACTCCGGCACCCATACTTAATTCGGCAGATTCATAGCCGGTATTTCCCAGTAAAATTTTATCCCGTCCCACCGCACCTGTCAAGAAACACCAGCTGGAAAATCCTGCCTTGATATCCACACTCTAGCTTTCGGGCAGGGTGTCCCAAACGCCCGAATCCAATTCCGGCTCCCCTTCCGGACCCTCCATCTCGAAGGGTCGGGCAGCACCCCCCGACCCTCATTAAGGCGCATTCGTCGGTTGATCGCCATGGGCCCTAAGGTCAACCACCAGGTCGCGCACAATGGGATAAGAAAAGCCACGTCGCGCCAAAAACGAAAACAGACGCCGCTGAACTTTGGCATCGTTTAAATCCGCGCTGGAGATAACGGATTTTCGCATTTTCTCCCGGGCGGCGCGCTCGGCCAGCCGCCGCTCAATTTCGGGCGTGATAACACGCGCAATAGCGTGTTTAGCAAATGAGCGTTCAATGCCACGTCGTTCGAGTTCATATTGGAGTCGCTTCGGTCCCATCGGCTTTGATTGCTGGGCATATTCCAGATACGTCTGGGCAAAAGCCTCATCGTCGAGCAATCCAAGTTCTTTCAGCCGGTCAATAACCGTCGTCAGTACCGCCTGATGCCCCTTCTTTTTTAAACGTCCGCGCATTTCTTCCACCGTCCAGGCGCGATAACTTAAGAGCTGGTAGGCATCTTGTAGCGCCGCTCGGACCGCATCAAAACCTTCGGCCATCACAAATCTCCCTCGTTATTCATCCTTTTCGGATTCCTCGTCCGGTTCAATCTTTTTCCGGCGTGGTGACAAACCCGCCGCTTCCAAAACCGCATCTTCAATTTCCTCTGCGTATTCGGGATTTTCCATCAACCACTTCTTGGCGTTCTCCCGGCCTTGCCCCATGCGTTCATCCCCATACGAGTACCAAGATCCCGCCCGGGTGACGATGTCGTGTTCCACCCCGAGATCAACCAATTCGCCCTCGCGCGAAATGCCGTATCCGTACATCAAGTCAAATTCGGCTTGCTTAAACGGTGGGGCCACCTTATTCTTCAAAACCCGCGCCCGGACCCGGATGCCGAGATTTTCCGTTCCTTCCCGGAGCGAGTCGATGCGTCGAACATCAATCCGGACGGATGAATAGAACTTGAGCGCACGGCCACCCGGCGTCACCTCGGGACTGCCAAACATGACGCCCACTTTTTCGCGGATCTGATTGATAAAAATGACCGTTGTGTGCGATTTCGATATGGCACCCGTTAGCTTGCGCATGGCCTGCGACATCAAACGCGCCTGAAGGCCCACGTGGCTATCGCCCATCTCCCCTTCGATTTCTGCACGGGGCACCAAAGCAGCCACGGAATCCACAATGACCACATCCACCGCCTTGCTCCTCACCAACGCCTCCGCAATGTCGAGGGCCTGTTCGCCCGTATCCGGTTGGGAGATCAAAAGATTGTCGACATCAATACCGAGTCGCCGGGCATACGAAGCATCAAGGGCATGTTCGGCATCAATAAACGCCGCATACCCACCTGCTTTTTGCGCTTCGGCCGCAATGTGCAAAGCCACGGTCGTCTTTCCCGATGCCTCCGGCCCATAAAGTTCAACCACGCGTCCACGCGGCAACCCCCCGACACCGAGGGCGATATCCAAAGCAATGCAGCCGGTCGGAATCACCTGTAAATCAATATCCAAAGTTTCCCCCATCTTCATGATGGCGCCCTTCCCAAATTGACGTTCTATTTGAGACATCGCCATATCCAACGCTTTCTCTCGATCCATGTGAGCACCCCCTAAACTAATATTACCATAATATTCCATTTAAGACGAGGTGTCGAAAAAAGGAAAATGGCGTAACTGCTCATATTGCGGGCCGGAAGGATGCAGTTCGCTCTTCATCAGCTGAAATCCCTCCACCCGCTGGCATCCGAAAACCTGATCCTCAAATTGCGCCGACAGTGGTGAAATATCGAGGCGGCCACTTCGCACCCGGGCGAAGGTAATGTGCGGAACGAATCGATGACGGTCCGGGGTGTAAAGATCCGCGGCCATCAATTTTTCGGACAAGCGATTTTGGAGTTGAATCAACGCGTTTTGACCTTCCGTGATCCTCGTCAGGATAACACGCGCTCGATGCGGCGTCGGAAAGGCGCCCACGCCCGCCACCCTCATCTCAAATGACGACATGTCGGCGGCAACCTCCGTACCAATCGCCTCAATCTCCGCCAGCGCGTCCGTGTTCACCTCTCCCAAAAAACAAAGCGTCACGTGAAGGTTCTCCAACGCCACCCCGCGTACTTTTCGCCCATGGGCCGCCACCAGCACCTGCCGGGGCCGCTCGAGGGCCCTTTGGATCGTCCCGGTCAAATTGACACACAAAAAGGTTCGCATCAAATCCGCTCCTCTGACTTCAGTATTGCCGAACATATGTTCGAAGTCAACCCGCTTGCTCTTCTCCCAAGTGTTGCCGAAGCCGCATCAAGGTATGGATAATACTGCGCTCACGAATGAGCGCGCGTGATCCATTAAACTGTACATCCTCCGACGTCAGCCCCCAGGGGCCATAAAAGGCAAAGCAAACCAGTCCCACCGGTTTTTCCGGCGTTCCCCCACTGGGTCCGGCCACCCCCGTAATGGCAGCACTCACCTCGGCGTTGAGTCGTTTGGCCGCCCCGAGCGCCATGGCCTTTGCCACCGGAATGCTCACCGCCCCGTACCGCTCAATAGTGGACGGCGCCACCTCCAAAAGGGCTATCTTGCTCGCATTGGAATAGGTGACCAGTCCGCCGCTAAAGTAATCCGATGCGCCCGGGATCTCGGTCATCCAATGCGCCAAGCCACCGCCGGTACACGATTCGGCCACGCCCAAGGTTAAGCCTCGTGCCTTTAGCAAACGGCCCACCGCCCCCGGAAGCGTCTCGTCATCATATCCATAAATAAAAGCGCCCAATCGAGATTTCAAGACATCGAGAACGGGGCGAAACGACGCCAGGGCCTCGGCTTCATCCTTCGCCCGAGTCGCCAAACGAATGCGAATGCGCCCGCCACCGGCGTAGGTTGCAATCGAGGGATCGTCCTGATCCCGAAGGAGATCCGCAATGCGCTCGGCCACCTGTGACTCCCCAATACCGGCCAATAACAGATCCCGGCTGTAAAGTCGCGACGCCGGCAGACGATCCGATGCTTTTAGCAACGGGCCAAGTGACGCCGTCACCATCGGTTCCAGCTCACGGGGAGGGCCCGGAAGCGCCGCCACGTGGGCATCATCATGCTCGAGGTAAAAGCCCGGCGCTGTGCCGTTGGGATTGGGAAGCGATACGGCCCCTTGGGGCAATAACGCCTGACGTCGATTGTTCTCCGTCATCGGTACGCCGCGCCGTCGAAAGAAACCTTCGATCACGCGCATCTCCTTTGCATCCGCTCGAAGCGGACACCCCCAAACGTCCGCGACCACCTCCCGGGTGATATCGTCCGGGGTGGGTCCCAACCCCCCCGAAATCAAGACCAAATCCGCGCGCCGTCGCGCCCTCACCAGCGCGTCCGAAAGGCGCTCCCAATTATCCCCTACGGTCACATGATGGTAAACGTCGAGTCCATGATGGGCACAAAAGCGCGAGAGGAACTGGGCATTGGTATTTAGCACTTCCCCCAGCAAGAGTTCCGTTCCCACGGCGATAATTTCCGCTTTTCTCAGTCGCGATTCCGATACGTCGATGGCACTCCCCTGCCTTTCCTTCGTCCATTCATCAAAATCCCGGGGGCAATCGATCCGCTACGGTTCCTTTTGGGCCCCTTCATCCAAGCCCATTGACCAACCGATCCAACGCCTTAGGCGCCTAAGGTGTCCTCGCGATTGGATTCGGTCGGGCGGCAAGCCCTCCCCCAAAGATCCCAAGCATCCACCCCCGTGATACGAACAAAGACCCGATCCCCAACCGATTTGGCACCGACATCGGCCACCAGCACATTGCCATCCACTTCCGGTGCTTGGCCTTGATGGCGCCCCAACCATCCCTCGTCGCTTCGTTGATCCAATAAAACGGGAAGGGTCTGACCGACCAACGGACGTTTGGCGATCAACGCAACCTCCATGGCCACTTTCTGAAGGCGCCGCTGACGTTCACGTTTGATCGTTTCGGGAATCGGGTCGGAAAGCGAATACGCCGGGGTGCCCTCCTCACGCGAGTAGGCAAAAACGCCCACATGATCGAGGGGTTCTTCTTGGAGGAATCGGATCAATTGCTCAAAGTCGGCCTCGGTTTCGCCCGGGAACCCCACCATGAAGGTTGAACGAATTGACATGTTAGGCACTTCCCGACGCAGATGACCGAGTAACGCGCGCACTTTTTTGGGATCCTCGTTTCGTCCCATCCGGGTAAGAATCGAAGGGCTCACATGTTGAAGGGGAAGGTCAAGATAAGGACACACGTTGTCATATTTGGCCAAGACCCTCACCAGCTGCCGGCTGACCCCGGAAGGATACGCATAAAGACAACGAAACCAGGTATCGGAAAATGCACGGGCTAAACGTTCCAACAATAATTCGAAGGACCAGCCGTCAAGATCTGCCCCGTACCGGGTCACATCCTGCGCAATAAGGTTGATCTCCCGGACCCCTTGTGACACCAACGTCTGGACTTCGTCGAAGATGACGGTCGGATCTTGCGAACGAAAAGGTCCCCGGATCAGCGGGATGGCGCAATAACCACAACCCCGGCTGCACCCCTCGGCGATCTTGACATAGGCATAATGCTCGGGCGTTTGCCGACGGCGACGACGAGCGGGTGTGCAATCCGAAGGCGCCTCCTGGGAAACGGCCACCACTTGATTGCCGCGAAGCACCGCATCCACCACCCGGGTCACCTCATCGAGATCGTTCACTCCGAGCAATCCGTCAATTTCCGGGATCTCTTGATGAAGCGCCTTTTGGTATCGCTGGGTTAAGCAACCCGCAACCACCAGGCCTTGCTGGTCGTGGGCCGGACGTTTTGTCTGATCCTCGAGAAAAGCAAAGATTTCGGACAGCGACTCTTCTTTTGCCTCTTGAATGAAGCCGCAGGTATTGATGATCACGACATCGGCCTTTGCCACTTCGTCGGAAACGTCCCAACCCCCCGCCTCAAGATGCCCCCCCATGATCTCCGCATCAACTAGATTCTTGGCACATCCGAGGTGGATAAATGCCACCGTGCGACGCGTCATTCCACAAATTCCTCCATCCAAAATGGGCCCCTCAAATCAACAACCTCACGTAGGGCAGCATGGCAGGCCGGCAGCCAATCCATCCCCCAATGGGATAGTAAGGCCATCATATTCAACCGTTCCTGAGGATATCCGCGCGGCCGGAGATGGTTGGCAACCCTCCGATAGGCCCCGGTCAGCTTCGGTAAACGACGCCGATGATGCTGCTGGGCTTTACGTTCAACTTCCCTGAGCAAAGCATCAAACCGGCTGGCCGTTGCATCCAAAACGGGTTTCAAACTCGGGATCTCGTCGACCAGTTCGCGTGTGCCCTCATGATACACCCGTGCGATGTCTCCCTTCAATTCGTCCAACCGGCTTTTTAGATCTCGCTCCATCAATTGATCAAGATGGGCATCACGAGCCGCCATCAAGGCATCGACATCGGGCAGGGGTTCCAGCAACGTGCTCGGGTTCAGCCCTCGTTTTTGGATGGCCACCAGTAGCGCGTGGGGACAGTAGGTTAAAGATATTTGGGGTACCACCGGGGCGGGGGTCATTTCGAAGCAGCCGAACACCGTGCGCGCCTGCGCTCGAACCCCCGATTCTCCCTCACTGATGACCCCCAGGAGGGTCGGCACCACAGCTTCTTGAACCATCGGTGCCAGGACCGCGTCCGGACTAAACGCTTCATGCTCCTCGGCCATCACCTCGGCCATCCCCTTGGGATCGAGGGTCGACCGCATCCCTTGGTGGAAAAAGCCCTCACGCTCAGGATCAAACTGGAGCCGGCGACGACTCGCACCCAACTCCACATACAATCGCGTTTCGCGCGGCCTCGAACGAACGGGCGGATGGTATCCCGCCGATAACAGGCGCTCACGTCCTGCTTCCAATTCGTTGTGAATGCTGTATTGCCGGATCAGGGAGCGCTTCATCAAGGGAACCGTCAAACGGCGGATTTCAGGGGTCGAGCCGTCGAGCACCACGACCCCGTAAGACGAAAAGATGCGCGCCATCATCCGACAAAACCATTCCGTGAGATTCTGACTATCCGCGCCCGTCTGCTTCAAAAGATCGAACGCCGTGGCCCCATAAGGCGAACGGCTCATCTGCTCGTCAAAAGCACCCAACAAGGCGTCGAGTCCCGGTCGCAACTGGATTTTGGGGGCGGGGCAACCGGGTGGTAAGGGGGGTGTCATGCTCAAATGTCGGATCTCATCCGCTGGGGTGACCAGCCAAGCGCCAAGCATTTCGGCGGCATTATGATCGCTCAGCACCCAAAGAACGGGAACGACCCGAATCGCAAAATCGCGTTCTAAGCGCCGCGCCCATTCAATTGCGGTCAAGACTTTGAGAAAGTCCGCTGCGCGCCCTCCTAAAACGGCGGGACGAAGCTGCACCAACACAGCATAGGTATTGGGCTCCACCAACGAACGGGCCGCACGCACGGCGGACGCGTCGGCACCGTACCCCTGGTTTTGCTTTAACAAATGATGCGCCAACGCTTGCCGCTTCTTGGCGGAAAAGGTTTTCAGGTCGTTGATTCGCCGTTCGAGGGGGCCGCGTGTGGGAATTGGCGACAACATCGACGAAAGGGCGGGGGACCGATCAAAGACAAAGTCACGTTGGATGGGATCTTCTGAGAGCCATGCTTTCGAAATCGTCGACAGCTGATATAACATATGCCAACCCTTTCCGAAGACCGACCCGCGGGACGAGCACGGCCGCTGGGTCGGCAATTTTTGCTCGGTGACGGAAGGTCACGTGCAGCCTCCGTTACCCCTTCTCTATTCGGTTCCATGCCCCACCCCAAATTCGCACGGAAACCGCGGACGCACCGGGTCCTCGCTCGATCATTTGACACGCTAATCTTCGGGGGTAAAATCGCGGTCGTTTAGGTATCGCCCGTCACGAACTGAAAGATCAGGTTTCGGGTGCGGCTGCCTTCGATCACGTCCACCACGTCGCCATTGACCGACACTTCCATATCCAGGGGAAACCCGGCCCGAATGGTGGTGTCTTGCGTCAGCTCCCAGGTTTCGGATGCACCGGGCTCCAGCGTAGTTTGTTCCGTGATTTCTCCGTCGATAATGATGCCGATCCAGCAGCGCTCGCCCGCCCGAAGGGTGACCGCCACCTCATCTTGCCCGCTGACCTCATACGTGATGTCGGCTTCCCCGGGGCCCTCGATCCGGTCAATCTCAATCTCCGCGTTTCCCTCGTCAGGAGGCGGGTCCGGCTCGACGTCTTCATCGTCTCCATTATCGGGCACCGTCGGTGAGGGCTCATCATTTCCGGGGGGCGCGAGGTCGTTTTCGCCGGGTTCACCACCGAAGGGAGGCGCAAACATCACCACATAGTAAACACCTCCCGCGATGAGCAGCAGGAATAAAAACACACTTATGATTCGAAATACGCTCGAACCGGTGGGTTTGATGGCGCGCCTGAGGGTAATATTATCCGCACCCGGCCTTCCTCGTAACCGCTCGTTCACCCGGTTGGGTTCGGGCGTTTCATCGAGTAATTCCCGATAAGCCGCCAACACCGGCTGGCTGTCATAGCTAATGACCTGACAATAACGGCGGATGATGCCTTCGGCATAAGGTTTTGCCGGTAACGATTCGAAATCGCCTTCCTCTAGCGCTTCTAAATAGCGATAACGGATCTTGGTCACTTTCTGCACATCTTCAAGACGCAATCCCTGCAGTTGGCGCTGAAGCTTAAGCTCCGCACCGACATCACGAGCAGACAAATCCGTACCCCCCTCTCCGGTTTTTCCGTCTTGTCGGTTGGGTCCTCTAAGGTCGAATCCGGTTCAAAAGCCGTGGGAACGGAATCGACTCCCGAACGTGGTCCAAGCCCGCGACCCAGGTGAGCGCTCGCTCGATCCCCAACCCGAAACCGGAATGCGGCACCGACCCAAACCGGCGTAAATCAAGATACCATTGAAACTCCGATTCCGGCAGTTCATGTTGCCGGATTCGCTCGCGCAATAGATCATAATCGTGGATACGCTCGCTCCCTCCGATGATCTCACCGTATCCCTCCGGCGCCAATAAATCGGCAGCCAAGACCAATTCCGGACGATTGGGATCCGGCTCCATGTAGAAGGCTTTCGTTTGAGCCGGGAACCGTTCGACAAACACCGGACGATCAAAGTGATCCGCAATCGCCGTTTCATGGGGCGCACCCAGATCGTCACCCCATTCGAGGGGCAATCCTTCACGGGCCAACTGTTCGAGAGCCTCATCATAACTGATGCGCGGAAACGGTGCTTTCACCCGCTCCAACGGTTTGATGTCGCGTCCGACCTCTTCGAGTTCGTCCGCACAATGCTCCAAAATATTCCCGACGACCTGAGTCATCAATTCCTCTTGCAGTTTCAAATTATCTTCATAGGTATAAAAAGCCATTTCCGGCTCGATCATCCAGAACTCGATGAGATGACGCCGGGTCTTCGATTTCTCGGCTCGAAACGCCGGGCTAAAGCAATAGACTTTCCCCAGCGCTGCCGCGGTGGCTTCACTGTAGAGTTGCCCGCTTTGCGTGAGATACGCGGTCTCACCAAAATAATCCGTTTCAAACAGCGTGCTAGTCCCTTCGCAGGCATTGGGGGTCAAGATCGGCGTGTCCACCCGTACAAACCCATCTTGGCGCAAGAAGCACTCTAACTCAAACATCAATCGGTCCCGAAGCCGCATCAGGGCGACCTGACGCGGGCTCCGAAGCCACAAGTGACGGGTATTGAGAAGGAATTCCACCCCGTGTTCTTTTAGCGCCAGTGGGTAATCATCGGCGATCTGTAACACGCGGACATCTTGGAGGTGGATTTCAAAACCGCCCGGGGAACGTTCATCACGGCTCACCGTCCCCCAAATGATCAGCGACGACTCCTGGGTCAATTGCTCCAACTGCTCCCACGCCGTTGTTGAGACGTCGTTGGCCGCCGCCACCGCCTGGACCACTCCGGTGCCATCCCGGATCAACAGGAAATGGATCTTGCCACTCGAACGACGATTGTATAGCCAACCGCGGATCTCGACCACTTCCCCTTCATACTGCGCGAGATCCTTGATGGCGACGTAGTCTGCTGCACCCATCAAATAGCCTCCTTCATCCGTTACCAATGTATCTTACCAAGGGATTCGACCCCAACCGCTATTCTTCCGGCGGGGCTATGCTCTCATGAAGTTCCTCGAGCACCTCTCCGAGTTCCTCCATCAACTGTCCGTAACGGCTCCAGTCACCGATCCGAATGGCCTCCTGGGCCCGTCGATAAAGCGAATTGGCCTGTTCAACCAGTTCGATCTCCCCAATGGGCACGCCCGGTTCTGTTGGGTCGCGCTCGTCATCGGGTCGCATACCGAACAGCATTCGTATGGATTCTTCCAAGTTCAGGCCGATCGCCAAGCGATTGCCGTAGGCCACAACAACCCGCCGAAGTTCCGGTATTTCCGCACCCTCCGCTTCCAAGTAAATGGGCTCGACATATAAAATGGAGTCCTCGATCGGCACCACTAGCATGCTCCCCCTCAAGACACGGGACCCGGCGCGACCCCAAAGGGAAAAGAGCTGCGACATCTCCGAGTCCTGATCAATCCGAGCCTCGATCTGGCGCGGCCCGAAAACCGTGCGCCCCTTGGGCATATTAAACACAAACAGCTCGCCGTAATTTTCGTAATCGCTCCGCCCGACCATCCAAGACACCATCACCTCACGCCCGGAGGGTGTATACGGGATCATCAGGAGATATTCCAAGCCGGCATCCTCGCCCGGAAGTTCCATGAGGATGTAGTAGGGTTCCATGCGCTGGGAACCGCCCGCAAAGATCTCATCGGACACCTCCCAAAGATCTTCCTTGTTGTAAAAGACCACCGGGTCCTGCATGTGGTAGGTCCGAAACATGTTCATTTGCACTTCGAAAAGGTCAAGCGGATAGCGCACATGCCGTTTAAGGTTCTCCGGCATTTCCTCCTCTGATTTGAAAAGATCCGGGAAGATCGCCATATAGGCCCGAATCATCGGGTCGTCGGGATCGAAGACATAGAAGTCCACATCCCCGGAGTAAGCACAGGTTACAACTTTCACCGAATTACGGATGTAATTGACACCATCCTGGTAGGGTTCGGAGTAGGGGTAGCGGCTGGTCGCGGTATAAGCATCCTGAATCCACACCAATCGCCCTTCATGAATCACAACGTACGGATCTCCATCAAACGCCAAAAAGGGCGCAAGGTGACGGACCCGCTGGCGAATGTTCCGATGATACATCATCCGGGATTCGGGCTGAAGCGCACCGCTCAAAACGATGTTGTAATCGCCGAAACGAAGCGCAAACGCAACGCGTCGTCCGATCCCCTCCAACGGAACGCCCCCGTCACCATCATAATGAATGTACACACCCTGGTCGCCTTCGGGATAATGAAGTTCCGGCTCCAAACTGTTGGCAATCACATAATCATCGGTGATTTCGCCATAATAAATGGCCGGATTTTCGATCTCGAGGTCGATATCGCTTTGGGGCGGAATACCTTGAATCCACATCTGGGGAAGTCCCTCTTCGGTCACCCGGCTGGCCGGACTCATGACGACGCCATACCCATGGGTGTATTGCAACCGTTGGTTGACCCAAGTCTGAGCTCCGGGGATTTCCGAATGGTCGATCTCCCGCGCCGCCAAAAGAACCTGTCGATACTCGTCATTGATCATGTAACGATCGACGTCAACGTCCTGAAAACTATAATACGCGCGAATGCTTTCCAATTGCTGATAACTGGAAATGATCGGCCGCCAATCCCAGATGCGCAGATTGTCGATGGTCAACATGTTGCGATCAAGGTCCTCCCAGGTCAATGTCTCCTGAGCCGGAAACTCCTGTTGTTTGACCTCATCGAGGCCGAAAGCCGCTCGGGTAAATTCGATATTGTGTTCAATATACGGCCGTTCCCGTGCGATTTCATTGGGGTCCACCACCAAGCGCTGAATCACAGCCGGGTAAGCGCCCCCAAGGCCAATCGAGCCGACCACCATCAGGATCACCGCCGCATAGATCCAACGAAGATCGCGCGAACGCATAAACCATATCGTGGCCAATGCCGCTAGGAGCGATAACACCAACAAAATCCGAAGGGCCGGCAACTGGGCAAAGATATCGGTGTAGCTGGCGCCAAAGGCGACACCTCGGGTCGAGTAGAGGAGATTGAACGTCTGCAGCCAGTAGCCAAACCCCCGAAGCAAGAAGAACCCCGTCAAAAGTCCGCCGAGATGAAAGCGTGCACGGGGGTGGATGTTGAGCCGCCCCCCGAAGACATTGATCGAACCGGAGGCGAAATAGATAAGGGCCATGCCTAAGAACAAGAACACCAAAACGAACGAAAGCGCGTTATACACTAGTTGGTACACCGGTAACGTAAAGACGTAGAAGGCCACTTCCTGGTTGAAAATGGGATCCGACACGCCAAACGGCGTTTGATGAATAAACCGCAAAATCGTCTCCCATTCGCCGGAGAACACCAGGCCCGCAAAAAGACCAAAGATGACCGAGACCCCGAGGAAGATGCGACCTAGGGTCTTAGGGCGAAAGAGCGCCTGTATCTCGCGTTCTTCGATCTGACCCGACACTTCCATCACGCTTGGTTTCGCGATGCGGAGGTTGATCCACAAGAGGGTTCCAAGGATGAGCGCAGCGCCCACCCCCAGGGCGACTCGCGCCCAAAGGCGCGTGAGGAAAACACTGAGATACCCAAGTTCCGCAAACCACAGAACCTCCGTATAATAATATGCGATGGTGCTCGAGAGCAAAACGAGGGCTGCCACGATTCCCACAACCACCCAGATCATGCTCCGCTTTCGCTTTGACGTCATCAAAAAACCTCCAATTTCGAAACAAGACGGATTCTGACAATTGTTCTGTTCTCAGTCTATCACGTTGACCGTCGCCTTTGGGGTTTCAGTCCAACATTCCCAATATTGCCGCGCGAAGATCCTGAATCAACAGCAAAAGGGTATCCCAGATCTGACGCCACCAACCGCCTCGCTCGATGGTCTCACCGGGGTAAAGCGGCCATCGATCAATGGTCATAACCTGGCCTTCCTCGATCTCCCACTGGACTTCGATGGATCCAATGACCGTATCATCGGCCACCGGTGCCCGAAGATCCGGCTCCACCTCAAGTCGATATTCGAGTTGTCCGTGGGCATCCTTCGGGAGCGTCAGTTGGACGGTATCGCGCTCGGGCACCACATCAACGTATTGCTTTTGCCCCCGATAAACCCGCAACGGCTCCGGCATTTCCCCCGCCAGGGACAGTTCAAGCGGCGCAAAGTGCTCAAAGGCCCAGTCTAATAGGCTCAAGGCCTCTTGTTCTCGCCGCTGCATGCCCGCATCATAATTAAATTCATCCTCATCCAAGCGCACCCCCATGATCACCGCTCCAAAGAATTGGTCGCCATCGCGGGCGGTGGCCACCAGGTGAAAGCCAGAGTCATTCGTATAGCCCGTCTTGAGGCCGATCACCCGGGGGTCTTGGAAAACGAGGCGATTGTAATTCTCGTGGGGTTCTTCCAACCCGTAGGTGAACGTTTCTTGTTTGGTGAAATCTTCCGCCTCCGGAAACGTCATGGTGAAATACCGCGCCAGTTTGGCCATATCATACGCGGTTGTGACCTGGCCATCGGCGGTCAAGCCGTGAGAATTCTTAAAAACCGTGTCGTCGAGGCCGAGACGAGACGCCAGTTCATTCATCTTGCTGACAAAGGCATCCTCGGATCCTGCTACATGTTCGGCCGCAGCGATGGAGGCATCGTTCCCCGAGGCGACGCTGATGCCCTGGATGATCTTTTCGAGCGGGATCTCTTCGCCCACCTCGATCCACATCAGCGACTCCCCCGCTTGAAAATTGGCGGCCCAGGCATTTTCGCTCACTTCGACCGGCTCGTCCATCGACAGATCACCGGCAGACAATCCCTCAAACAATAAGGCGAGGGTGGCCACTTTGACCAAGGAGGCCGGTCCCATCGGTTCCCGAGGATTCTTTTCGAACAATACCGCACCGGTGTGAAGGTCAAACACCAGCGCCGATTGCGCCTTCAAAAGGTCCCCATCCACATCATAAGGGGGAAACGCTCGCTCGTGGAGGTCCTGATACCCGGATGCAGCGGCGCCCCCCGAAGTCAAAACCAAAGAAAAGAGCAACAACCCCAAAACCCAACGCATCGTTCGAAAACCCTGCCATGGCCCAAATACCCTCACCGTGATCTCCTTTCAGTCTAAAAGCGCGTAATAAACGTGCTCAGCCCTCGCGGCGCGACAGCGCTGCGGACATGCAGTGAATCGCACCCCAACCCTTTTGCAATTCCGATACATCCAGGGCAATTATCTCGATTCCCGCCTTGCTCATTTGCTCTTCGGCAATCGGGTTTCCGGCCGGCATGACAACCTTTCCAGGCGATAGGCACACAAAATTGGTGGCCATTCCTCGTTTGGCCTCGTGCGGGGATGTCACCTCGATGAGTTGGAACCCCCGCTTTCGAAGCGTGTTGATTACCTCAAAGGGCGTCTGCCACGGAAAGAAAACCGCCTTATCCCAATCCGCCAGATTAAAAAGCCCGTCGATGTGCGCTTGACCATAGGGGATTTGAAAGTACAGCACCTCATCGACCCCCATCGTCCGAAGCACTTCTTCCACTTGCCGAAGCCCCTCCCGGTTGCTGCGGTTGCCGACACCGAGGATGACCGTCCGGCGATCCACCCACATTAGATCAGCTCCTTCGAAAACACCACAGCCGCTGATGGTTCGAATGATGGGAATTCCCAGACGGGCCAAGGTCTCCGCCACAAATCGCTCTTCACCGCGGCGCGCCGGGATGGCGGGTCGACCTACGATGGCGCCTTCCGGCGTCATGGCCACACAGTCACGGACAAACAACGCATTGGCCCGATCATCGGGCATCCGCTCAACGTAATGAACTGTTGCCCCATGATCGCGGTAGATGGTCGCCAACCGATCGTGCTGCTCGCGCGCTAAGGTAGCGTCCATTCGATCCAGCCATCGCACCGTCTGCGGATCGGAAATGGCTTCGATTTCAGGGCCGGGCCGCCGAAGCAAAATGGATGCCAACTCCCCCACTTCCGATGCCACGCCCCATTCGCCCCAATATTGGGGTAACTCGTCTTCAAAAGCCGATTCAACGGCGAACCAACGTTCACCGGTACTTACCAAATCATTCACACGTCTTCCTCCCTGTCAAGTGTCGTTTGATCACGCGCGCCATCCGGCGTATACCCGCTCGAATGTCGTCGGGTTCGGGATA
The DNA here is from genome assembly GCA_007133365.1 of Clostridia bacterium. Classification (GTDB taxonomy): domain Bacteria; phylum Bacillota; class Sulfobacillia; order SLMV01; family SLMV01; genus SLMV01. The sequence goes on from SLMV01000044.1 coordinate 29,179, forward strand.
GCTATACGAGATGCGAAAACAGTTTTGGCCTCGCCCATCGGGGAAAAATTGCCCCCCGGTCAGCGGTTTGACTCCTTCTTGGATCATTTCGGGTAACAACGTTTCGGCCCGAAGGGTCTCGGGTAACGTCAGCCACAAAAAATATCCCCCCAGCGGATGACTCCACGTGCATTTTGACGGCATTTCGGCATCGAGCGCCTCCAGGGCGGCATCACGGCGGCGGCGATAACCCGCACGGAGCCAATCGAGTCGCTTCGGCACATCGAGTTGTCGCCAGCATTCGCCAACTACGGCTCGAGACAATTGATTGGTGCCGCCGTCGGCTTTGTGGATTTCCATCCGGCGAATCAGCCATTCGGGGCCCACGGCCCAGCCCAAGCGCACGCCGGGGGCCAGGATTTTTGACATGGAGCCCACATGCACCACCCGATCCGCCGTATCAAGGGCGCGCAACGTAGGCGAGGCCTCACCCTCAAAGCGAAGTTCTCCGTAGGCATCGTCTTCGAGGATCAAAAACCCATATTGGCGGGCCAGGTCCAAGACCGCCTGACGTCGCGCCGTGCTCATGGAGACCCCGGTGGGGTTATTGAAATTCGGAATGGCGTAAAACAGCTTCGGCCCCGCTTTTCCCGCTTTGGCCCACGCTTCTAGGCGCTCGGCCATGGCCTCCACCCTCACACCGTCTTCATCAAGGTCGACGGCCACGACATCCGCCCCATAATTTCGAAATAGGGTGAGGGCACCCATGTAGGTCGGGCCCTCCACCAACACCTTGTCCCCGATATCGAGCAAAACGTTACAAATGAGCTGGATCGCCTGGGCCGACCCACTGGTGATAATGGTAGTGGTCGGATCCGTCGGCATATCCCGTTCTCGGGAGCGCGCCATCACCTGCTCGCTAAAGGATTCCGCACAGCTCCCTCCTTTATATCCTAATGCGTCCGCCCCGTCCAATCGCAACGCATCCTGGGCTGCCTGCGCCATCGCTTCGAGAGGGTAGGAGTCCGGAAACGGATAACCATAATGAAACGGAATGGCCGGCACGGGATCCGGCGACAATTGTCCCAGGACGCCCTCGACTCCCCTCCGTTTGGCTCTAAGTGACAAAAGATCGCGATCTTCAGCCTTCATGCGCATCCTTCCCTTCCTCCACTAAAAACGAACCGGCAGTTCCAGCAACGTCGGCCCCTTCGCCGAAAACCCTTCCGCCAATTTGGCCTTTAGTTCCTCGGTTGTCTCCACCCGCTCGGCGCGCATACCAAATGCCTTTGCCAGCGCGACCATATCCGGATTGACGATGTCGGTGCCGTAAGTTCGACCATAGCGTCGCTTTTGGGTCTGGGCCACCACACCGTAGCACTCGTTATTCAATATCAGCACCACCAACGGCAGGTCGTATTTGACCGCGGTGGCCAATTCATTACAACTAAATAGGAAGCCGCCGTCACCGTTGATGGAGATAACGCGGCGATCCGGCCGACCCAGCTGCGCACCGATCGCGGCCGGAAGCGCCCACCCCAAGGTGCCAAATCCTTGCGGGAACAAGTACGTACGGGGGCAATAGACCGGGAAGTTGGGGCCGGCCCGATAACTCAACATGGTCATATCCCCGACGAAGATGTCCTCCGGGCGGAGTGCTTCTCGAAGGACATCCAATATCGCCCAAATCATCGGATCCCCCGAGGCCCGCTGTTCTTTTATGAAGTCCTCCTTCAACCGGGTCGCTCGATCCAAATACTCCGGCCGGCGGCTGATCGAATGATTGCCCAGCCGTTTCAGCACCGCCTCCACAAACGGCTTGACATCACTCGGTATCATCAAGCGAGGCACATACCCCAGGCGAACCGGTTCGTTGACCCGGTCGACCCGGATGAGCGTCTCGGGAAAGGGCATCGTCCCCTTGTCCGTGTCAATTGCGCTCAGTTCGCTGCCCAGCACCAACACCAAATCGGTCGATGCGAGGACGTCTTTAAAGCCATCGGCGCGCACCCAATTGCCCAGTGCGAGAGGATCGTCCTCCGGAATCACCCCTTTCCCCGCCACGGTCGTTACCACCGGTGCCTGAAGACGATGGGCCAGCGCCTTCACATCCGCGCCCAGAGCACCCCCACCTGCCCAGATCAGCGGACGCTCGGCCGCTTTCAATAACGCTTCGGCCTGCTCGACTGCCGTCGCACTCGGCGCCGTCGGCGCCTGGAGCTCCGGTCGCTCGACCGTCATCGTAACGCTCGCCTCTAATACATCGAGGGGAATCTCCAAATGCACCGGACGCGGACGCTGCGTACGGAGAAAGCGCACCGCATCAAAAATGGCCTGGGGGATATCCTCGGGCCGTTCCACCCGACGGTTCCAAGCGGTGCAGCCCGCGGTGACCGACAGTTGATCTTTCAATTGATGTAACGCCCCCACATCGCGATCCACCACCGCCGTTTCGTTTTGACTCGAAATCAAAAGCACCGGCGAAGAATCGGAAAAGGCCTGTCCCAACGGCGTCGTCGCGTTGGTGACGCCAGGCCCCGTGATCACCAGCGCCACGCCGATGTCGCCTGTGGCACGCGCATAACCATCGGCCATGAAACCGGCACCCCCCTCGTGGCGGGTCACAACATGCTGGATCTCGCCCGATCGATGGTAAAGGGCGTCATAAATCTCCAAGGTATGGACACCGGGTATCCCAAAAACGTCTTTTACGCCCATCTGAATCAGGGCTTCGACCACCAATTGTCCTCCGGTCATCACTCCCAATACCAGCAGCTCCTTTCAGTATCTGGCGCTGTTTTCATCCGCCGCGACAAAAACGAACAAAGAGGCCACAATGATGACGATCACTGCAGCCCCTCCCATTTGCCACCGCACCTATCACTCGCGCTTCACCCGCTGGATTCGCTCAACTCCCTTAACGTGGTGACGAGAGCCCGCAAGTTTTCGCTCGGGGTGTCCAAGTTAATCGGACCCCCAGGGGATAAAATCAGTCCCCGTCCTTCCACTTGGCTGATCGCGTCTCCAATCTGAAGCGCCACGGCCGCCGGCGTCTCCCGATGCATGGTATCCGCCTCATTGAGACCGCCCATCAGCACCGTGTTGGTTTTCATCCGGGCATCCCGGAGACTGGGCTTGACCCAGCGATCATGCCAACTCAACACATCGACCGGATAATCCAAGACCTCGTCATAGAGCAGTTCGTTTCCGTGAAGGTGCAAAATGAGAAGTTTTTCCATCGCACTCATCGATCGTAACAGCGAAAGATCCTTGGCCATCGCTGAGACGGCAAACTCGTGATCCGAAAAAAGATCCGAAGACGTAAAATGGGAAATGTAATACACCCCATCAATCCATTTTCGGCATTGCTCAATCAACTGCTCAATACCTTGTGTGATGACCGCCAAGGCCCCGAGGAAATTCGGATCATAGCCGTTGTCTTCTTTCGGCTCGAGATCACCCACAAGCCGTTCCCCCCTTAGAAAATGGGCGGTGGTGAGGGGGCCGTAAACCGTCAGGATGATCGGAACATCTTCCGGCAGATTCCGTTTAATGATCCGAACGCTTTGCGCAATGTGTTCATAGGCCGACTCGCACCGGATCGGGTTGAGCTGGGGCCACTTTTTGGTATCTTCGAGCGGGCGCTCCGACGTGATGGGAAAGCCATAATCATTGCGATCCGACGACGGGGCGAACCCCCACGGGATGGCCGCATACCCGAACTGCGGCCGGACCACCAACAAATCGAATCCATACCGCATTTGAAACGCCAGGTGCGCGCGGGCAATGGAATCGGCACTTTGTTCAAAACCCGGGAAGTGCCGCCAAGCGGTGATCGGAAGCCGATCCACCTTCTGATGTAACAACGTCCCCCGAACACGCTCCCATGCCGGCCCGGACCCGCCCCAGTTCGCCACATCAAACCGGACATTCACAGGCTATGTCTCCTCTCTCCGATGCGGCTCGACGCCACGCCATCTTCGATTTTGAAGACGGTGAGCCTCGACCGCTCCTTAGTACCGTAATTGTCATGAGTTTTCTTCTTCACAAGTTTTCTTCTTCACACAAGTTAATCAATTTCGACAAGCGCATCCCGCCTCCTGCTGCTTGCGGCGAAATCCGCCCGGATTCATCGCGCCCTATAAACCCTACCGCTTCGATGGCGAAGCACCTGCCCGCTCCGAGCATCCGTCCGTTCGCCCCGGGCCACCGCGATGGTCCCGTTGACCAGCACCCATTCCACGCCCTTGGGGGGTACGAGCGGCGACGCATAGGTGGCCAAACTGTCGATACGGGTCGGGTCCATCACCACCAAATCGGCCGCCCATCCCTTTTTGATGCGACCCCGACGGGAAAGCTGCAGTCTCTTTGCCGGCACCGACGTCATTTTCGCCACCGCCTCAGGCCACGACAGCGTTCTCTGCCGTCGAACGAATTCACCGAAAACCCGAGGGAAGGCACCGCTCAGTCGGGGGTGAGGGTGCGGACCATAGATGCCATCCGAACAAAACATGCCCGCAGCATGCCCCATGGCGGGGATGATATCCGCGTCCTCCCCCCAAAAACTCACCATGGTGGCCGCCCCCCTTTCCTCTAGCACCAGAGCCATCAAAACATCGAGGGGGTCCTCGCCTCGCTGGTCAGCAATTTCTTCCAACGTCTTGCCGATCACATCGGCATTGGCCGCACTTCGCACCCAGGCGATCATGACCGCGGACGGACCGCCCCGTTCCTCCCAAATCGAAGGGCCCTCATCCCCCAACATCGCCCGCTTCATCTTTCGACGATGATCGGGGTCCGCCAATCGGCCGAGCAGCGCTTCGGAACCGCCGGCGTGGGCCCACCCCGGCAGAAGGGCATCGAGTACGGTGCTGCCGGCGGCATAAGGGTATTGGTCAAACGTGATATCTAAACCGTCCGAACGCGCCCGATCAATGGCATCAAGGAGCGCCGGCCAGAGCGGCCGATTGGGTTTGCCCGCAACCTTAAGATGCGAAATATGAACGGGGCAACCGCTCGCTTTCGCCACCTGCCGCATCTCGTCAAAGGCCGCCAAGACGTTGCTCGATTCGTTTCGCATATGCACCACGACAAAGCCGTCGTTGGCCGCGGTCGAACGGGCCAATGCCGTGAGTTCCTCGGTGTTCGCATAGGCACTTGGGGGATAAATGAGGCCGAAGGACAGCCCAAAGGCCCCGGCATCCATCCCGGAGGCAATCGCCCGTCCCATCTGTTCATCGGCCGCCGGGTTGCTCAGCACCGCATCGGTGCCCAACGCGGTACCGCGAAGGGGACCATGGGGCACCAGATAGGCGACGTTCACTTCCGGCGGAAGCGCAGCCACCGCTTCCAGATATTCCGGGATCGTCGACCATGCCCACGGCAAGGGCAACTCCCCCAACAGGCCCGCCAATCGCGTCTGCCACTCCCGCTGCTGGTTCGGGGGCACCGGTGCCACGGATAATCCGTCTTGACCTAAAACTTCCGTCGTTACCCCTTGCCGGAGTTTGACTCCGACACCCTCGGGGCGAAACAAGGCCAAATCCGAGTGCGAATGCATATCGATAAAGCCCGGTGTCACCACTTTCCCCCTGGCATCAATCACCGGATGATAAGGTGAGCGCTCCGATGGGGGCAGTGCGTCTTCCCCTATCGGTCGGACATCCGCTATTTCACCCCGGTCGATGAGAATATCGGCCAAAAACCCAGGCCGGTCCGTCCCATCGAAGACCGTGCCGCCCGTGATCCAGATCCCGTCCCTTACCATATCTCGGTGCCTCCTTCATCCAATCTTCCCTTTTCTTTTCGTGACCAACCGCCGGGAATCCTTCCGTCGTCCTGATCGGACCACCCAAAATAATGTTCCTTTTCGATGCCCCGAATCCCCCGGGCATCACCGCTGGTCGACGACGGCATTTGGGGATACACTAAGGGGGAAACGATATTGTCGATTGTTTGGGATGGAGGCATCATCATGACACCAGCGAAATGGAACATCGACGCCGTTCGCGCTCAGTTTCCGGCGTTGTCCTTATCCGTCAACGGCCAACCGGCCGCCTTCTTCGACGGGCCCGGCGGTACCCAGGTGCCCAATCGGGTCCTCGAGGCCGTCTCCACATATTTGACCCGACAAAACGCCAATCGTCACGGACAATTTCACACCAGCGCTGAAACGGATCGGATCATTGACAAAAGTCGGCATCAACTTGCCACGCTTTTAAACGCCCACCGGGACGAGATCGCCTTCGGCGCCAACATGACCACCTTAAACTTCGCCCTGGCACACGCACTCGCCCGGGATCTCGAAGCAGGCGACGAGGTCATTGTCACCGATTTGGATCACGAGGCCAATCGCGCGCCTTGGTTCATGCTCAAAGAAAAGGGCGTGATCGTTCGTCGGGTTCCCGTCGACCTCGCCACCTGCACCCTCGACATGACCGCCTTTTCGAACCAACTTTCCGATCGTACGCGCATCATCGCCGTGACAGCCGCATCCAATGCCGTCGGAACCATCCCTGATCTAAGCGAAATCCGACAGCGGACACCAAAAGCCATCCTGGTAGTTGACGGCGTGCATTACGCCCCCCACGAGGTGAGCGATATGCGCAAATGGGATTGCGACTTTTTCCTTTGTTCCGCCTATAAATTCTTTGGTCCGCACATCGGCATCCTTTACGGGAAGCGAAACGCCTTCGAAGCGCTCCAAACCGACCGGGTCCGGGCGCAACAACCCACCATTCCGCACCGCATCGAAACCGGCACCTTAAACCACGAAGGCATCGCCGGGGCCGGGGCGGCGGTTTCCTTTATGATGGATCCGGAAGGCGAACATCTCGACCGCCCGCCCGAAGGGGGCCGGGAACGCCTCGTCGGGCAAATCCGCCGGATGAAGGCCTACGAACACGGTTTGATGAAAGACCTTTTGGATGGTCTTGACGCCATCCCCGGCCTCAAACCCTTGGGCGCCCCCGATAGCGAAAATCGCACACCCACCGTCAGTTTCACCATGGAAGGGTGTCCGGCCCCACAGGTGGCACGCCAGCTGGCCGAGCGGGGCATTTTTGTCTGGGACGGCGATTTTTACGCCACCACCCTCATCGAACAGTTAGGCCTTAGCGAATCCGGGGTGGTCAGAGTCGGGCTCGCGCCTTATAATACTCAAGACGAAGTCATGCGGTTATTGGACGCCCTCGAGCGGTGCCAATAAGCGGAACAGGCAGGGATCGCATTGGTATATCAAAAACTCATTCCGCTGGGCGGCCTGCTCCTCCTTTTGCTCTTGCTTGGGCTGGCGTTGACCCAGTTAGACGTGGTGGACATCTCGCCTGAGGGGATCGAAACGGCCATCGAGGAGACCCCCACCCGCGTGGCACCCTTTTTGTTTTTAGGGCTGGCCGCCTTGCGGGGATTCTTTTTCGTGCCCGTCTCCTCCTTTACCATTGCCGCCGGACTGTTGTTTGGGCCCGTGTATGGTCCCTTATGGGGGCTTTTCGCGGTGTTCGTAGGCGCCATGGGCCCGTTCTTCCTCGCGCGCGTTTTCGGTCGGCAACACATTGAGCCCCTCTTAAAACAAGCCGATACCGGCAACCTCGCGACGGCCGAAGCCATCCTGACCCAAAAGGGGTTTGTGGGGATTTTACTGCTTCGGCTCATTCCCTTCCCCCCGTTTGATGCCATCAGCTACCTCTCCGGGGTGAGCGGCGTCCGGGTGTCCCGCTACGCAGCCGGAACCACCGTCGGCAGTCTCCCCGGTCTCGTGGCCTGGAGCCTGCTCGGGAGCGCCCTTTCCCAACCCCTGTCCCCGCTATTTTTCACCGCCATTGGTATCATCATCCTCCAGAGCCTATCCGGCGGCTGGTTACTTCGTCATCTTTTCACCGCCAACGGCCGCTGAGCCGGACCCGATGACGGGAATGATCCTCCCGGACGTCACCTTCCGGGATCCGCCCATTCTTCCCTTAACCTTTCAAAATGATAAGATCAAAGGAGGAATCCCGCTTCGGATGCCAACCGACTTTATGAAAGGAAGGAATTTCGATGAAATTACGTCCACCCAACCGCCGTCACTTGGTCGAAGCCGCCCTGGGGCAGCGCCCGGTCGACCTATTGATCCACAATGTCCGAATGGTCAACGTCTTCTCCGGTGAGATTTATCCGGCGGCTGTGGCCGTTTATGATGGCTTCATCGCGCACGTCGAACCCGCCGACCCGGACGATGATGGCCCGTTACCTGCCATCAATGCCCACGCCACCCTTGATGGCGAGGGACTGCACTTACTGCCCGGCCTCATCGATTCGCATGTTCACATCGAAAGCAGCATGATGACGCCCGCCAACTTTGCTCGCACCGTCCTTCCCCACGGCACCACCACCGCCATCACCGACCCCCACGAGATCGCCAACGTTTTGGGGATGGAGGGGATCGACTACATGCTCAAGGCGGGCGCCGACCTTCCCATGC
>SLMV01000172.1 GCA_007133365.1 Clostridia bacterium
CCTCCAGTCGCGCTTTCATCTTGCATCTTGCTTTTTTGAGAAGCACCGGCAGCTTTTCCGGTTGGCTCCCCCCGGCTTGTGCCATGTCCGGTCGGCCGCCCCCACCGCCCCCAAGGGTTTGGCCCAGTTCGCGAACCAACCTGCCCATATCGATGCCTTTCGAAACTGCATCGGGCGTTGCGGCCCCCACCAGGATCACCTTCTCGCCTTCACTTTGAGCCAAGATGACCGCGGCGGATTTTAGTTTTGCGCGAAAGGCGTCTGCCATCTCTCTTAGCCTTTCAACATCCGGCACCTCGACCTGCGCTGCTAAGACCCGAATTCCCGCCACTTCGATGGCATCCTCTAGTAAGGCGTCAACCTGTACTTGCCCCAACTCCGATTCCAACTGTTGCACTCGCCGTGATAGCGCACGTTTTTCCGCCAATACATCCTCCAACCGCTCGGGCAACGCCTCCGGTGTCGACTCCATGAGCGCCGCCATTTGGGCCAATACATCCTCACGACGACGAAGCCAATCGATAACGCCCCAGCCGACCACCGCTTCTAGTCGGCGTAGACCAGCGCCCACGCTGCTTTCGCTCAAAATCTTGAAAAGCCCGAGCTCCGCCGTGTTTTGGACGTGGCAGCCACCGCATAACTCCGCCGATACCCCGGGAATATCAATGACGCGCACGTGCTCCTGATACTGAGATTCAAATAGGGCAAGGGCTCCTTCGGCCACCGCCTGCTCCCGCGGCATCTGGCGAATATGAACCGGATGCGCCGATAGAATAACGTCATTCACGCGTCTTTCAATTTCGCGTTGTTGGTCCGGAGATACCGGGTCGGGATGGGTAAAATCAAAGCGCAGACGATCCTCCACCACCAGCGAACCGGCTTGTTGAACATGCGATCCTAGGACCTCGCGGAGGATGGCGTGAAGCAGGTGGGTTGCGGTATGATGGCGGGCAATCTCCAAACGACGTCCCGCATCAACTTGGGCCCTGACCGTCACCCCCGGCACCAATACGCCGTCTTTTACTTCGCCCGTGTGAAGGATGCGCCCATCACCTAAGCTCCAGGCCTTTCGAATGTGAACGGTCACATCGGAGCCTTCGAGCAGACCCGAATCGCCGACCTGTCCCCCGGCCTCCGCATAAAACGGCGTCCGATCGAGCACCACATGGACATCCTCGCCGGCACCGGCCCGCGATGATCGGCCATCTTTTTGCAAAAGGGCCAACACCTCGGCCTCATCCTCCAGCGCATCATAGCCTGCGAACTGAGTTTCGGGGAGATCCCCCAATGCCCGCGCCGTGGCATCGGCATCCAACTCGAACCCGTCGCCCCCGCGGGCGGCACGCGCTTGTTGACGTTGAACGGCCATTTTCTCTTCAAAACCTTCGCGGTCAACCGAAAGGCCGCGTTCGAAGGCGACATCTTCGAGAAGATCGATGGGAAACCCGAACGTGTCATAAAGGATGAACGCTTCGGCCGCGCCGATCGTGGTGTTGCCATTGGCTTTCGTCTTTTGAATCACTTCTTCTAACAGCGCCATTCCCTGATCAAGGGTCTCGGCAAATCGTGCTTCTTCTTTTCGCAAGATGTCTCTCATAAACGCCTGCCGTTCCCGTAATTCGGGATAGATGCCACCTAATTGATCAACCACGGTATCGATCAGCTGCCATAAGAACGGTTCCTCGAACCCGAGTTCCACGCCGAAACGATAGGCGCGCCGGAGAATACGCCGAAGCACATATCCACGTCCTTCATTGGAGGGAAAAACCCCATCGGCAATCAAAAACGCACACGCTCGGATGTGATCCGCAATGACACGAAAGGCAAAATCCGCCCGCACATCGGTTCCCGCGTATTGATGTCCCGTCAGCTTTTCCAATGCAGCGATGAGCGGCCTAAAAAGGTCCGTATCATAATCCGATGCGACATTTTGAAGGACCGAGGCCATGCGCTCCAATCCCATGCCGGTGTCAATTCCGGTTTGCTCCAGCGGATGAAGTTCTCCCGCTTCGTCCCGGTCATATTGCATAAAGACCAGGTTCCAGATCTCGAGCCAACGATCACAGTCACAGGCCCCAATGGCGCAGGTTTCGGCCGAACAACGATGGCGTTCTCCCCGATCATAAATGACCTCGCTACACGGCCCGCAAGGCCCCGTATCCCCCATCGACCAAAAGTTTTCCGCTTCGCCTAATCGCAGTATGCAAACGTCGGGGCCGGCCGTCTCGCGCCAATAGTCCACCGCTTCATCATCGGTTTCAAAAACGGTAATCCACAAACGCTTTGGGGATAGCTGTACGACATCGGTCAGATATTCCCAAGCGAAGGCGATCGCCTCCCTCTTAAAATAATCACCAAACGAAAAGTTCCCTAACATTTCGAAGAACGTGTGGTGGCGAGGGGTCACCCCCACCCATTCCAGGTCGTTATGTTTACCCCCAGCCCGGACGCATTTTTGCACCGAGGTCACACGATCATGTGGTGGCTGACGTTGACCGAGAAAGAAGTCTTTAAACGGGACCATGCCCGCATTGGTGAAAAGGAGCGTCGGATCGTTCTTCGGAATCAACGGAGCACTCGGCATCCGCCGATGCTGATACTTTTCAAAAAAGGCGAGAAAGGACTCTCGAATATCTTCGGATGAACGTGGAATATTATCTTGGGTCATCACCAATCCTCCTAAAAATACAAAGACCCAACCCCGTCAGGGGCGGGTCATCCGCGGTACCACCCTGTTCCCGGTTCCATCACCGGCTCTTTCGGTCAATAACGGTTCCCACCGCCACGCTTTTTTTGAGGATTTCGTGGACTCGAGACGGGCGTTCCCTCGCCACCGACCGAACGTCGCAGCGACCCGTCCGTCTCTGATGACGGCCGGCAAGGTACTTCGTGTCTGTCATCGTTTGATTCGATTATATCACCCCGTACGGGGGATTCAATGGCCGAATAAGAGCTGCCGAGCGTTCGTTCATCCCACTGGTAGGGCCCGGTCGATGATCCCCCCACCCAAAAGACAATCGCCCTGATAGAAGACGGCGGACTGGCCCGGGGTTACCGCTTTTTGCGGGGTATCAAATACCAAATCGAAGGTCGATGACCGCGGCACGAGATGCGCGCCAACCGGCGGAGAACTATAGCGAATCTGAACGCGAAAGCGTGTGTTTAAAACCAGATGGTCCGGCACCATCAAATGGACATCGTGAAGACGGGCGCCCCCCGCGTCGAGGTCACGCTCCGGTCCGACGATCAGGGCATTATTCTCAGCGTCCAACTGTAAGACGTAAAGGGGATGTTCGGCACTGATCCCTAAACCCCGCCGCTGTCCCACTGTGTAGAAGGGAAGGCCTCGGTGTTCGCCCAATACGTTTCCGTCTCGGTCGAGGATCGGACCGGCCTCAATCGCCTCGGCCGCATGGCGAGCGAGAAAGTCACGGTAGTCATCGGGAACAAAGCAGATCTCCTGACTGTCCGGTTGGGACGCGGACGGCAGGCCCCGTTTCTTCGCTTCCAAACGGACCGCTTCTTTGGAGTACTCGCCGAGCGGGAAAAGTGTTCGCATGACTTGATCCGGTTGAAGACGATATAACATATAGGTTTGATCGCGGCTTTGATCCCGCGGACGGCAAAGCCGGTGCTGTCCCAAGGTGGCATCATAACGTGTTCGTAAGTAGTGCCCCGTCGCCATATACTCAGGACGCCAAACCTGGGCGGCTTCCCATAGCGCACCAAATTTGATGATGGGGTTACACAGGATGCA
>SLMV01000123.1 GCA_007133365.1 Clostridia bacterium
CTTGTTTGGTCCGGCAAAGATTGAAATCTCTTAACGGATGCCATCCCCATTATTTTCCTGTTCTTCCGCACGAATTCTAGGTAATATCGTCGATAGGTTAGTATAAGTCGGGGTATTAGCAGGAAATATGACGAGGGGATAGAACCTTTATTGTGGGAATAGCATATATTCAATATGCGGGATGCAGAAATCTCATCGCACCTTATCAATCGGATCTAGAAATGTTGCTCACCTTCACTGGCCGGATCATTCTTGATGGACGGCGAAGTCGCACTATCATCAATCGAGGCGAGTGGATCAACAAGGCTTACCACTACATTTGGGACGCAATTGTCATATTGACGCTCAACCTGACAGCGAGCGGCCTAAACAACTTAACTCAGGACCAAGCAAAACAATAATTTGAAGCGGACGTACCCGATTCTTTAGGATAGCTCAAAGCGAGTGCAGTAGTTGAGCTAGGACGGTCAAGGCCCTAAAACTCGTTGGGGCTGGGTGAAATGTGTATTGGTTTTTCACGAGAAGGGATGAAGCCCATGCTTAGCAGGAGCAAATGGATGTTAGCGGTAATCCTCGCGTTGTTTGTTTTGCTATCCTTTAGTTGTGCCCCCGCGGTTGATCCTGATGAACCCGATCCGGATGAAAACGATGTGGATGTAGAACCGGATCCGGATCCGGTTGAAGAGCCAGGAGAACCTCAACGAGTGGTTGTGGCACAAGCGCAGGGTGTTGGATCCTGGGATCCCCCCCAAGACTGGCTGACGGCCCCGGAATGGTTAATTCAAAACGCTTACGATTCAATCATGGTTCGTAGTGGTGACGGATCTGAATTTCTACCCGAATTGGCACGGGAGTGGGAACACATTGATGACTATACCTTCCGGCTATATCTTCAAGAAGGCGTTCGATTCCATGATGGAACGGAGCTAACAGCGGAGGATGTTAAGTTCCATTGGGAACGCGTAAGAGAGGGAACCAGAGAACTTTATATTGTTGCGGGTCAATACGACTGGTACGAGGACATCGTGATTCACGATGACTATACCCTCGATTTCATTACAGAAGAACCGAGTTCGATTATCCTGTTTCATTTTCGTGCCACGGGTTCGGGCATAGTCAGTAAAGCTTATGTGGAGGAGGTCGGCCCGGAAGGCGTTCATTCCTCGCCTATGGGTTCAGGCCCTTGGAAGTTGAAAGATTGGGTTCGTGATGAGCATGTGCTGTTTGAGGCTAATGAAGACTACTGGGGAGGACGTCCGGACTTTGACGAGTTGGAGTTTAGGATCATCCCGGAAGCCTCAACCCGCGTGGCCGAGCTTCTCACGGAAGGCGTCGACATCATTTATGACATTCACCCAGAGGATGAACAACGTGTTGACGCAGAAGACCATCTCACAACGAAATACGTTAACATTGACCGAGGTCTTTTCATGCATCCGCGTTTCGGTCCTCACCCCAACTATCCGGATGATCCAGAGTTAACCCGTGAATTTACTACCGAAGACCCGCGCGTTCGGGAAGCAATTGAAAAAGCCTTGGATAAGTACGCCTTGCGCGATATTGCCGGTGGCGAGGGGGAGGCTTATCGGATGCGAATGTTCGAACCCTTGCCAGAAGCTAACCCCGCACTTTTCGGGCCCGAAGCCTGTCTATATGATCCCGAGCGTGCTCGTGAGCTGCTATCAGAAGCAGGTTACGGTCCGGGTGAATGTAAAGTAGTGATTCATGCTCCCGAAGACGCACCTCATGGGGATGTGGCCCAGGTGGTTCGTGCAATGTTAGAAGAAGTCGGATTTGACGTCGATTTGCGCCTTATGGATGGTAGCACGTTCCGAAGTGAGATTCAGGCGCCAAGAAAAGCACAAGAGCTGTATTTCCACGCGGCCGGCGGCAATATGGATCCCCGCATGGCGGTGGCGCAATTCGTTCCGGGCAGCGATTCGATGATTCGCTATGCCCAGGACAACTTGGAGGCGTGGGCGGATCCATCAAAATACCAACGGTTAGATGAACTCATCGACGTTGCGTTTACCGAAGTTCATGATGACGATGCCCGCTTGAGGGCCTATCACGAAATTGGACAGATTGTTGCTGATGAACGCCTATATATTGGGCTTTTCCAGCAAAGTACGCTCTGGGGCATCAATACTCGACTCGATTATGAGCCCCGTTTCGACAACCATATCCGTGGAATGGATATTCGGTTGGCGCAGTAGTATTTAGTAGGCGCAGGTTTTCCCGGTTTTTTCGGGGAAGTCTGCGCCTTATCATTGCCAAGATTCTAGGAAGGAGTCTCTATGGAAAGCTTATCCCTAGGTGTCTTCGAACAGCGGCACCACCTGATCCGTTCCTGGTTAGAACGCGAATCCTACCAGGCTTTGGTTGTCCTTGAGCCTGAAAACGCCTTCTATTTGTCAGGATTATTGCTTGAAGAGATGACGTGGGAGCGCCCATTAGCAGTGGTGATTCCCGTCGGGGCAGAGCCATTTTTTGTGATGAACGAAATCTCGACTCACCGCGTGAGGCTGGCAAAAGAACGGGGAAAACTGGCAATCACTGAGACCTTTTTCTGGCGCGAACACCCCGCCTCAACCAATCGCTATTACACGTATCCGCAATGGGTGCAACTGATCGCCGATTTACTGAAACGTGGGGGCATTGACCGAGGTGTTATAGCTTGTGACACCAAGCCGGATGCCATCAGGGATCTCATTAAGTATTTGCCCAAAATAGAGATGACAGCGGAGCCCGATTTGTTGCTCCAGATGCGACGGGTTAAATGCAAAGAAGAACAGGACCTGGTTCGACATGCCGGCATCCTGACCGATTATGGTCAGGAGGTATTTCGCACCCTGGTAGCGCCCGGTAAGTTGGTTCAAGAAGTTGATTTTGAAGCGATCAAACAAATGCACATAAAAGGGGCTGAGCTATTTCCGAAAGCCCATATCACCTGCCGAGGTTATAGCCTGACTGGACCCGCCTCCGCCGCGCCCCATGGCATGGGTATGGATTCCCATGAACGGATGCAAGCGGGGCATGTGGTGGTCAACATTCTGACTGCGCGGATTAACGGTTACACTTGCGAGAATGAACGCACGTGGATCTTGGGAGAACCGAGTCAGGATCAAGCTAAAGCGTTCCAGGCCGCATTATCCGCTAATCAAGCCGCTTTGGCCGAGTTGCGTCCTGGGAATGCCATCTCGTCCGTTGATGCTGCGGCCCAGAGGATTATTGAATCCGCTGGATACGGAAATAATATTCGGCACCGGACCGGCCATCCTTTGGGGATTGGGGCGCACGAGCATCCGTTTGATGTTGGATTTAATCATGGCCCGCTTCTGGAAGGCGAACTTTGGGCAATTGAACCGGGGATCTACATCTATGGTTTGGGTGGTTTTCGAATTGATGATACGGCCCTCGTCGGATCGGATGGACCCGAGGTTATTACGACGACCCCCCGTGATCTCGAGAGTCAAACGATTAGACTTTAGTTGATGACCTTGGGTTGAAGAAACTTGAGATGTGGCTCTGCGCCCTTAGATCTGACCCAGTGTTGGCACTAACGATTTGGGTGGGTTAGTGATATCCTTTCCCCGATGGGAGAAAGTTGAGATGGCAAGTAAGCGGAAGCGGTATAGTCCGGAGTTCAAGTTCAAAGTGGTGATGGAGGCTCTTCGGTCGGATCGGTCCCTATCGGAGATCGCCCGGGCCTATGACGTGCACCCGGTAACGGTATCCCAGTGGAAGAA